>WHTG01000043.1 GCA_009377835.1 Nitriliruptorales bacterium
CACGCCGCGACGCTGGCTGGCCGGGTCGACGTACCAGTGCCGTAGCAACGCCACGTCCTCGACGAACTCGAGTCCGATCACGCCGACGAGCTCCTCGTCCGCGTACGCCCCGTACCAGGTCATGCGGCGGGCCTCGACGCTCCACTGCTCCGACGTCATCTCGGGGTCGGGGACCTCCTCGGGTGGGAGGAACTCCGCGTACCAGCCTGCGGCTGCGTTGATGAGGCGCACCGCCGCGTCGCGCTCCTCGTGGGTCAGCGTCCGCATCGTGAGCATCGGGACACCATCACGTTGCTGCAGCCGGTCCACCCCAGCCGGCTACCGGGCCTCGCAGTCCTCGGCGCGGTCAAGAGCGGCGAGGATGCGATGGGCGAGATCTCGAGCCGCCTGCCGCGGCAGCTCCACCGCCACCCGCGTGGTCGTGTCCGCGGCCTCGCGCACGAAGCTCACGCACAGCGCATGCTCGAGGTCGACATGGAACGGGTGGTCGTAGGCGAGGTAGAGCTGGTTGAGGCCGAACCAGCCGCCGGCGCCCTTTGCGGCACCCTCGATGGGCGCCTTCTCGGCGATCGCGGTGCACATCGTTGATGGTCCTTTCTCCGTCCGTGCTCAGCGCAGGTGCCGGTCGAGGAAGCTCCACACCTTCTCCCAGCCGTCCGCCGCCTGCTCGGCCCGGTAGGCCTGGGGCCGGTGATAGTAGAAGAATCCGTGGCCAGCGCCGGGGTACCGGTGGAACTCGTAGTCCTTGCCGTGTTCCCGCAGCGCCGCCTCGGTCTGGTCCACCTGCGCCGGGTCGGGGTTGTGGTCCTCCTCGCCGAAGAGCCCCAGCAGCGGGCACTGCAGGCGGTCGGTGTGGTCGATCGGGTTGAGGGTGACGCGGTCGTTGTAGTCCTCCTCGGTCATCACGACCCGGCCGCCCCAGCAGTCCACCGCCGCGTCGACAGCCTGGCCGAGGCACGCCACGAGGTAGGCGTGCCGACCCCCCGAGCACGTCCCGAACGCGCCGACCTTGCCGTTGAGCACCGGCAACGACCGCAGGAACGCGTTCGCGCCATCGGCGTCGGCGATGACCTGCTCGTCGGGCACGCCGCCCTCGGCCATCACCCGAGCGCCGACGTCGTCGGCGTCACCGTGTGCCACCCGGCAGTACAGATCAGGGCAGATGGCCGCGAATCCCCGAGCGGCGAACCGGCGGGTGGTCTCCTTGTACCAGTCGGTCCAGCCGGGCAGGTGGTGCAGGACCACCATCCCCGGGAAGGGCCCGGGGCCGGCCGGGCGGGCGTAGTACGCGTGGATCAGGTCACCTCCGGCGCCGCCGATCGCGACCGTTTCGGCGATCATCCCCTCGTACTCGTCCGTGCGCGCCATGGCCTCGTCCCTCCTGCTCCAGCCTCCGCGCCTTCGCGCTGCCGCTGCCCCGATCGCGAGGGAGGCTACCGCGCGCTCCGCGCGACTTCGCGGCACAGCCGCGCGGTCGCCGGACTCACGCCCGCGGCCGTGATCTCCTCGGATTCGGTGCGGGGGCCTCCGCAAGGCACGCCGTTGTCGTGCCGACTGCCGCTGCCGGCGCCGGAATCCTCAGAACCCGAGGGACTCCAGAAGCTCGTCGAGCTCCACGGCTCCGTCGAGATCCTTGCCGGCCAGCTTCGACGTCGGCGGTTCCGCCACATTCAGCGTCACCTCCACGGTGCGCTTCCCGTGGCCTGGCATGTCGAGGGTGATGCGGTACTCGGCGCGCTGCAGGAACTCGGCGCCCCGCGGTGGCGTCCACCCGCTCGGTGTCGGACTCCCCCACGACGTCGCGGTCGCCTTAACCCGGACTTCTCCTCCGCCGGCTGCTGCTCGCTTGGCGAGGTCGCGGATGTAGCCCTCGACACCCCGGTTCTGGAACAGCTGGTTGACCTCGCGTGGCGCCATCATGAGCCCAGCGGCGGCCTCGTCGCCGAAACCCGGACCCCACAGGTGTGCCCACTCCCAATCCTTGGCCTTGAGCCCCAGCTCCTTGGCGGTGAACAGGCTTCCGCCTTCAGCGCTGGTCTTGTTGAAGTTCGGGGCGTTCACCGGGCGATTTTCGATGCTGGGCAGCACGCGGCCTTCGATGGTGATGGCCCGCTCCCCAGCAGCCGTCTTCACGGCCTTGATGCTCGAGATGCCGCCGCGCCCTGAAATCCGTAGTTCGAAGTCATCCAGCAGCTTCAGGGTCGTGTCGTCAGCGACCATGAGCTCGGTCGCGTAGCGGTACTTGCTGCCAGGCGCCGTCGCGAGGGGCGCGGCATACACATCCATCTGGGCGAGGAGTTCGTCCGTGGACAGGTTCGGCTTCTGGGCCCAGCGCAGCATCCAATGGTCGATCTCGAAGTCGCGTAGGCCGAGCTTGTTCGCGTGCGCGACCACACGCTCCTGCGTGGCGAGCGCTGCCAGAAACCCTTCTCGCAGCTGAGCGAGTTGGCCTTTGTGGGCAGCCGGGTCGGCAGCAAGCTGACCGAGTAGCTTTCGTGCCTCGCGCGTCTTGAGAAACACCTCGAGGTTGCGACCGTGCACCTTGAGCGTCGCGTAGACGGCGTACACCAGGCGTGCGAACGACTCGCCCGTCGCTGCGAGGACGTCGTTGAGCCGGCGGGCGGGGATCAGGACGTCCTGCCACGCCCGCTGCTCCCGTGCCCTGGCGAGGGCGGCTTTGAGGATGCTCTCGCGTGCATCATCGAGCGCCTTGACGACGTCCGGCTCCGTGACCTTTCTGGCGATGTCGTCGTACTTGGCCGAAAGTGCGGCGACATCACCCGTTGACTCGAAGCTCTGCACCGCCGGGCGGAGCGTGCGCACTGCCTTGCTCACCGCCGCCATGTCGAGACCCGCGCCCGCGGCAGCCACGATGACCCAGGCGAAAGAGGGATCATCGGACAGCAGACCCGCCCCGTGAGCGGCGTGCTCGACCTCGAAGCGGCGGTACTCCTCGAGCGTCTCGTACGCGCCGATCGTCGCCGCCGTCGCCGCGCCCAGCACCGCGACCGCACCGCCGACGCCCGTCAGCAAGCCCGCCGCGATGGCGATCACTGCCAGGAAGATGCTCTTGATGAAGTTCGACCGATCGATCTCGTCCTTCTTGTTCATGACGATGCTGTGGTACACGGAGCCGGGCTCAACACCCTGAGCGACCAGCGTGTGCTCGCGGAGCACGTCGAAGCCGTAGATGATTTCCGGCTTCGCCTCCAGGTTCTTGAGGGTTTCGGCGATGTCGCCGCGACGCCTCGCCACCTGCCGCAACACAATGCTTCGCGCGCCCTCCTTGTTGAGCGCGATCCCGAGCTCGTCGCGCAGGTCCTCGTCGCGCAGCAGGGGATACTCCTCGACGAGGGACTCCCGATCGTCGCCCACGGCGGTCAGCCTGCCCCAGAAGATCTCGACTTCCGCCGCGTCACGCAGCCGGCGTTCCTCCACAAACAGCACGTGCAGGTACCGGTCGAGCATCTCCCGCGCGACGAACATCGCCTCCCGCTCGAAGACGTCGAGGAACGCCTTCGTTCGGGGATCGAAGAAGTCCTCGACCTGTTGGAAGCTGGTGAAACCGTGCTTGATCCACTCCTCGCGCAGCTCTTCGAAGGCCTCTGCCTCGAGCCTGTCGAGCCCGAACGAGCTGTCGCCCCGGGGAGTGTCCCGCAGCGCGATGTAGTTCTGATAGGCGGCGTACAGCGTGTCGCTGCCGAACAGCGCCGTCTTGACGTCCTCGCGCTCCTCAGCCAGCTCACCGCGGGCGCCACGTTCAGCGACGAAGCGATCGATTGACCGTTCGAAGGCTTCCCAGTCGTCGCTCTCACCCGTGACCCGCGCCAGATACTCGGCCCGCTCGGATGCCGTGAGATCGGCGATCCTGTTGGCGATGCGCAGCGCGGTGAAGAAGTCCTTCGGCTCGACCCCTCCCTTGCCGCCCACGCGGAACAGAAACGGTCGCGCCTCGATGGGGACGAGCTCGTAGAGCTGGTGGCGCAGGTCCGCCGGCTGCTCGTAGTACTTCTCCCGGCCGTGCATGACTTCGGCGCGCAGGCGCAGCCAGTCGTTGGCCATCAGGCGATCGTCGGGATCGTTCTTGGGGTCGAGCTTCTTGCCGACCTTGTAGCCGGTGAGCTTCCAGAACAGCTCGTTGGTCTGCCGGTTGACCTCCGCCTGTGACGGCCCGCCCAGCTTCCAGAAGTCGCCATGCAGGGTCTCGATCTCGCTCTCGGCGGCACCGGGAACGCCGACAGCGAAGACTGTCGCGAGCTTGTAGCCCTTCTCCACATCCTCCTTGGTGACGCGCGGACCCTCGTCGATGGCGGCTGGCTGGCCATCCACGACCCAGTAAACCCGCCCGTCGCGGATGGCATTCTCGGCCTCCTCGCGCGTCGTGATGTCATTGCCCTGATATTGGATCGCGAACTCGATGAGGAACTCCCGGGCGTCCATCTCATGTTCGACGCGGACACTGAGCCGAATGGTGGGTGTATGGCCCGACTGGGCCGACGTCCCGCCGGGGTCGGTTGATGATGGCGTGTCGGGGCCGTGCCGCTGCAGGGTCAACGGCCGCGTTCGTCCGGTGGTCCGCGTGTTGCGGGCGATGGCCGAGGTCGTCGCACGATTCCCCGCAAGGCGCTGAAGAGTCAGCAGGTCGTCGACGTAGGGACTCGCGTCCTCCTGGAAGGTCGCCGCGGGCGGAGACGGGGCGTCACCGCGCCCGGGCACATGGCGACCGCTCCGCGGCGCCGAAGCCCACCGCGTTCTCGACGGTGCTGTCGCTGAGTCGAAGGAACGCATCCCATCGTCTCCCACGAGGGGTAGCTGCCCGACCCTACGGCTCATCCCCGACGTCTGGGATGATCTGGGCAGAAATCTGCCCGAGCGATCCATGGAACTGCCCGATCGGGCCGCACGTCCCGCCGAGCGCGACGTTGCGGCTGCGCAACGGGGGCCGCGAAGCGTATGTCCCGACAACTTCAGCCGCAGCCACGACGCAATACGGCCGTTAGCGCGTGCCGTGTCTCACTGACGGGCCAGAGCCGTGAAGTAGCTGCAGTCCTATGGAGGCGGCGGCGCTCCGGGGTGACGCATCACAGGCCTCAGGCCTGATTGAGTGACTTGGACAGGCGGAGCACCGTCTTTCCATCCGATGGAACGAACTCCAAGCGGTCGGAAAGGTGGCGCGACAACCACAAGCCTCTGCCGCCCTCGGCCTTGGTTGCGTCAGCCGGTGGCAGGAATCCGGCCAGCGGGTCGATGAACCCTCCGCCGTTGTCACTGATGTCACACGTGAGCGCGGCTCCGTCGTTGTAGAAGCGCAGGAGCACCGGTGGAACGCCGTGGACCAGCGCATTGGTGACCACCTCGGTCACCGCGAGCGTCAACTCCTCGACTCGGTCGGCCTGGAGTCCGGCGGCGGCAGCGATGTCCCGCACCGCCGTCCTCGTCGCGGAGAGGTCGCCGTCGATGTCGATCTCCCCCACGACGGGTCCGGCCACCTGGGGCGAGGTCAGCAGTTGGCGCGTAGCGTTCCAAGGGTCGGTGTACGTCTGACTGGCGGAGCGCCCGTGCCCACGCCACACATGCGGGTGGGTGCGCCCGGCATGCTCCACCACCGAGGCCGGCAGCGTCCGCTCGTCGTAGGGACAGACGATCCATGCCGCGGCGTCTGCGAACACCTGGTTCAGCGCCGCCTCGTAGCGCAGCCAGTCCCGCTGCAGCTCGTCGGTTTCGCCGAACTGGACCTCGCCGACCACACGGACGCTGGGAGCTCCCGCCGCCAGCCGGTCGTCGAGCGTCCGACGGTACGCATCGATGGTGTGAAGCGGATGCTGGTACCAGGCTTGGGCATCGACGAACTCGACCTGGTCCGCATCGCTGCCCAACGCGTCGCACAGCAGCCCGATGTTCGCCTGGGTCGTTACCGTGATGACCGGCGTCTCTTGCTCGACACCCTCGCGGATGAACGTCGACACCGCGTCGGTGAACTCCTGGTCGGTGGCGTACAGCAGCGCGTCGTGGCGCAGAGAACCGGTCTTAATGCTCACGTGCTGCTGCCTTCCGCCCTGGCGACCACGAGCCCGGGAGGCTCATGCGATCCCGTGGCCCGCAGGATGACAGACACAGGCGGTCCGTGGTGGAGAACAAGGTGGTGGTCAGCACCCAGTGTGCCAGCGATCTCGACCGGGGCGCGTGCACCCGCAACATCGATGAATGTCAACCCGCCCAAGTTTACCTACGTGGAGGTCGACCGCATCAAACACGCTGTCGGTAATCGAGGCAGAGCTCGGGGGCCGTCCCGCGGCTGGCACGACCGCGACCAGCTCAAGGGCCATGACGCGGAAGGCTCCGTAGCGGCTCATCGGTGGCATGAAAAGAAGCCGGGGACCATTGCCGACGGAGGGCGGATCGGTACCCAGGGAGCAGGCTCGGAATCTGCGGGCCCTCGACCGCCTGCCGCCTTGCCTCGCATCGCGACGAGCCAGAACGCCGTGAGTCCTGCGGCGACAGCCACCACGAGGGGCGACCGAAGGAGGACCAGCACGGTGCCGGCGTGAGGAATGTGCCACCGCAGGGTTCCGACGACGTCGTCGCCGCGAGGACGCCACATGTCAGGGTGGTCACGGTTGTCGCCTTGGAGAAGCAGGCCGTCCGCGGTCGTCCCGCCGATGATTCGGTGGATGACGAGCATGCCGCCTCCGACATCGGCTTCGGGGATGCGGTAGGCGACAACCTGACCTGTTGCGTAGGACGCCTGGCGTCGGACGATTGCCAGGTCGCCGGTCCGCAGCACGGGCTCCATGGACCTGCCGGAGACGATGACATACTCGGCTTGACCGCCGAGTTTCGACGGGTGCAGGAACATCGACCATCCCACCACGACTGCCGCCATCAGCAGCCGGGAGGCCACAGTCAACGCGCGGCGTGAACGCAGGCGCCACGTCGCGGCGCGCGATTTCACTGCCACTGCAGCACCAGTTGTGGCTTGTTGCCCGTTTCCCTGCTGTCGAACTGTTGCGTATGGGCGGTGGGCCCGTTTTCTGCGGCGTCACGGAGGACGAAGCCGTGGTTGTCGCTGGAGTACATGGACTCCACGTGGCTGGTAACCGTCCATTGCATCCACCCAGTGGTGGCCTGTGCGTCGACCGCTGCGCCCGTGGTAGCCGGCATGGTGCTGTAGGTCGTCGCGGACTCGCTCCACGTCCCCGCAGCCGCGTACGCGGCGATGGTCCGTCCAGGGGTGGGCGCGGCGTTGAACACCCGCAAGGTCGCTATGGCGAGGGTGCAGCTCGCAGCCGGAGGCAGGGGGAACCTCAGTAGGGCACGGGCGGAGCCGCTGCCTTGCCCGTTGATCGTGAGGGCGAGGTCCGAGCCGTAGTTGGTGTTTCGCGACGCCTGGTCGACCCACGTGTCAGCGTCGGCGACGACGGTTGCACCTGTGCAGCTGTCAGGCAGTTGTCCGGGCCGGAAGGTCGAGATGCGTCCTGCAGCGACGGCCATACCCGCTGCGTACCCGCGAACTGCCGATGCGTACGTCGCGCCGAGACTCGCCAGGAGCGTGAGCAAGACTGCGACCACGCCTCGTCTCATGGCGGACGGTTTCCGATGTCCCGCAGTCATTGCGTTCGCGTGCACGGTTAGGGGCCGACGATGGATACGTGGACGGCAGCCACCGCGCCGGCCGGAGGCTGCGGGCTCACCGGCGCGGTGACACTGGAACCTGAGACCGATGCCGGGCCAACGGTCCCAATACCGGCGCCGGCGCTGTCCAGCAGCACTGCGCGGAGGGTGCCGTTCTGGCAGGAGGGCGCCACATCCGCAACGGTCATGTTCTGCACCGCACCCGTCGCGACCTTGTAGATCACGGTGACGCCGTCGCCGTCACACGAGCTGATCGACCCGTATCCCGCGCTCAGTGTCCTGGCCTGAGCGCCACCGAGGCTCGCCGCAGACGCGGTCAGCGCCGCGAAGGCCATGACGACCACCGCGACACCGCAGACACCGATGATCAGCCCATTCGTCATGGGGAGAACCTCAGCCGCTGACAACGATATGCAGCCCGGTGACCGATTCGGCGAGGGTCGTGCCGGCGAATGTCAGGTCCGTGCTCGTCGACGCGGCATCGTTCTCGATCGTCTTGTTGACGGTTTCCAAGGAAGCACTGCCCGCACCGATCAACCGGACTTCGATCGTGTTGCCGTCGCATGCGTTTGCAAGACCCGCAACAGTCACCGTCTTGATCTTGTATCCGTCGGATCCCGTGGCGTTGTACTGCGTCGTATACGAGGTGGTGACGCCGTCGTTGTCACACGCCGCGACGATTGCGGCGTCGGCGCCCAGGCCGTCCGTCGTGATGCCGCCCAGGCTGGCGGCGCTGCCTATCACGGCACCAAACACGGTCAACCCGAACAGCAGCCCGATTACCAAACGGTTCTTGCTATGCATTTTTCATGTCCTTCCTGCCCCGTGTTCTGGAACAGTAGGCGCCGCCAGGCTCCCACCGAGCTGACGTACCGTTGTGCTATCGGAGCCCGCAGCGTCAACTGAAGCGCAGTGAGGCTGTGGAAGGGCAATATGACCTCTTGTGCCCACGAGGTATGGCCTGCAGGGCCCATCAGCAGGGCAGCCGCAATGGGCAGTCGGCATGAGGAAACGACCGCTTCGACGACGCAGGTTCAAGTCAGCCGCGGCGCGTCAGACAAGCTCCCAGGCCGTGTCGACGACGACGGAGTCGCCGGTCCTGGTGGTCAGCCGCGTGCGGAAGCTGACCGGGCCGCCAGGCAGGTGCTCGACGACGAACCGGCCGAGCTCGTCCAACGCCACGCCGTCGGTCCCGTCGCGGTGACGGATCTCCAGCTGAGCCGGCCCCTGAGCGGCCAGCTGACCGAGCAGGCGCCGGCCGGACCTGGTGTCCTCGATCTGCAGGTCCAACGTCACACCGGCGCCCTGGAAGGTCAACAAACGGGGCGCCGCCGTCCCCCGAACGCCGGTCAACGCCGCCTCATCCGTCAGGGAATCCCACGTGAGTTCGGCCAGCTCGGCGTCGACGGTGCGCCATGTGTACAGCGCTTTGGCGGCGCCGCGCAGCCACTCAGGTTCAGGATCCAGACGATCCGCGAGCGCTTTGAGCTCGGCCGGCAAGTCGTCATCGTGTGTCATGGCAGCCTCCTCTCACAATCCCTCTGCGTCAGCGCTGATACCGGCCCGTACAACAAGCGTGCGTAGCCGCTCCAAACAGCGAGCGCGCGTGGGGCCGATGCTGCCGACAGGGAGGTCGAGCGCAGCGGAGACCTCCTCGTAGCTGGGCGCCGGATCCGCCATGAGGATTCGCAGCAGAACATGACAACGATGCGTCAAACCGTCGACGCAGCGCCACAGCATTTTGTCGCGCTCATCGACGACGAGTCGTGCGTCCGGTTCGGGGTCCGTGGCGTTGACACCGTCGAACATTTCGATGTCGCCGGTCGGGAGCTGGCGTCCGGACCGGCGAATCAAGTGCAGCGCCTCTCGCCGCGCGGTCGTGGCCAGCCATGCGCCGAGGCGCTCAGGCTCGCGGACACGATCGAGCTGCTCGACCAGCCGCAGCCAGGTCGTCTGCACGACGTCCGCGGCATCGGCCGAAGAGAGCCTGAAGGCGCGTGCGACCGCCCAAACGAGGTTGTTGAATCGGTCGACCAGCGCATTCCACGCGTCCTGATCGCCTTCGGCTGCAAGGGCGACGAGCGCGGCTATCTCCGGCATGTCACTCCTGGGCGGTGCGGCGTGACGGTTCGGGGCGGACTCTACCAAGCGCAGGCTCGTGCCACGCCCGCTTGCTTCGCCGAAGAGCGGTGCTTTGTGCCCTCGGGGCGTCGTGGTCAACACAACGTCCTGGCGGCCATCGTGACGTGCCCTCCGAGCCGACTCGGTGTGTGCGTTAACCGCCATCGGCCGTTGACGGGGTCAGCGCCACGAGTACGTCGAACCACGTGTCGGTTTCGAGCAGCTGATGCAACTTCAGAACGTCCTCGGGCTGCAGGGGGGCATGAACCGTCGGGATCCGCTCGGGGTGGGCGTCGCGACAGCGGATGCCGACCGCATGCAGCATGCGCACGTCGCGGTCACTGGCGGGTTTGCGGACCAGATCCCGGCACTGCGGACACGTGAACTCGTACCAGGCCTCGCCGGGTGCCTTGACCAGCACGATGTCCTGGAGGTCGAGCGTCACATCACCGCACACGAGGCAGTTGGATCGGACCGTCATCGCAGACCTCCTGGGTGTCGCTTGGGCTTCTCGACAAACCAGAGGCATTGGACGGTCGTCCTGATACACCGACCGCGACGTGTCATCACTTCGGGTCGTCGTTCGCCCGGCTGCGGCAGAAGTTTCTTGTATCAGGAGGCCGCCAGGAGGGCTCTGTGGGCCAAGGACGCCACTTCGGTGTCCGCCGGCAACCTCGGCGGGCTCGCAGAACGAGAGGAACCCAAGATGGCACGTCACATGTCCCGCTTACTCGGCCTCGCCTTGGTGTTGACGATGATGATGTCGGCGCTGGCCGGGCCGGCTGCCGCAGCACCTACTCCCCCTGCGGCCGACAGCCGCCTTCTGGGGACGTGGGTCAACACTGATCCTGCGACCCGCAGCATCAAACAGATCGTCGTCCGCGGCCTGTCAAACGGCGGCCTGATCGTCGATGCCTTCGGCGCGTGTGGCGGTGGGCTGTGCGAGTGGGGTCGCGTCTCAGCCACGGTCTATGGGCCCAACGTCTCAGCCAAGACCGGCACCCACTTCCGCACGAACCAGCGCTTCCTCGCGGGCAACTCCGAGTTCTCGCGCACCGTGCTGTTCGGCAACGTGCGGTCCACCAGGAGCGGCAGGCGCCTCACGGTCCGGAAACTCACCGTGTTCACCGACGGGTCCGGGCGCCGCAACTACACAGGCACCGACCGGTTCGCGCCAGGACGCGGTGCGGCACCCTCGAAAAACGGACACGCTGTCGGCACCTACCCCCAGGGGCTTCCCCCGGCACCGGTCGCAGGCTTGTTCGGCAGCTGGAAGAACACGTCGTCGACACCGGCGATCGCGGGACTGGACATCGCCAAGTCCGGCGGGACTCCCATCGTCCAGGGATGGGGCGCCTGCACGCCGTCGCCGTGCGACATGGGCAAGGTCCGAGGCATCACCTACGGAAAGTCCATCTCCGCCAGCAGGGGCCGAACTGTTCTCGCGCCGTTCTCCTTCGGCTTCAAGAACGAGCAGCTCATCATCACGTACAAGCGGAAGGCCGACGGGAGCGAGATTCTGACGGTGGCGAACTACAACGAGTTCACCGACGGCAGCGGCCGGTCGAACTACATGGTCACCGAACGCTTCGTCCGGGCGTAGTACACGAAGTCAACGTGTCCCGACGGGCGGGCGGGAACCCTTCGGGACTGTGGCGGTGGTCGCTTCGGCGGCCACCGCCACAACCAATTCGCACACGCCTACTGCAGGGCCTGCCACGCCAGCTCGAGGATCCGGCGTGAGCGCTCAGAGTCGCCGGATACACACCGCCCGCGGCTCCGGTTTCTCTCGCCTCGCTCACCAGGAGAGCCTGCGCGAGCATCGCGCGGGCCTCCGCGATCGCGTCGTGTGGTGACCGGTGTGAGCGCGGTTGCGCCGCGGATACGTCCTGGCCGTTTCTTCGCGGAGCTTCGCGCAGATGCGGCGTGAACGAGAAGCCGAGCTCCTTCGCCACGCGCCACATCGGGTTCGCGATGGCGTGCTCGCTCGCCGGCGCGGGGTCTCGCTCCCCGGCGAAGTGCAAGCCGACGGCGAGGTTCGTACCCTCTTCGACCCAAACGGATCCCGAGTCACCGCCGTCGGACACCTCCCCGTGGGGACCGTCCGGCGACCAGGGAGGCGGCGGGACGATGTGGAGCTGGTCGTCGAACCAGTGCACGGCGTGGTCAAACTCGATCTTCGTCGACAGACTCACGCCGTCAATCACACCGGTGGTGACCTGCGAGCTCCTTCCGGACTTGCGGACGACCATGCCGAGGTGCGGATCTTCGTGGATGCCGGCGACCGCACCGACGCCCAGCATGACCGGCGAGTACGGCCGCGTTCCCTCGAGGCGCGCCAATGCGGCATCCATGTAGCGGTCGAGGCGCACATCGCTGAGCCGCGCAACGATGTCTCCCGACGTTCCCCCGTCGAACCGCCCCGGCTGGTAGATGGGCTCGCCGATCGCTGCCGCCTGGTAATGAGGCTGGCCCCGGCTGGCCGACTGGTAATGCGGCTCCACACCCGCCGCCGCCTGGTAGTGCGGCTCCACACCCGCCGCAGCCTGGTAATGCGGCTCGAGGCCGGTCACCGCCTGGTAATGCGGCTCGAGGCCGGTCACCGCCTGGTAGTGCGGCTGGCCGACACTGCCGCCTGCTGTCCCGCTGCTGGCCGATGCGCTGCCGGCCAGTACGTGCCAGTTACTGAGGATGTGCGGAGTGCCGTCGGCCACGCTCCACACGACCGCCCCGAGGGTTCCCGCCGTGACCCGCGGGTTGCCGATGCTGATGCCTCCCATCAGGGGCGTGACCCTACTTCGGCGGCTGACGGACTCCTCCGGTACCTCGTCCCGGGGGGGTGATGTGCTGGGCTCGTACTTCGCTTCGATGACGTCCACGGGCACGCCGCCCAACTCCTGCGGGAAGAGCTCATGCGCAGGCACCGCTTCCTTCGGCAGCTTGTGCTCCAGATGGACCCTGATCGCGAGGTCTCCCGTCAGCTGACCGGCCCTGATGCGATAGCCGACGTCCACGGCCGCCACCTCAGGGCGCCGCAGCCACCGCCACCGAACCTTGTCGAGCTCTTCGACAGCCTCGCGCACGCTCGAAGGATCAGGCGTGTCCATGTCCCCTCCTGCCGCCCGCAGTGGTTCCCTTATGAAGCAGGACAATGTGGAGAAACGAGTGGCATGCTAACAACCTGGAACTGGAACGGATAGTGGCGGGCAGGGGGATGGCGCGGTGAGTTCGCCGATTTCATCGGCACGAACCTCGTCTGCCGCTGTCGCCGCCGAGGCGCTGCAACTCGCGCAGGCGCAGCCGTCCGAAGCGCGTGCCCTGGCGACGCGAGTGCTCGGGGAATCCACCGCAAACGCCGGAGCGCGGTCGGTGGCGCAGGAAGCGCTCGGCCTGGCGGCCAAGGAGATGCATGACCTCGACGGATCTCTTGTGGCACTGCGCCAGTCCGTCGACATCGCGGCTCGGGCAGGCCTGCGCGAGCGAACTGCCCATGCGCGCATGAGCCTGGCATTCGTGCTGCTCAGTCGGGGCGAGCCGCAGCAGGCGCTCCGGGAGGCCAACCTTGCGGCCCGCGTGCTCCGTGGTCGTGACGCAGCACGTTTGCATATGCGGCGCGGCGTCATCTTCCAGCGACTGGGCCGACTGGACGACGCCCTGGCTGCGTACCATATGGCGTTGCCTGTGCTGCGCCGCGCGGGTGACCGTCTGTGGGAGGCGCGGCTGCTCTCCAACCGCGGCGTCCTGCACGTCTACCGCTCTGAGTTTCCAGCCGCCGAGCGTGATCTCCAGCGAGCCGCCGAGCTGCATGACCAACTCGGTCAGAAGCTGGCCGCGGCACAGACACGCCACAACCTCGGGTTCGCCGCAGCGCGGCGCGGAGACGTTCCGACGGCGCTGGCCTGGTACGACGACGCCGACCTGGCGTATGGCGAGCTGGGGCTGATCGACTGGGTGGGCGTCGCGGATCGCTGCGAGCTCCTGCTGACCGCTCGCCTGCTCGACGAAGCGCGGGAGTTCGCCAGCCATGCTGTCGCCGCGCTGACTCGTTCAGGGACCCAGTCAGATCTATCCGAGGCGCGGCTCACGCTGGCAAACGCCGCTCTTCTGGACGGGGACTACCAGACCGCCCGAGAGGTGGCTGAGCGTGCGCACGCCGAGTTCGTGCGCCAGGGACGACGTCGGTGGGCGACGACGGCTCGTTACGCCATCCTCCGGGCGCGGTGGCTCGAAGGAGAACGCTCACACGAACTTCAGATCGCCGCTGGCCGGACCGCTGGGGCACTGGCTCGATCGGGCTGGGACGTCGCCGCCGCCGACTCGAGGCTGATTGCGGCGCGGATCGCGCTTGCCCGTGGCGACCTGAGGGCGGCGCTGCGGATGTCGGCCGCGACATCAGCCGTGAGGCAGCACGGCCCGGTGGAGCTTCGCGCACGTGCCTGGCATGCGGAGGCCCTGCTGCGACTGGCCCGCGGCAACAGCCGAGGTGCGGATGCGGCGCTTCGTGCGGGCATGCGTGCGCTGGACCGGCACAGGGCGACCCTGGGATCGACGGAACTGCGGGTCCATGTGGCGGGCCACGCCGGCGACATCGCGACTCTCGCGTTGCGTCTTGCCGTCGAGGCAGGTGACGCCAACCGCACACTCCGATGGGCGGAACGGTGGCGTGCGGGCACGCTGTTCCTGCGCCCTGTCCGTCCCCCCGACGATGCGCGGTTGAACGATGACCTCGTCGAGCTGCGCGCGACGATGGCGCGCCTGGACGACGCTGCGCTCGCCGGCGAAGACACCAGGCCACTCCTGCGGCGGCAAGCCGCGCTCGAGCGGTCGCTGCAGCGCCGCAGCCGCCGTACCCAGGCTGAGAAGACCGACTCGTCGGAGTCGCTGCGCGTCGCTGCGTTGACCGACGCCCTCGGCGATCGGGCGCTGGTCGAGATGGTGGCGATCGACGACGAGCTGTATGCCGCCGTCGTCGCGGGTGGGCGTGTCCGATTGCGTCGCCTGGGTTCGCAACGTGCCGCAGTTGCCGAGATCGACGCGCTTCAGTTCGCCCTGCGCCGGCTCGCAGGACAACAACGTTCCGGTCGCAGACCCAACGTCGCACGGGACGCCGCCCGCTACGCGGCACAGCGCCTTGATGAGCTTCTCATGCATCCCGTGATGAACGACATCGTGGATCGGCCGCTCGTTGTGGTGCCCACCGGCCCGCTGCACGCGCTGCCATGGTCCTTCCTCCCTTCGTGCACTCATCGCAGCGTCACCGTCGCTCCATCGGCGCTGCTCTGGCAGCGCGCTGCGACGAGGGATCCTGGCAAGCGCCGCAGCGGCGACGTCGTGTTCGTCGGCGGCGACGATCCCCCCCATGCCGCGGCCGAGGTGACCACCCTCCACCAGCAGTATCCAGACAGCCGGCTTCTGGTCGGAAGCGCCGCCACGACGCAGGCGGTCACCACGGCGCTCGACGGCGCCGCGATTGCACATCTCGCGTGCCACGGGCGGTTCAGAGCCGACAACCCGCTGTTCTCCTGCCTCCAACTGGCAGATGGACCGTTGACGGTGTACGACCTCGAGCGCCTCGGGACAGCGCCGCGGGTGTTGCTGCTGTCCGCCTGCGAGTCGGGCCTGTCGGCGGTCCGGTCCGGTGACGAGCTGATGGGGCTGAGCTCAGCGCTGTTCTCGCTCGGCACGACAACGTTGATAGCCAGCGTGACGCCGGTGCCGGATGCGGGAACGCGTGCGTTCATGGTCGAGGTGCATGACCAGCTGCGCCGCGGGGCGTCGCCCGCCACCGCGCTGGCCCGCGCCCGGATGGCCTCCGCGAGTGAGGACGCCGACGACGTCGCAGCCGCAGCCTTCGTTTGCCTCGGCGCCGGATAGAACTCTTTCTCGTATCAGCCCGATCATTCGCGACTCCTTTTCGTAGGGCTCACCGGCCCAATCACTTGCGAAAAGGGGATCCACGATGCTTGCATTTGCTCTTCGATCGTCGTCACGCCGGGTTGCCGCGCGAGGACGCGTTTGGACCGCGGTCGCCGTGGGCGCTCTCGCGCTCGCCCTCGTTCAGCCATCGGCGGCTCACGCCGCCTCTCCCACCCTGCGGGTCAACGACCTGACAGTGACCGAGCGCAACGCGTCCGGGCTGGTGGCCAACGTGGCTGTCGTGCTCTCGCGCGCCATGCCGCGGCGGGTCACGGTCCAGTACACGACGGTCAACGGGACGGCCAAGGCACCAGGAGACTACGCGGCCCGCAGTGGGACCGCTGTCTTTCCAGCGGGCGTCAAGAAGGCCGTCGTACCCGTGGCCATCAAAGGCGACCTCCTCGACGAAAATGACGAGAAGTTCCGCGTCAGAATCTCGAACCCCACCCGAGCGGTGATCGCCGATGCCGTCGGCGTCATCCAGATCGTCGACAACGACCCGCTGCCGCAGCTGAGCGCCGGGAACGCCAAGGCAGTTGAACCGAACAGCGGCGCGACACAGCAGATGTCGTTCCCGGTGACCCTCTCCGCACCCAGCGGACGCCGCGTGTCGGTCAGCTACGTGGTTACTGCCGGCACCGCCACGGCCGGAACCGACTTCTCCGTCCCTGTCGCGAGCGGGGTCATGAAGTTCCCCGCGGGCGTGGTGACACGTCACGTTGCCATGACCGTGCTCGGAGACAACCTCGACGAGGCCAATGAGACAGTGAATCTCGTCCTGGTCAACCCCACCAATGCGACTCTTGCCACAAGCGCGGCCACGGCGACGATCGTCGACAACGACGGCCCAGCCCTTTTCGTCGGCAGCACGAGCAAGAACGAAGGTTGGACGCCCAACAACATCTACAACTTCAACGTGTCGCTGTCCGCGCCGAGCCCGCAGGAGGTTCGGGTCAACTGGGCCACGGCGAACGGCACTGCCGTTGCTCCGTCCGACTACAGCGCCAACTCCGGAACACTGGTCTTCGCGCCGGGACAGACGGTGAAGACGGCCTCGGTGGCCGTTCAAGGGGACATAGCGACCGAGGGACACGAGACGTTCCGCGTCAACCTGTCCGCTCCCGTCAACGCGACGATCGGTGGTGGGCAGGGCACCGCCACGATCGTCAATGACGACTGCTCGAGCTTTGACGAGGGATCGTCCGCCGCGTTCAACCTTGGTTCGCTGTCGGGTGACACGGGGTCAGGCGTTCGCAGCAGGACGGACAACATCTGCGTCAACGACGCCGACTGGCACAAGATCAGCCTGACGGAGGATGACAGCTCGTTGTTCTCCAGCAGGGATCTGACCGCGCGGATCTCGCTCAACGTCTGGAATTCGCCGGCACAAACCAGCGGTGACCTGGACATGTGCGTCTACCGCGCCAACCTCAGCCTCGTTGGGTGTGGTAGCAACGGTGGGGTGACAGATGAGCAGTTGCTCGTCAAGAAGGCGGACAACGTCTTCAGCTGGGACAGCACCACGGTGTACGTGAAGGTCTTCGGGTTCCAGAACAACAAGATGAACAACTACACGCTGAGCATCAACGGCAACGTGTCGACGGGCATCGCGCCGAACCTGTAGGGGGACTGCCGCCCCACGCACAGAGGGTTCGGGTCGCACCAGCGGCTCGAACCCTTCGTGCGTCTCCGGGTTTCCGGCGGCATCAAAGGCCGACGCCGGCCGTGCTCTACCCGATGGCCTTGAGGTACTCCCGCACCATCAGGACCGCCGTCGACCCTTCACCGACAGCGGCCGCCACCCTCTTCACCGAGCCGCTGCGCGCATCCCCCGCCGCGAACACGCCTGGGACACTGGTCTCGAGCAGGAGCGGCGACCGTGGTGGCTCGTCGCGTTCTCCCGTATCGGCAGGCACGTCGCTGCCGGTGAGGATATAGCCCCACCGGTCGCGGGCGACGACCCCGTCGAGCCAATCGGTGTGCGGCGTCGCTCCCGTATAGACGTACAAGGCCTCCGCCTCCACGCGGCGCTCGGTTCCGGATTTGGTGTCGACGAGAACGAGCCCGCGCAGCCGCTGCTCGCCGATCACACTGGCGACCTGCGTGTTGAAGAGCACGTCGATGTTCGCCGAGCCGCCGATCTCGCGCACGAGGTAGTCGGTCATCGTGGCGGCCAACGAATCCCTGCGCACGAGCAGGCCGACCCGAGCGCCGGCCGCGGCCAGGTGGGCAGCGGCCTGCCCCGCGGAGTTGCCTCCGCCGACGATGTAGACGTTCGCATCCTCGAGGACCTGCACGTCGGTCACAGCCGCGCCGTAGAACACCCCCGCGTCCACCAGTGCGTCAATTCCGGGCACGTCCAGCCGGCGGTAGGTGGCTCCGGTGGCCACGATCACCGTTCGGCTGCGGATCTCGGCGCCGTTGGACAAGGTCACGACACGGTCCAATCCCTCGGACCGCAGAGCCGTCACCGGCCGCGTGACGACCAACTCCGCGCCGACCTGAGCAGCCTGGCGGCCGGCGCGCTCGGCAAGCTCCAACCCGCTGATTCCCCAGGGGAAACCGAGATAGTTCCGGATCTTGGCGCTGGCTCCGGCCTGGCCACCAACGTTGTCAGACTCGACCGCGACCAGGCGCAGTCCTTCCGAGCCGGCGTAGACGGCTGCGGCCAGTCCCGCAGGACCCGCGCCGACGATCGCGACGTCGTAGGTGCCGGAGCCGGGAGCGGTGCTCCCACCGAGGGCCCCCGCCAACTCCTGGTCCGTCGGATCCGTCACAACACGACCGTCATAGAGCACGATGGCGGGCAGGCGGTCCGTGTCGATGTCGTGCTGCCGGATCAGGTGCCGAGCAGCCGGGGAGTCCGGCGCGTACAGGCCGCTGGTGACGTTGTTGCGCTCGAGCATCCGGTGGATGGCACGTGCCCGCGGAGAGTCCCCGACGACCTTGGCCTTCTCGTAGCGCGGTCGGCGGGTGAGCGCCCACCGCCGGAGAGCCTCGCCCGTCACCGGGTACAGCTCCTCCTCCGGCGACTCCCACTGTTTGCCGAAATAGAACTCCAACTGGTTGAGGGTCATCGCCTGGGCGATTGGGCGCTCGGCGCTGACGTCGCCGACATCGATCATCAGCAGCCGTCGCGCGTGCGGATGCAGCAAGCCTGCCTCGGCCAGGAACTCGACGCCGGTCGTCCCGGGCATCCACTGGTCGGCGAGCAGCAGCGCGACTTCGATGCCGGACTCTGCATGGCCCTGCAGCCGCGACAGCGCCGCCTGCACAGAGCGCTCAGTCTCCACCCCGTAGCTGTTGCCGTACCGCGTCCGCAGCGCATCCTGGAGCCGGCTCAGAGCATCTGGATCATCGTCAACCGCAAACAGCACCGGAAGCGCCACACTGTGTCCTCTCACACCTGCGGGAAGGCACCAGCATGACCGAACCAACCGGCCCGGCGCTCGCGGCCATCCACCATGTGGCACTCACGGTCACGGACCTGGACACGAGCGTTGCGTGGTACGAGCGCGTCCTGGGATTTGAGCGCGCGGCGGAGGTCCCCCACTACCAGGCGCGGTCCGCCGGCCACGGCGTCATGCTGCTGCATCCCGATTCCGACTTGCCGGTCGTCCTTCACCACCACGACGCCAATGCCAAGGAGCCCTTCTCCGAGTCGCGCACCGGGATGGATCACGTGGGTCTCGCCGTGCCGACGCGGGGTCAACTCGACGAATGGCGGGAGCGGTTCGCCGAGATGGGCGTGACCCAGTCGCCCATCGTCGACCTCGAGGAGTACGAGGTTTCGGTGCTGGTGTTCCGCGATCCTGACGACATCCAACTCGAGCTGGTCGCACCTATTCGTTAGGCCTCCGGCAGCCGGGCCACATCGGACAGCGCCGCGTCCGGAGCCGAATTCACGGTGCCCGGTGACCCGTCGAGTTACCGCGCGTGGCTGAGTTCGTTGGCGACCCTGTCCGCCGCATGCCTCGCAGCCGCACGCGACAGCCGTCCGGAACCCGCCAGCTCGGACAGGGCCTCGAGCGCTGCGATGCGCGCCAGGGCCTCCGACTGCCGGCGATTGAGCACCCTGAGGTTCAACCCGGATTCCTCGCCGAGGCGGTGAAGCGTCGCGACGGCGGCCTCTTCCCAATGCAGGAACGTCTTCTTGACCTCCTCGACGTTGGTGGCCTTGACGACCGGCAGGTCC
>WHTG01000165.1 GCA_009377835.1 Nitriliruptorales bacterium
CGTCCGCGCGACGTGCGGTGCTATCGTCTGGCCCGCGCCGGGCACCTGCGTCCGGTCCGCACGATCCCATCCGAAGGTTTGACTGATGCATGCGTCTGCCCTGGCCACGATCCTGGTCGCGGCGTCCGAAGGCGAGCCCACGGGCGGCGGTCTGACGACGTTTCTCCCGCTTCTGCTCATCGTCGCGGTCTTCTATCTGCTGCTCATCCGCCCACAGCAGCGCAAGGCCAAGCAGCACCAGGCGCTCGTGCGTTCGATCGGGACCGGCGATCGGGTCGTCACGATCGGCGGGATTCACGGGACCGTGGAGTCCATCGACGACGACACCATCCGTATCGAGATCGCGCCCGGCACCGTCATAACCATGACTCGGGCGGCAATCGCGCGACGTCTCGTGGACGCGGACGAGTCGGTGACCGACGACCTCCCGCCTGGTACGGACACGGGTTCGACCGACAGCTTCTGACCGTGGTCGAGAACACGCAGGCGGACACGGTGCGGGCCGACCCCGACGAGGAGCTCATCGGGGGGCGGACCCCCGCCGGCGACGAACAGGCCAGCCCCGAGAGGGCGACCGGCCGCGCCAGGATCCCGCTGCTGGAGCAGGTGCAGGCGCACGAGCAGACGTCGGCGTTCATCGTGGCCGCCGACGAGTTCCTGGGCGCACAGGGTTTCACCGAGCACGGTTTCCGCCACGCGAACCTCGTTGGGCACATCGCGTTCAACGTGCTGACGCACCTCGGTCACGAGGCACGTCTCGCAGAGCTGGGCGCGGTATCGGGCTACCTGCACGATGTCGGCAATGTCGTCAGTCGGGCGTATCACGGCCAGACGTCGGCGATGCTCGCCTTCCACCTGCTGCGCGAGCTGGAGATCCCGCCGGCGGAGATGGCGCTGGTGATGAGCGCCGTGGGAAACCACGAGGAGGAGTACGGGGTCGCGGTGTCGCCAATATCCGCCGCGGTGATCCTCGCCGACAAGTCCGATGTCCACCGCAGCCGCGTACGCAAGGACGCATCGATTGAGATGGACATCCACGACCGTGTGAACTACGCCGTCGAAGCGTCGTTCTTGCGAGTGGACACCGAAGTTCGCACGCTGACGCTCGAGCTGCGCATCGACACCGCGATC
Organism: Nitriliruptorales bacterium; assembly: GCA_009377835.1. Classification (GTDB taxonomy): domain Bacteria; phylum Actinomycetota; class Nitriliruptoria; order Euzebyales; family Egibacteraceae; genus WHTG01. Next base: position 1,132 of record WHTG01000165.1, read on the forward strand.
AGCCAGGTGCTCGAGTACTTCGAAATCTTCCTCGAACGCATGATCATGTGTCGCCGCGCGGCGAAGACACTCGGCTGCGCGTTCCGAATCACCGTCAACGACGTTCCGGTTCTGTAAGCGGTAGGACACACATCCATGGGCAGAGGCAAGCTTGTCGTGTCCCTCGTCGCCTTCCTCGCGGTGGTTGCGGGGATGTGGGGGTTCATCATCGCCAAGCGATGGACGCCACAGCTGGGGCTGGACCTGCAGGGCGGCGTGAGCATCATCCTGGCCCCCGCGCCCGGGCAGACCGTCGACCTCGCTGTTCTCGAACGGACAGTCGGCGTGATCCGCAACCGCATCGACCAACTGGGCGTCGCCGAGCCCGACATCGCGCAGCAGGGCGAAACGGTCCAGGTACAGCTGCCCGGTCTGGCCGACCAGGAAGAAGCGGAGGACGTCATCGGCCGCACCGCGCAGCTGCAGATGCGGCCGGTGCTGGCCGACATCCCGGCCGATTCACCGGAGTACGGCAACACGCCGCCCTGCACCGAGACGATCGAGGCCGTTCCAGCAGCGGACGAAGAAGTGGTGTTGTGCGAGCGCTCGGTTGCCGATGCCGCATCCGACGAGCCGGGGGCGGATCCCGAGGAGTTGCCGCGGGACCAGTGGAACAAGCTCCGCGTTGCGCCGGTGGCGCTGGGCGGTGACGACATCGCCAACGCGATTGCCGAGGCGGACCCGACTACCGGGGTGGGGTGGCAGGTTGCGCTGCGCCTGAACAGCGGGGGCGCAAAGAAGTTCGAGGACATCACCGCCGACCTGGCCTGCAAGGACCTGGCGGACCCGCAGCGTCGGTTCGCGATCGTGCTGGACGGGATCGTCGAATCGGCTCCCGGGGTGTCCGAGCAGGTGCAGTGCAACGTGGGCATCACCGGTGGGGACGCTGTGATCACCGTCGGCGGCGACGAGGACGAGGCCCGCGAACTCGCATTGGTCCTGCGCACCGGAGCGCTACCGATCCAGCTGGACATCCAGGAGTCGCGCAGCGTCTCACCGACGCTGGGACGCAGTTCGTTGCAGGCGGGACTGCTCGCGGGGTTCGCGGGTCTGGTCCTGGTGTGCGCCTACCTGCTCTTCCTGTATCGCGGCATCGGCCTCGCGGCGATCGCCGAGTTGGTCATGTTCGGCCTCGTGACCCTGGGTTTGATCATCATCCTCGGCAACACCGTTGGTTTCGCGCTGACACTGGCCGGCATCGCCGGTGTGATCGTGTCGATCGGCATCGCGGCCGACTCGTCGATCATCTATCGCGAGCGGTTCAAGGACGAGCTGCGGGCCGGTCGCACCATCCGCACAGCCGCTGACAAGGCCTTCAGCAGTTCGTTCAAGACGAACCTGACCGGCAACACGGTGTCGTTCCTCGCGGCAGTCGTGTTGTACGTGCTGGCGGTGGGGCCGGTACGGGGTTTCGCGTTCACCCTCGGGCTCTCGACGCTGGTGGACACGCTGCTGTTGGCGACCTTCACCCGTTCGGTCTTCGCCCTGATCGCCAGGTCGCGGTTCGCCAGGTCGCGCTTCATGGGGCTGCGCAGCAACGTCTTCGAGGATGCGCCCGCGGCGGAGCCGGCCGGAGGGGCGACGCGATGAGCGATGCGACGACGACGGGCCAGCGGCCGCGGCGCGCCGGGCTCCTGCGGCGGGTCCTGGGCCGCACCGAGTACTTCGACTTCATCGGGCAATCCCGCAAGTTCCTCATCGTGTCGGTCGTGCTGCTCGCCGTCGTCGCGATCGGGGGCCTGCTGCGCGGCCTCAATTTCAGCATCGAGTTCACCGGCGGCACGGCGCTGACGATCACCAATGCCTCGAAGGATTTCACGGCGGAGGACCTGCGCGACGCCGTCTCGGACGCGGGTGTCGAAGGTGCGCTCGTTCAGGTTGTCGACGGCGGCGACGGCGCGCTGGTCAGTACCCCTGCGGTCGAGGAGATCGGCGGGGAGCAGCAGCGGGACATGGTCGCGGGAATCACGGAGGTCACCGGTGCCGGCGAGGGCGACATCGCTCGCGAGGCGGTCGGACCCCGGTGGGGACAACAGATCACGCAGCAGTCGTTGCGCGGCCTGCTGGTGTTCCTGGTCCTGGTCGCGCTGTACCTCGCGTTGCGCTTCGAATGGCGGATGGCGGCCGCGGCGATCGTCACGCTCGTGCATGACATCGTGTTGACGGTCGGCATCTACGCAATCGTCGGGTTCCCGGTGTCACCGGCATCGGTCATCGCGTTCCTGACGATCCTGGGTTACTCGCTGTACGACACGGTGGTCGTGTTCGACCGCGTGGGGGAGGACACGGCACGGCTGAGCTCGGTGGCGACGAAGACGTACGGCGAGACCGCGAACGAGGCACTGAACGAGGTCCTGGTTCGGTCGCTGTCCACGTCCCTCACGTCGCTTCTGCCGGTCGGAGCCCTGCTGTTCATCGGCGCGAATCTCCTGGGCGCCAAGACACTGCAGGATCTCGCGTTGGCCCTGTTCATCGGCATGGCCGTCGGTACCTACTCGTCGATTGTGGTTGCGACGCCCTTCCTGGTCTGGCTCAAGGAGAAGGAGCCGCGGTGGGCGGAACTGAAGCAGCGGGTCGAATCGCGCCGGGGCGGCGCCGACCGTGACGCTTCCGCTCCGGCGGCGGTCGGGTCAACGCTGGCACAATCCCGGCCGGCTCCCCGGCCCCGCTCCAGCAAGAGCCGCGCCAAGCGCCGTCGATAAGGACTTCAACCGATGACGATGCGTATCGAAATCGACACCGCGGTCCTGCGGGGATCGATTCGTGACATACCCGACTTTCCGAAGCAGGGGGTGACCTTCAAGGACATCACGCCGCTCCTGGCGGATCCCGTCGCATTCTCGTCGGCCGTGGATGCGATCGTGGTGAGCTTCGGGCGCGGCACGGTCGACAAGGTCGTCGGTATCGAGGCGCGCGGCTTCATCATCGCCGCGCCGGTGGCGTACCACTTCGGCGCGGGCTTCGTTCCGCTGCGCAAGCCGGGCAAGCTTCCCTACGAGACGGTCAGGGAGGAGTACGAGCTGGAGTACGGCACGGAGTCGCTGGAGTTGCACGTCGACGCCTTCTCCAAGGGTGACAGGGTGCTGATCGTCGACGATGTCCTGGCGACAGGGGGGACGGCCCGGGCGGCGTGCAACCTGGTCGAGGAGGCTGGTGGCACCGTTGCCGGGCTGGCATTCGTGATCGAACTCGAATTCCTCGAGGGCAGCAAACGTCTGCAGGGCTACGACTACATCAGCCTGCTGAAGTACTGACGCCCCCGGGCACCGGGAAGCGGCGGCCCTGCAGGACGGCATTCGCGGGATGTGTCGTTCACGGCACGTTGGCTCCGGCCGACGGGAGTATCGTTGGTGATTCGTTCTCCCGACGACTTTCCCCCTGCTGGTCTGGAGGGCCCCACGAGCGGTCAGGATCCCGTCACCACGACACAGGCGCCCGAGCGATCGCTCGAGCAGCCCGACGTCGCACGCGACGAGAGCCCCGACGCGCCAGAACCAGGCGAGCCAGTCGACGCGGACGTCCAACCGCGCGAAACCCGAGCGGGTGCGTCCCGACCGCTGCAGACGGGAGTCCGAGCCGTCCTCGCGCGGCTTCCCGGCCTGGACCTCGGGATGCAGATACCGCAGCGGCTGCAGCCGCTCGTCGTGACGCTGAAACGCGACTCCCCACGCGTTGATCTCAAGGCCGTTGTTCGTGCGTACGAGGTTTCCGACGCCGCGCATGCGGGCCAGAAGCGCTTGTCGGGCGAGCCGTACATCATCCACCCGATCGGCGTTGCCGATCTGCTGGCGCAGCTTGGGATGGACACTGCCACCATCGTCGCGGCGCTCTTGCACGATGTTGTCGAGGACACGGAGATGTCCGTGGCTGACGTCGCCGCTGCTTTCGGTGACGAAGCCGCGGCGCTGGTCGACGGCGTCACGAAGCTTGACCGAATCAAGGTCTCCTCGAAGGAGGAGCAGCAGGCGGAGAGCCTGCGGAAGATGCTCATCGCGATGGCGTCGGACGCACGGGTGCTGCTGATCAAGCTGGCGGACCGGCTCCACAACATGATGACGATCCATCATCTCCCACGACCGAAGCAGCAGCGGATCGCGGAGGAGACGCTGAGCATTTACGCGCCGCTGGCACATCGACTCGGAATGCAGAACTTCAAGTGGCGGCTGGAGGACCTGTCCTTTCAGACCCTGCATTCGAAGCGCTATGACGAGATCAAGTCCATGGTGCTCGACCGCCAGCCCCAGCGGGACCGCTACCTGGAGCTTGTCGTGCGGGAACTGGAGGAGCATCTCCGGTCCGTCAAGATCCGCAGCGAGATCACGGGCCGGCCGAAGCACTACTACTCGATCTACGACAAGATGGTCGTGCGCGGCAAGGAGTTCGAAGAGATCTTCGACCTGGTGGGATTGCGCGTCATCGTCGATTCGGTGAAGGACTGTTACGCGGCATTGGGCACCTTGCACTCCATGTGGCGGCCGATTCCCGGCCGGTTCAAGGACTACATCGCGATGCCCAAATTCAACCTCTACCAGTCGCTGCACACCTCGGTGGTGGGCCCGGAGGGCAAGCCGATCGAGGTGCAGATCCGCACACGCGCGATGCACCGTACCGCCGAGTACGGCATCGCGGCGCACTGGAAGTACAAGCAAATGCGCAACGCGCCGCCACGCTCGACCAGGGACGAGGCGGCCGAAGCGCAGTGGCTGTCGCAGATGCTGGACATGCAGTCGACAACCGCGGACTCCGGCGAGTTCCTGCGCAACATGCGACTGGACCTGTACGCCGACGAGGTCTTCGTGTTCACCCCCAAGGGCGACGTCATGGCGCTGCCGCGCGGGTCGACGCCCGTGGACTTCGCCTACGCGGTGCACACGGAGGTCGGTCACCGCACGATCGGAGCTCGGGTCAACGAGCGGCTCGTCGCGCTGGAGTACGAGCTGCGCAACGGCGACAAGGTCGAGATCCTCACGTCCAAGGCGTCCGACGCCGGTCCGTCGCGCGACTGGCTGGAGTTCGTCGGGTCGTCGCGCGCGCGGTCGAAGATCAAGGGCTGGTTCAGCCGCGAACGGCGCAGCGATGCGATCGAGAAGGGTCGCGAGGAGCTCCAGCGAACCCTGGCGAAACAGGGTGCGGGCTGGAAGCGGATGATGGCTGCGCCGGAGTTGAAGGCCGTCGCGGAGCAGATGAACTACCAGAATCTCGACGCGCTCCTGCGCGCCATCGGGGAGCACCACATTTCCGCCCACACCGTGGCGCAGCAGCTGAGCGGGCGGATAGCGGACGAGGTCGAGGAGATCGAGATCCCTCCGCCGCCGGTCACGCAACCGCCTCCCCGTCCGTCGGAGGCGGTAGTCGTCGAAGGCACGTCGGACGTGTGGGTGACACTGGCCCGCTGCTGCACACCCGTGCCAGGCGACGAGATCCTCGGGTTCGTCACACGTGGACGCGGCGTGTCGGTCCACCGCACCGACTGCCCGAACGCTGCGGACCTGCAGCGGGACCCGGAACGGCTCATCCAGGTGCGGTGGGACGCAACGGCGCCCGCCACCTTCCGCGTGACCGTGCAGGTGGAGGCATTGGACCGCAAGCACCTGCTGCGCGACATCACGACGGTCCTGGGCGATCTCGCCCTGAACATCCTGTCGGCACAGGTCACGACGCAACGGGATCGCATCGCCTACCTGCGATTCACGTTCGAACTCGCCGAGATAGGGCACCTCGACCACGTCCTGGCGCAGATCCGCCGGATCGAGGCGGTATACGACTGCTACCGCGTGGTCCCGCGCCCCGCGAAGACGACGAACACGCCGCAATCCTGAGCCGCCC
>WHTG01000261.1 GCA_009377835.1 Nitriliruptorales bacterium
TCCCCGTGACGGCCAGCGACGGCAGGACTGAGGGCCCGGGTGGGGCCGCACCGGCGAACGGCACGAACTGCTGATCGGATGACTGCCCGCGTCGACGTCGACGAAGCCGACGCTGGGCCAAACACTCGGGGAGGGCGGGGACTGGAAGGTGTTGTTGTCGCTCATGCAGCCGATGGTGCCGCGTCGACGATCCCCGCGTCTTGAACGAATGGGAACTCCTCGCGCAGCCAGGTCGCGACGCTGCAACCCGCCAGCGACTTCCACTCCCGGGTTGGCCGGTACGCGATAGCCCACCGCGACCGGAACCAAAGGACGCAGAGCCAAAGGAGGAACGTGCGTGGAGAACCTCACCGCTACAGACGGGGCGGCAGGACGATCTGCACCGGATAGGCGGCCGGGCCGTCGTACGCCTCCAGCGACACGATCACCTGCAGGGACTGGTCCGCCGCGACCGGCAGGCCGTGGTCGAACGGCAGGTCCAGCGTCCAGCCCGGACCCGCCTGCACCTCGTCTGCTGTCTCCTGCGGCGGCGAGCGCCATTCGTCCAGGCGGGCATAGCCGGGCCCGAACCGGATGACGTGGACAGCCAGGCCTGACAGCTGCAGACCCAGCGGCTCCGTCCCGCGGTGATGCAGAGTCGCCGTCGCGTCGTCGACCTCCAGGGCGACGGCGGCGGACGGGTACGCGGTCAGTTCGTCGAGCAGCGTCTTCAGGCGTGCGGCCAGTGCCGACCACGGGCCGCCCGGGTCCTGCCCGGACACAACGGCCGAGACCTCGCCGATCGTGATCTCCTCCACCGCGCCACCGGGCATCCGCACCCCCTCGTCGGGGGGACCCGCCGCCGCCGCGGCCTCGACCTCGGAACGCAGCGCCGACAGCGCGTCGGACTCCAGCGTCCCGGCGAACCGCCCGACGGGCCCGGCGTGGTTCGAGCGCCAGACCGTGAACGTCCCGTCATCGGTGACCTGAAGGTCGTCTGGGCCGACACGACCCCCGCCCCGGCCATAGGTCACGAGCATCGTGGTCTCCTTCCTGGCGCCGGAGGTCGGGGCCTGTCCCGGTCCGGTGGTCGGCGTCGCGATGTGCGGCCCGCATCCAACCAGGCTCACCAGCAGCACGGCCACGACGGCGTCGTGGGTCAAGGGGTCGGCGTGAGCGCGCTGCGCATCCGCGCGACCAACCCGAGGATGTGCGCGATCGGCCGGGGGTGGACCTCCCAGGCCTCGGGCATGTTGGATGCGCGGCCCCAGTCGCGCACGTACTCGGCGAACTCCGAGACGTGGCGGGGCTGCACGCCGTGCTCGTGGGGCGCATTCACGGGCGCGACGCGGTTGTCGCCCATGAGCGACGCGCTGGAGTACGTGAACGGATCGACGATGAAGAACTGCCGGTTCGCCGGGATGCGCGCCACCATGTCGTCGACCAGCCCGCGGCCGAAGTCGCGCTGGTACGCCTGGGCCACCCGCTGCGAGAACGCGCCCTGCTGCAGTCCGTGCGAGCGCACGACCGCGAGGGTGTCCGCCGCCCTGGTCGGGTTCGTCGTGCGGGACGCCTGCTCGATCTGCGTCGCGATCTGCGTCGGCGTGGCGTTGCCCGTCCCCGGCGTGAGCGCACCCACCGGCGCGGCCTCGCCGGTGACGGTCTGGTAGTCGTCGGCGGTCTGCTGGTACTCGTCACGCAGTCCGACGAGGTGCCCGAACTCGTGCGGCACCGTATTGGCGGGGTCGGGATCCAAGACGAACCAGTTGTCCGCGTCGGCCCGGTCGGTGCCGTCACCGAGGTGGACGTTCACGGTCCGGTCGCCGCCGCTGGCGACGGCGCTGGGAGCGAAATCGATGTCGAGAACCGTCCCGGTCTGGGTGTTGACGATGGCGTAGTTGTTCCACGTGTTCTGAATGAAGCCGAACCACTGGGCGGTCGGCACGGTCACCCCGGGGTCGGGGTTGAAGTTGATCGCCACCCGCACCTGGATCTGCGTCGGCGCGTCGCGCGGGAGCATCTCCCAGGTGTACCTGGAGGTCATGCCGATGTTGCCGACGCCGCCGACCACCTCCCGCCAGTCGCGTTCCACGCGCCCGATCGTGGAGCCCGCACCCTGCGCGTCCAGCGCCGCCCAGGTCGCGTTGTTGGCCACGCCGTCCGCCGGCGTGATGTTGTTGGCGGTCTGGAAGGCCGTCACCGCCTGGGAGGTGGCGGCGTCGTAGCTGCCCGTCACCGGAACGGGTGGAGTCGCGCCGGCCAGGTTCAGCTTCTCCTGCAGCTCCTCCACGGCGGGGCCGCTGGTCGTCTGCCCGGTCCCGACCGTCGGGTGGATCGACGTTCCCGCACGTGGTTGGCCCACCGGATTCGCGTCGCCGGCGTCCACCGAGCGCTCTCCCTGCGCATCCCGGCCACCGCCGGCGGCGACGCTGTCCAGGCGGCCCCACGTCAACGGGCCGACGACGCCGTCCGCCACCAGGCCCTGCGCCGTCTGGAAGCGGCGCGCAGCGGCCTGGCTGAGCGCGCCGAACTGGCCGTCCACCACCAGTGACGGAGTTTCTCCCGCCGCGTTGAGCTTCTGCTGGACCATCGCAGCGGCCTCGCCGGAGGATCCGCGCCGCACCGTGGGGCGGCTCCCGGGCGCGCCCCCACCCTGGCGCTGCACGACCAGGCTCGACAGGGCGGCGTTCCCGCCGAGGCGTTGCAGCGCGACAACTCCGCTGGCGTCGAGCAGGTCGAGATCCGACGGCCGCCACACATGGGGCACACCCGCCCCCCCGGACGTGGTGGCGCCCTGCCGCGCCGTGCTGCGCGCGGGCCGACCACTACCGTCCTGTCTGCGCGCAGACCTACCGTCTGCCCTCGCACGACCTCGCATGCTGCCTCCACTCCGCGGTTCAGTGGACCCCGCAACCGCAGTATGGCAACAGTGCGCCGCGGGGGAGACGCGCGGGCGCGCGTTCCGAAAAGGCACGAAACAGTTGCCCCATCGGGCACTCCCGCGTCTTCGGGCAGGCGAACGTGCCGCCGGGGACTACCCGTTAGTTCCACGAAAATCGTGAGGTGGCAGATTGCCGGTTAGTTGCATCCCCTACCTGGGGCGGCGGGATTTCTCTCACTCGGAGGTTGAAAACACCATGGGCGAACGCATCCCTGTCCACGTCTACGCGCGCGACCACGTCACGAGAAGCGGGATCGGCGTCGACTTGCGCACCCGACCTGAACTCCGGGTCGTCCACGACACGGATGCGGGGGAGGCGAGCGTGGCGGTGGTCGCCCTGGACCATGTGGACGAAGAGGGCGTTCGCATGATCCGCACGCTGCAGCGCAACGGGTGTTCACGCGTCGTGCTCATCGTCACCAATCCTGACGAGGCGGGCCTGCTGGCGGCCGTGGAAGCGGGCGTGTCCGGTCTTGTCCGACGTTCCGACGCCACGCCCGAGACGCTGGCCAAGGCGGTCAGCTCCGCCGTCGCCGGTGACGGGACGCTCCCGCCGGACCTCCTCGGCCGCCTGCTCGCCGCCGTGAGCCGGCTGCAGCAGCAGGTCCTGCACCCCCGCGGCCTGACCTTCACCGCGCTGACCAAGCGTGAGATCGATGTGCTCCGGCTGGTCGCCGACGGCAAGGACACCACCGAGATCGCCCACGAGCTGGCATTCTCGGAGCGCACGATCAAAAACGTCATCCACGACGTGACGATGCGGCTGAA
>WHTG01000279.1 GCA_009377835.1 Nitriliruptorales bacterium
CTTCACCGCGCTGACCAAGCGTGAGATCGATGTGCTCCGGCTGGTCGCCGACGGCAAGGACACCACCGAGATCGCCCACGAGCTGGCATTCTCGGAGCGCACGATCAAAAACGTCATCCACGACGTGACGATGCGGCTGAACCTGCGCAACCGCACCCACGCCGTCGCCTACGCGCTGCGCCAGGGTTTGATCTAGCCCTACGGATGGTCCTGTGAGGCGGCCCGAGTGCGCCACACCGGCGTGGCCAGCCGATTCACGTCCACCCCGGTTGCCCTACTGGGGTCGTAACGGCCCCGGCTTGTCTGGATCCACGGCCGACGCGCAACGGCCGGGTGGGGTTACCCCGCCCGGCCGCTTCCCCACGATGGTCGGTCTCAGCCCCCTGAGGAATCTGCGCCTCGGGCCCGTTCGGCGACGAACCCTGAGAAGTACGCCGCCGCGTTGCAGGCCTTGGCGCCCTTGTTCTTGCAGTCGATCACGGCCACCACGTCGTTGCCCGCCTGGAACACGACCGGCGAGACGAAGTGGTAGTCGAGGTCGCGGAAGTTCTCCAGCCGCACCTCGAGCAGGATCGCGTCGCTCTCGGGGGTCCGGCGGACGACCTGAAGGACGCCGCGGTCGGCGCTCGGGTTCTGCAGCAGGATGTCGGTCAGTGACAGCGTCTGGCGGTTCGGAACGGTGAAGATCGCCTCACCCTTGGCGCCGGCCACGACGCTGCGTGCGAGCCTGAAGTCGAACGGGTCGCCCAGGTCCCGCGTGTTCGCCGGGACATCCCCGCCGCCCCCGCCGCCGCTGTCAGCGATTTCGCTGGCCGTCTCTTCAGCCGCCGCGGCCGTCTCTTCAGCCGCCGCCGCCGTCTCCTCGGCGGCTGCCGCCTGCGCGCCGATCGCAGCCTGCTCGCTGCGCAGCTCCTTGGCCTCCTCCTCGGCCGCGGTGCGCGCCGCCGACTCCAGTGCCGGGCGCAGCAGCGCGAACCACAGGGCCACCAGCAGCGCCGCGAGCAGCAACAGCGCGAGCAGCGCCTTCGGCAGCCACTTCGGCAGCACCGCTTCCTGCAGCATCGTCCCGTCGACCGCCAGCGGCACCCCGTCCCGTGGTTCGACGACCACCTGGAACGGATGGGTCTGCGGCTGGCCGCGCCAGAAGCGCTTCTTGGCTCGCACACCGACGCGGGCGAATACCGCCTGGCCGGGCTCGGCGATCAGCTCGGGCGGCTCGATGGAGAAGGTGAGCATCTCGTCGGCGTCCGCCGCGTGCAGATCCGCCTTGACGGGTGCGTTGCCTCGGTTGTCCAAGGCGAGCTCGTGGCGGGCCCGGCGCCGCCCACGCGCACGTGTCGTCCGCGGCAGCAGTTCGGCGGTGGTGTCGACGAAGGAGGTGACCTCGATGATGCCCTCTTCGACCGTGCTGCCCTCGGGGTCCTGCTGCGGCGTGATCTTGACGCCGAAGGCCACCGCGCCGGCCCGCACGCGGTAGTCGCGCGGCGGGTTGAAGCGGACCGTCACCCGCTCCTCGGCCCCGGGGAACAGCGAGACCGTCGGCGGCTCGACCACCGCCCAACCCGCTGCGTCGCCGACCACCTCACAGTCGAACTGGTCCACCACCGAACCGGAATTTCGAACCGTGATCTCCCCGCTGGCCTCGCCACCCGGTTCGGCGGTCAGCGTGGCGGCGGACATAGTTGCGATAGCGCCCATGCGAAGCAGGGTAGGAACCACATCAGCCCTGGTCAGGGACGCCGGGGAACGCGTCGGGGCAGGGTTGACTGCCCGTTGGGCCCATCGCCACTGGCTGTCCGGCGGCGGTACGGGCGGCGATATGGAGGGTCTGGGCACGCCGCCTGCCCCAAGGGGACAAACGCGGTGCCCCCAAGATTGCGCCCCGGCGACTGCCTGACTTCGTGCCCCCACCGGACCATGACCAGACTATGGCCAGATTGTCGGCGTGGGCGGCGCGGGCGCGTTCCGGTAGCGGTGCGGCCGTCAACCTTCGTGCGCGCAGACTGCAACAGGCGGCGATTCTCGTCGCCGGGGCCGTGGGCGTCTTCCTGCTGGCCCTGACCGCAACCGCAGCGCAGCCCAGCGCCACGACGCGCGAGTCGCTCGTGGACGGCCTGGTGGATGATGACCCCCAGGCCCAGGCCGACGACATCAGCGTCGACTCATCGATTTCGGCGTCCGGCCGCTACGTCGCGTTCGAGTCCTTCGCGTTCAATCTCACTGACGACGTCGACACCGACTTCCGCAACATCTATGTGCGTGACCGCCAGACGAACCGCACCCGTCTGGTCTCGCTGCGCCCGGACGGTGGGCGCTTCACAGGGCACGCCGCCAGCCCGTCCATCTCGGCCGATGGCAACCGGATCGCGTTCGAGGCGCGCGGCCGGTTGACTCCCACCACGACAGAAGCCGCCGCCAAGATCGACCGCCTGGTCTTCGTCGTCAGCGACGACATCGTGATGATCGACGACGACGGCGAGCGGCAGCGAAACGTCACCGACTCGCCCGGGGACCAGGAGGCCCGACCCAAGGTTTCGCCCGACGGGAAGACAATCGTCCACGAGCGGCTGGGGGAGCCGGGCCTGTTCCTGACCGACATCGACAGTGGCGACACCGAACCCCTGACCACCCCCGGTGCCGGTGTCGAGCACCACCTTCCCGCCTGGTCGCCGGACGGCACCCGCGTCGTGTACTTCAGAACGTCCGGTGCGGCCGACTGGGGCATCGAAGTCGTCAACACCGTGGACATGCCAAGTGCTGACGCCGGTACGAACCCGGTGATCCTCGACAGCGGGACGCATGACCTGGCGCTGGGGTTCTCGGGATTTCCGGACTGGTCGCCGGACGGGCGGTCCATCGTCTACACCAAGCGGGTCCCGGGCGTCCCTGGCGACACCACGGGGGTGCACGTCTACATCGTCGAGAGCGACGGGGGCAGCGCCCCAGTCCTGCTCACTGCCGGCACACCGAACGTGCACGAGTCGAACCCGGCGTGGTCACCGGATGGCTCCCTCGTCGCGTTCACCCGGAGCACAGCCGGTGCGTCGGACCTGCTCATGATCAACGTGAACAGCGGAACGGAGACCGAGCTGGCAGAGCAGGGAGTCGACCCGACGTGGCGTTCTGACGGGAACCGGCTGGCGTTCGGCATTCCGGGGCAGGGGATCCACACGATCGAACCAGCCGCAGGCCAGACCCCGGAGCCGTTCCACCCGGCGA
>WHTG01000078.1 GCA_009377835.1 Nitriliruptorales bacterium
AGTCGAGCTTCAGCGGCGCCAGCGCGTTGGCCGTGGCGCCCGCCGAGCCGACCCACGTCGGTGACCCCGCGGCGGCGCCGACGGTCCGGAAGATCGTGTCGGCGAGGTGGTTGTCGCTGCGCTGCACCATGTAGCCAAGCATCGTCTCCAGCGGCGGACTGTGTATCCGTGCGAGTTCCTGTGCGCGCGGATGCGGCTCGCTGAGCACCCGCAGCCGGCGTCCCACGTCCACACCGCGCGCTCGAAGCAGGCGGCGCAGGGTCACGATCGCCTGCCGGGAGGGGTCACCGGCCGCCTCAGATCGCAGATGGCCCCCGGATGTGCGGTACACGCGGCGGCCGGCGTCGACGGTCAGCCCGACAATGCGCGTCGCGTCCAGCGAGTCGAAATACCGCAGTCGCCATCCGGTCGCGACCGGCTCGTGGGCCAGAATCGTCGGATCGGCCAGGATCCCGCCGGTCACCCGGCGGACCCCCGCGCGCCGCACCCGGCGCGCCAGAACCTCCATCGGCGTGCGTGGCCGCTCAGGCTCGACCCGCCCGAACCGCGGCCCGGCGAGGGTGGGGTCGCCGCCCCCCACCAGGACGAGATCACCGTTGACGACGCCGCGCGCGTTGGGTCGCGCAGTCGCGGCGACGCTGGTGGTGTAGCGGTGACTCGGGCCGAGCTGGACCAGCGCGGCTGCCGCGACTGCCAGCTTCTGCGTCGATGCCGGAATCACTGGCCGGGATGCGTGGTGGGCGAAGACCTCGCGCCCTTCCACGTCGAGCACGGACAGCGCCACGACGCCCTCGACGTCCGCCCGCCGGACCAGCCGTCGAAGTCTGGTGGCGGCTCGCTGTTCCGCCCTACCCACTGGCGACGGCTGGGTTGTGGTCGCCGACGGTTCCGGTGCCGGTGTCGCCGTGGGCTCAGGGGCGGGATCGGACGAAGCTGGGGCCGTGGGCGTCGTTGTCTCGGTCTCGGATCCAGGGGGCGCCGACGGCGCCTGCGCCACCTCGGTGGGCGCCTGGGAGACGACGTACCCGGTGCCCGCGGTCAACAGGACGGCAACGAGGACTCCGACCGCACGCAACCACATGGGCGGGAAGGGTAACGACCTTGCGCCGGCGGCTTCAGGCCAAGCGCTCGAAGCAGGCGACCACCTCGACATGGCCGGTCTGCGCAAACTGGTCGACCGGAACGGCTTCGCGCAGCGACCACCCGTGCGCCTGCAACGTTGCGGCGTCGCGACCGAGCGTCGCGGCATCGCACGCCACGACGACGACGCTGCGGCGCGCGACCGCCGCGACGCCGCTGATGACGCTTTCGCCCGCTCCACGGCGGGGTGGATCGAGCACCACGACGTCGAACCGCCTGTCCTCCCGCTGGAACTGTCCCAGCGCTGTCGCAACAGGGGCGGCGAGAACATCGCCGCGTGCTCTGAGGTTGTAGCGCGCATCCGACACCGACGAGGGGTGGCTCTCGACGGCGGTGACCGCGGCCCCGTCGGCCGCGAGTCCCGCAGCGAACAGGCCGACCCCGGCGTACAGGTCGAGCGCCGTGTCGCCGGGCGCGCAGCGTGCATATGAGCGCACCAGGCGGAGCAGCGTCATGGCGCCAGCGCGGTTGGACTGGAAGAAACTCGTCGCGCTGACACGGAACGTCAGACCGTCCACCGTCTCGGCCAGCACCCTCTCGCCGAGTGCGACGGTCGGACGTCCGGCGGGATCGACAACCACGGTGACGCCGTGCGCAGCGGTGCGCACCTCCACCTCCTCCCGACCCGCCCAGTCGTCGCCCGCCGCCTCGCGCAGCAGCTGCGTCCGGTCGTCGAGCAGCAGGCAGCGGTCAACGGCGATGAGGTCGTGCGAGCCGTGGCGGCGAAAGGCCAGGGCACCGCGGTCCGTCACAGCGAAGCGGGCGCGCGTGCGGTAGCCATAGTGGCCGGCACTGACCGTTTCGGCGACCACCGGGTTGGAGATGCGACCGAGGCGTTCCAGTTGGTCCACCACGACCTGGCGCAGCAGGGCGAGCCGCCGATCGGTCGCGATGTGCTGCAGGCGGCAGCCGCCGCACTGCCCGGGGCCGAAGTAGGGACAGGGGGGCTGGACGCGGTCGTGCGAGGCCGAGACCACCTCGAGCAGCTCGCCCCTGCACCACCGCTTGTGTTCGGCGATGATGCGCACGCGGACCGTCTCCCCCGGAATCCCGTGTGCGACGAACACTGCACGCCCGTCGTCGAGTCGTCCCACTGCCTCCCCGCCGTGCGCGAACCCGTGCAGCGTGACGGTCTGCCGCTCATCCGCCCTCGGCGACGGCGGCGTGGGCGTGGATGCGGACACCGCGCGATGGTAGCCGCGCCCGCCGCCTCGGATTTTCGTCCAACTGCGGGAGGAATTCGGTGGGGACCGTCGAAGTTTCCTGCCATCCCCCACAGCACGACCCGGCCAGGCGCGGCGGCCCGGCCGGGTTTGTGCTCATACGTGCCGCCCGCGGCGGACCCGTGCGGCCTCGACGAGGCCCCGGACGTGGCTCCGGGTCACGAGCATGCGGCCTCGTGCCCAGCGGCCTCTTTACCTGGTGTGACTTCCGGCCAGGACCGCCCACTCGCGGCCCAGTGTCGCGTCAGCGGCAAGGCCTGCCGCCGCGAGCGCCGTGACCGCTTCGGACACCCTCTCGTTGCTGACCCCCGACGCAACGAGGATGCCCTCGCGGCCCACCCGCTGCGCCAGGTCCCCTGCCACCGAGGACAGTGTCGCGGTGTCCAGATTCGCGACAACCACGTCGAACCTGCCGCTGACGGCGTCCGCCGATCCCGGGTACACCTCGATGTCCAGCCCGTTCGCGGCCGCATTCGCTGCGGCGGCCTCGACGGCGAGCAGGTCGACGTCGACACCGACCACCCGCTGTGCGCCAAGCTGTTTGGCCGCCAGAGCCAGCACCCCCGTGCCCGTGCCGACGTCGAGCACCGTGCTCCCTGTGAGGTTCAACGCCTGTAGGGAGGTCAGGCACCCCGTGGTCGTCTCGTGGTGGCCGGTGCCGAACGCCTGAGCCGGCTCGATCACCAGCGCAAGGCCGTCCCCCGGGCGCTCGTGCCACGGAGCCACGATCGTGATCGCACCGACGCGGACGGGGTGCAGGTCTGCTCTCCAGGCGGCGTTCCAGTCCTTGTCCTCAACCGCTTCCCACTGGCCGGGCAGTGGTGGGTCGTCCAGGCGGTGCGTGAGGTAAACCGTCGCCATCCCGTGTTCCTCGACGATGCCGAGCAGGCCGGCCTCCGCCAGCGACGCCAGGTGCAGGTTGGTCTCCTCCAGGGAGACGCGCGTCCGCAGCGCCCAGGCAGCCGGCGTCACGCGTCGCTGCCGGCGCCGGCCTTGTGCTGCACGACCTGGAACGTCCAGATCTGCGATCCCGATGCCGCCGGCCCGTCCGCCGAGGCCTGCGCGTGTCCCTGGTTGAACGCCGGCGAGTTCACCCATGCGCGAAACGCGTCCTCGGACTGCCAGCGGGTGTAGACCAGGTAGCTGTCCTGACCGGTGACGGGCCGCAGCAGTTCGAAGTACTCGAACCCGTCCATCCGCTCGACCTCGCCGGCGCGGTTGGCGAACCGCTCCTCCAGCACATCGCGCATCGGTTCGGGCACGGTCAGGACATTGATTGCCACGAAGGACATGAAGGCATCCTGGGTAGGGGTGAGCAGGAACGGCGATCGTACGGCGAGAGGAATGGCGTGGCAGATCCGTTGGAGGTGCTGGACCGTTCAACCCGTTGTGTACTGGCCTTTTCCGGAGATCGTGGGCCGCTGGTCGCGCTCATGGCGTTCTGGTCGGATGGCTCGTCGTTATGGATGTCCACTCCCGCCGTGAGCATGAAGGCGGCGGCGCTGCGGCGGCGGGCGCAATGCTCCGTGTACGTGCCGCCGCCCGACGGCGGCGGCGCCGGAATCGTGCTGGCCGGGCGGGCGCGTGTCTACGGACTGCACGATCCGCTGGGCCTCGCCGTGCACGGCGCGGTGGTGTCGACGGCTATGACGGCGTTGGCCGCGGGCAATGCGGGAACGATCCTCGACTACGTCCAAAACGCGCGGTTCGTGCCGAACAGGTTCCGCCCCCGCAACCGAGTCGCGGTGCGCTTCTCGATCGACGAGTCGCGGCCCGTGCGGGCCCCCGATCCGGGACCGGGAGTCGCGCCGGCGTTGCCCCCGGTGGTCCCAGGCGACATTCGGCGGGCGGTGACGGGTCAGCGGCGTGTGGTTCTGGCGACGGGGCTCCCGTCGGGGACCGTGTCGGTGACACCGGCGGTGTGGGCAGCAGGCTTCTCGCTGCAGCTGCCACGGGGCGATGTGCTGCCGGCCGCCGGTCCCGCGACCGTCTATGCCGGGACCGATCCCAGACAGCGTCCGATCCGGGTGGTCGGCCTGTCGCTGATGGGGGAGCTGGACGGTGAGCGGCTGAAGCCGCACCGCGCGACGTGGTGGGAGGGCTGCGACCTGCGCACCGTGGACCTGCCCAGTACCTCCTCGGTTGTCATCCCGGAGTGACGCACACCGCCACCGCCACCTGCGTCTACAGGGTGCACCCGGAACTGGTCGAGTTGCTCGACGCGCATCTCGGGCCGCCGTTGGACTCCTACGTCCGCGGATGGCAGGTGTGGCTCGAGGACAACGGGCCGCAGGGAGAGCGGCTGGAGTGGCGGCTGCATCCTCCGGCGCGGTTCCGGATGCCGGAAGGCGTCAATCCCCACGACCTGTTCGATGTCGTCCTGCAGGGTCTGGCCGACGCGGACGATCCGTCCGCTGATGCCTTCGCCGCAGGCAAGGAACTGCGCACGCTTGCACAGACATGGGAGGTCCTGGAGGTGTTCCCAGCCGACGGCGACGACGTTGACCCCCAGGCGCTCGGCGCCGCGGCGTCGACCGCACTGGGTGGGCGCGCCCCGGATGTGCTCGGGAGGGTTGACCACGACCGGCTGGGGGACCTGTGGAAGGGCCGTCGCGGGGACTTCTCCGTCGGTTCGGCGTTGCTCCAGGCACTGCGGGAGTGAGGGTGGCGTAGGGTGAACGATGTGGAAGCCAGCGCCATTGTCGACGGTCAACTGCAACCCCTGACTGCGGCCAGACTCGCCGTCACGGACGACGGCGTCGCGCGTGGCGACGGCGCCTTCGAGACCGTCGGCGTGTGGGGCGGACGGCCGTTTCGCCTCGACGACCACCTGGGACGACTGGCGGCGTCGCTGCAGGCCGTCGCGCTGCCACCTGCCGACCTGGCGCAGCTGCGGCGGGAAGCCGAGATCCTGCTGGAGGGCGTGAACACTGACGGGGCGCTGCGGATCTACGTCACGGCCACGGGAACCCGCGTGGTAACGCTGTCCCCGCCGCCGCAGCGTGGAGAACCGCGGCATCTCATTCCCCAGCCCGCTCCATGGATCCGTCCCGTCGGCACGTTCGGACCAGCCGGCGCCAAGACGATGTCGTACCTGCCGAACATGGCGGCGACACGGATGGCCCAGGCCAACGGCGCCGACGACGCCCTGCTCGTCTCGCTCGAGGGGTGGGTGCTCGAAGGCCCGACGTTTGCGCTCATGTGGGCAGCGGACGGCACCCTGTTCGCGGCCCCCATCGCTCTGGGGATCGTGGATTCGATCAGCCGCCGGACAGTTCTGGAGCTCGCTGACGCGCAGGGGGTGCCGGTGACGCTGGAGCCGCGGCCGCTGGACCATCTGCTGGCGGCCGACGAGGTCATGATCTCGTCGGCGGTGCGGCCACTGCTGGCGATTCACCGCGTCGCGGACCGGCGGTACCCAGGAGCCACACCGCTCCGCGACCGGCTGGGTGCGGGGTTGGATCAGGCGCGGTTCGCCAGGTAGCGGCGGACCGACTCGAGGTGTGGCTGGACGCTTCGCTCGCGCTTGAGTTCGGAGAAGTTGTCGTAGCGCGCGAGCCAGGAGACGTGGTGCCACAGCCGCACGGCATCGTCGTCGGTGGGGACCTCGCTGATCACCGGGCCGAAGATCGCGGCGCCGTCCCCGTCGTCCAGCACGATCGTCGGTACGCCGAAGCTGCGGGTCCGCTCCACCAGGGCGCGGTGCTCGGTCACGACGCGCTCCCAGGTCGTGTCGTCGCCCACCGCCTTGTCCAGCGTCGCCTGGGGCACGCCTGCCTCCTCCAACGCGTGCTGGATCACCGTGGGGTCGTCGGGCTCCTCACCGCGCTCGTGGATGGCGGCGCCGAGCGCGCCTTAGAACCGGCCCACGGCAGCCTCACCGTTGTTGTCGCGCACCACCATGACCGTACGCAGCGCCGCAGCGGCACGGGCGGCGGTGGGAGGCGGCGCGTCGTCATCGCCGTTGACCACCTCCAGTGAGAAGACCCCCCACGAGAGGTCGACCTCGCCGAGTTCGTCCAGCCGCCTCATCCAGCGGGAGGTCTGGTAACACCACGGGCAGAGGGGATCGAAGACGAAGCGCACACGTTCGGACACGACTCAGCTCCTGGTTCGTCGTTCCGTTGTGTTGTGCCCGGATGGCGTCCGGTTATGCGGGCTCTGTCGCAGTGCGTTGCCGCAGGTATGACAGGGCGCGCGCCATGCTCGCGGCCACCGGCACCGAGAGGAAGGCGCCGACGATCCCGAACAGCACCGCGCCCGAGGTCAGCGCGACGATGACTGCCAGGGGGTGCAATTCGGTGGCTCGTCCGAGCATGATCGGCGTGAGGATGTGTCCCTCGAGTTGCTGGACGACGACGATGAGGACCAGGACGGCCAGGGCCGCCGCGATACCTTTGGTGGCCAGCGCGACGAGGACCGCGACGGTTCCGGCGGTGAACGCACCCACGATCGGGAACAGCGCCCCGAAGAACACCAGGACCGACAGTGGCAGTGCCAGGGGGACGCGGAGCACCAGCAGTCCGATGCCGATGAAGAACGCGTCCGCCAGCCCGATCACCAGCAACCCGCGGATGTACGCGCCGATCGTGAACCACACGCGGTCGCCGATGCCCTGGACGTCGGCACGGACGCGCTGTGGGAAAAGGTTGCGGACCCACGTTGCGATGCGTGCGCCGTCCTTGAGATAGAAGAACAGCGTGAACAGCATCAGCGCCACGCCTGCGACGCCCTCGAGCACCACGGCGCCGGCCTCCAGGATGCGGCCGCTGAGGTCGGCGCCCTGCTCGGCCGCTTGTTCGCTCAGCTGGCTCAGCATCTGATCCAACGGGAGCGTCTGGACATGCAGCGGACCGCGGGCCAGCCAGCCGCGGACCTGGGTGTAGCCGTCCTCGAGGCTCTGCACGAGCCCGCCCAGTTCCGACGCCACCGCGGGTGTCAGGATGCTGAACAGGCCGACGAGCAGCCCGATCGAGACCAGCAGCACCACGAGCGCTGCCAGCCCCCCCGGCACACCGCGGCGCCGCAGGGCGGTCGTCGGTGGCACCAGGACCGCTGCCGGGAACAGCGCGACAACCAGCGGCACGATCACGACCGTCAGCCGGGCCAGCACCATGCCGACGATGGCACCGATGACCAGGACACCCGCGATGGCCCACGCGATCAGGCCCGCGCGGACGACCGGACGTTCCCACACGCCCCGCCGCCCGCCGGTCGGCTCCTCATGGCTGTCGGCCATGGGCGCAGCGTAACGGGCGGCGCGCCAACTGCCGGCAGGTCAGTCGTCCGGCGCAGCCAGGTGCGCTGCCAGTGCCGCGATCAGCGGCTCGATGTCCGCGACCGCTGCCTGCTCGCGGACCGAGTGCATCGACAGCATCGGGTTGCCGACGTCGACCGTCGAGATACCCAGCCGCGCGGCGGTCAGCGGCCCGATTGTGGAACCGCAGGAAAGGTCGGCACGGGTGACGAAGTGCTGGACGCTCACGCCCACGTCGCGGCATCGTGCGTCGAACCATGCTGCCGTGCCCGCGTCGGTCGCATAGGACTGGTTGGCGTTGTGCTTGACCACCGGCCCCGCCCCCAGGCGCGGCTGGTGGCCCGGCTCATGGCGGTCGCTGTAGTTCGGATGCAGCGCGTGAGCCATGTCCGAGCTGATCAAGCGGCTCCGGGACCTTGCGCGAGCGAAGTCCTGTTCGTCGCCCCCGGTTCCGATCACGATCCGGCGCAGCGTGTCCTCGAGGAACGAACCGCGCGCACCTTCGGCGGATCCTGAGCCGACCTCCTCGTGGTCGTTGGCGACGAACACGGCCGTCGCACGGGGTGCGTCCACTCCTCTCAGCGCCGCGGTTGCTGCGTGGCATGACGCGAGGTTGTCCAGCCGGGGTGCGAAGACGTAACCGTCGCCGGCGCCGCCCACGGCGGCGGGTTGGGTGTCTGCCGTCACCAGGTCCCAGGCGCGCACCGCGGTGCCCGCGACACCCACATGGTCGGCGATCGCTTCCACGAGTGCCGGGCCCGACGCTGGTCCCCACAGCGGCACGAGATGCTGCTGCGGATCCAGGCGCAACCCCTCCTGTCGCAGGTTGCGGCTGAGATGGATGGCCAGAGAGGGGATCCGCAGCCAAGCCCCCGGGAGGTGAACGTCGCAGAGGCGGACGGTGCCCGAGTCGTCGACCGCCACTCGGCCGGCCAGCGTCAGGTCGCGGTCCAGCCACGTATAGGTCAGGGCGCCGCCGTAGGGCTCGACGCCGACCAGCCGGAGCCCCGCCCGCACCGTGTCCGGCTGCGGCCGAACCCTGAAGGTCGGCGAGTCGGTGTGGGCGCCGATCAGCCGGAACCCCGTGTCCGCTGGTGCCTGTGTGCCGACGGTGAAGGCGACGATGCTCCCCCCGTCGCGAACGACGTAGCGCCGGTCGCCGGCGCCGATGGTCCAGCGGTCGCGCTCCTCCAGCTGCGTGAAGCCATCCTCTTCCAGCCGCCGTCCCATCTCTGCGACCGCGTGGAAGGGGCTGGGTCCACGGTCGACGAACGCCAGCAGGTCGCCCGCGACGGTCATGCCGGTCGCTCAAGCAGCGCAGCGGTAGCGACGGTCATGCCAAGTCTGCGAACGCCGCTTCCATCAGCTCGTGCTGCTCCTGGTCGTGAACCGTGGCGCTGCCGGTGGCCGGACTGGCACTCTCGTGGCGCGCAAGGTGGCGCAGCCGGTAGTCGTCACGCAGCAGTCTGTGCAGACGACCGTGCGCGAAGGGCCAGGCGCCCATGTTGTCGGGCTCGTCCTGCACCCACACGACCTCGTCGGCGTTGCCGAACTGCTCCAGCGCCTCCCGTATCTGTGTTTCCGGCCACGGGTAGAGCTGCTCGATGCGCACGACCCCCGCGGGCACCTCGCGCTTGTTGCGCGCTGCGATCAGGTCGAAGGCGATGCGCCCCGAGCACAGCACGACGCGGCGGACGTCGTCCGCCGGGAGGCCGTCTGACTCCGTGAGCACCTCATGGAAGCAGCCGCTGGTGAACGCCTCGGCAGGCGACGCTGCCGGCTTCGCGCGCAGCAGCCCCTTGGGGGTGAAGATCACCAGGGGCTTGCACACATCGCGGTGCATCTGGCGGCGCAGCAGGTGGAAGTACTGGGCCGCGGTGGTTGGCTCGGCGACCTGGATGTTGTCCTCCGCGGCCAGTGTGAGGAACCGCTCCTTGCGGCCCGAGGAGTGCTCAGGCCCCTGACCTTCGTAGCCGTGGGGGAGCAGGAGCACCAGGCCGGAGGTCTGCCCCCACTTGTCCTCGGCGGCGACGAGGAACTGGTCGATGACGACCTGCCCTCCGTTGACGAAGTCCCCGAACTGCGCTTCCCACAGCACGAGCGCGTCCTTGCGTACCACCGAATAGCCGTACTCGAAGCCCATGCACGCGAACTCGCTGAGCGGCGAGTCGTACACCATGAACCTGGCCTGCTCGTCGTCCAGATGATCCAGCGGGGCGAACTCGGATCCGTCGTTGTAGTCGACGAGCACGGAGTGGCGCTGGCTGAACGTGCCGCGACGCGAATCTTGCCCCGCCAGGCGGATCGGCGTTCCCTCCAGAACCAGGCTCCCCAACGCCATCGCCTCGCCGGTTGCCCAGTCGACAGCATTCTGCTCGAGCATCTGCCGGCGCTTGGAAAGCTGCTTGGCCAGCTTCGGGTGGATCGTGAAGCCTTCTGGCGCGGTCGTGATCGCCTCGGCGATCCGCTGCAGCGTCTCGTGCGGCACGCCGGTTTCGATGCGCGGCAGGACACCTTCGGCTACGCGAGGAGCGGCCGCCTTGCGAGCCTGGGGGGGCAGTGACTCCCGGGTGTCCTTGAGCGCCGTCTCCAGTCGCCGGCGGAAATCGTCGAGCGCCTGCTCGGCGTCCTCGATGGTGAGCACGCCCCGGTTGACCAGTTCCTCGGTGTACACCTTCCGGACGCTGCGGCGGTTCTCGATCGCCGCGTACATGGTGGGCTGGGTGTAGCTGGGATCGTCACCTTCGTTGTGGCCCCACCGCCGGTAGCACAGCATGTCGACGACGACGTCCTTGCCGAACGTCTGGCGGTACTGCAATGCGAGCCGCATCACGCGCACACACGCCTCGGGGTCCTCCCCGTTCACGTGGAGGATCGGCGCCTGGACCATCTTCGCGACATCCGTCGCGTAGGTGGACGACCGGGCCTGCTGCGGTCCCGTGGTGAAACCGACCTGGTTGTTGATGACGAGGTGGATCGTGCCGCCGGTGCGATAGCCGCGCAGCTGGCTCAGTGCCAGCGTTTCCGCCACGACCCCCTGTCCGGCGAACGCCGCATCGCCGTGGACCAGCAGGGGCAGGACGGGGCTGCGGTCCCCTGCCCCGTTCTCGTGGAGCACGTCGAGCTTCGCGCGGGCCATCCCTTCCACCACCGGGTCGACCGCCTCCAGATGGCTGGGGTTGGACGACAGCGTCAGTGTGATCTCGTTGCCATCGGGACTGCGGTGCCGTCCGCGTGCGCCAAGGTGGTACTTCACGTCGCCTGACCCCTGCACCGAGTCGGGGTCGACGTCGCCCTCGAACTCCCGGAAGATCTTGTCGTAGCTCTTGTGGAGGATGTTCGCGAGCACGTTGAGACGCCCGCGGTGCGCCATGCCGATGACGGCCTCGGCGACACCATCGTCTGCCGCCGCCGACAGCACCGCGTCCAGCATCGGGATCGTCGACTCGGCGCCCTCCAGCGAGAACCGCTTGTGGCCGATGTACTTGGTGTGCAGGAACTTCTCGAACGCCTCGGCGGCGTTGAGGGTACGCAGGATGTGCTTGTGGTCGTCCGGTTCCAGCGCGGTGGAGGCGCCCTCGACGCGGTCCTGGATCCAGGCCTTCTCCTCGCGCTCCTGGGTGTGCATGTACTCCACGCCCACCGTGCGGCAGTACGCGTCGCGCAGCACGCCGAGGATGTCACCAAGCTTCATCCGCGATTTGCCCGCCAGCCCGCCGGTCGCGAACTCGCGGTCGAGGTCCCAGATCGTCAGGCCGTAAGTCGCGGGGTCGAGTTCGGCGTGAACGCGCTGGAAGGTGTGCGCCAGGGGGTTCAGGTTCGCGATCAGGTGCCCCCGTACCCGGTACGCGTTCACCAGTCGGCCGACGGCGATCTGCTTGTCCGCGTGTGCTGCGCTGCCGGGGGGAGCACCAGCGATGTGGTCGTCGCGGTTCCAGCGGACCGGCTCGTACGGGATGCGCAGGCTGTCGAAGATCTCGTCGTAGAACTTGTGCTCGCCGAGCAGGAGCTCATGGATCGTCTTCAGGAACAGCCCTGATTCCGCGCCCTGGATCACACGGTGGTCGTACGTCGACGTGACCGTGATGACTTTGCCGACCCCCAGCTGCGCGAGGGTGCGCGGGTCGGCGCCCTGGTACTCGGCCGGATAGTCGATCGCCCCGACCCCGATGATCGCCGCCTGACCCGGCATGAGGCGCGGCACACTGCCGATGGTGCCGACGGTGCCGGGGTTGGTCAGCGTCAGTGTCGTGTCGGCGAATAGATCCGCGTCCAGCTTGTTGCTCTTGATGCGGCGAATGACCTCCTCGTACTCGCGGAAGAACTGTTCGAACTCCAGCACCGCGACGTCTTTGATGTTGGGGACCAGCAGCGTGCGCGTCCCGTCCTTGCGCTCCACGTCGACTGCCAAGCCGAGGTTCACCGAGTCCGGACGCCGCACGTACCCCTTGCCGTCGACGTCGTAGTAGGTGGACGTCATGACAGGCAGGGCGGTGACGCCCTTGACGATCGCCCAGCCGATGATGTGCGTGAAGCTGACCTTGCCGCCGCGCGTCCGCGCCAGCTGGTTGTTGATGATCCGCCGGTTGACCTCGAGCAGCTTGGCGGGGACGTTGCGGATCGACGTCGCCGTCGGCATCGACCGACTGAGGTTCATGTTCTCGGCGATTGTCGACGCGACGCCGCGGATGGGCTGCGCCCCTTCGGGGACGTCCGCCTGGCCGTTGGGGGCCGGCGGCGATGCGGTGGATGCTGCCTGCGGCGGGGCGGTCTTCACCTTCGCCGTCTTCGTGGCTGTGGCCCCGCTCTGGCGGGACTGACCAGGCGGCTCGTAGTCGGAGAAGAAGTCCTGCCATGACTCGGCGACCGAGGAGGGGTCGGCGAGATAGTCGCGATACATCTCCTCGACGATCCATGAGTTCGTCCCGAACTCGGGGGTCTCCTGCTGCTCAGCCATTGGCCTGCTTCACCGTTTCACTGCTGTTGGGATGTCAGCCGATGCTAACGCGCCCGGTGCCGCTGACCTGCCCCCGCAGGCGTGGATTCATGCACGCGTGCAAGGCTCTGGGGATGCGCGACGATTCCGTGGGCGTCGGCCCGCATCCGAGTCCATGGCCGGACGATCCCCGGCTGGACCGCCGGCTGCTCGCCGAGGGCGATCGGCGCAACGTCGTCGACCGCTACCGCTACTGGACCGTCGAGGCAATCGTCGCGGACCTCGACAGGCGCCGGCACCCCTTCCACGTCGCTATCGAGAACTGGCGGCACGACCTGAACATCGGGACGATCGTCCGCAACGCGAATGCGTTCCTCGCCACCGCCGTTCACATCGTCGGCAACCGCCGCTGGAACCGGCGCGGCGCGATGGTGACGGACCGTTACCAGCACGTCGAGCACCACCCATCGGTCCAATCGTTCCTGGACTGGTGCGCACACCGCGACCTGCCGCTGATCGGCGTCGACAACCTGCCGGGAGCGGCGCCCATTGACACGGTCGACCTGCCGCGCCGCTGCGTGCTGCTGTTCGGGCAGGAAGGGCCGGGATTGTCGGACGCGGCGCGGTCGGCGGTGTCGCAGGTCGCCTCGATCCGCCAGTTCGGGTCGACCCGGTCGATCAATGCGGGTGTGGCGTCGGGAATCGCGATGCACGAATGGGTCCGTCGGCATGCCACCTGACCGGCGCGGTCACCACCACGGGCAGTGCTTCATGCCAGCAGCGCCGCGACGTCCAGGGTTCCGCCTGCCGCCTGGAAGTCGTCGCGAACCGACGTGCGCAACTCGGGGTCGCACAGGAAGTCGACCGCCGTGAGGGCAAGTCCGATGGCCCCGTCGACCACACCCTGGTCGGCGGCGGCCGAGCGGGCATGGGCGGTGAACTCAGGGCTGTGGATGGTCACGCCGGCGGGTGCGATCGCCAGCGTCGGGTGAATCGCGGGGACCCGCACGCTCACGTTGCCGAGATCCGTCGACCCCGTGAGGGCGTCGGGGACGATTCCCCGCGGCAGCGAGACGCGGCCGCGCTCACCGACGTTGACCGCCCAGCGAAGTGCCAGTGGGTGGTTGTTGCGTACCGGCAGGTACACCGGAGTTGGGTCCCATCCGATCTCGACCGTCGTGCCGCTCATCGTGGCGGCTGCGGTGAAGATGTCCTCCGCCCGCTGGACGAGAACGGCCAGCGTCTCGGGCTCCGCCGAGCGCAGGTAGAAAGTCAGCGCCGCGCGCTCCGGGACGATGTTCGGCTTCTGCCCCCCCTCGGTGATGATCCCGTGTACACGGTCTGTCGGCAGCATGTGCTGCCGGAGCTGCGCCATCCCCTGATACGCATTCACCGCCCCGTCCAGCGCATTGCGGCCCTTGAACGGCATCGCCGCCGCGTGTGCCGCAAGTCCGTGATACGTGACGTCGACCGTCCGCACACCGATCCACGGGTGCTCTGCCGCCTCGAAGCTGGACGGGTGCAGCATCACCACCGCGTCGACGTCGTCGAAGCCGCCCGCCCGCGCGATCAGCTCCTTGCCGCCACCACCCTCCTCGGCCGGGGTGCCTATCAACTCGACGGACCCGTCCAGGTCACCAGCGACCTCCGCGGTGGCGAGAAACGCCCCGACCGCGGTGGCGCAGATGACGTTGTGGCCGCAGGCGTGACCGAT
>WHTG01000167.1 GCA_009377835.1 Nitriliruptorales bacterium
GCCAACCGATGACCGTTTCGTCGTCCGCCGCGACCCGGGCGGTGATCTCGTCGCCGCGCAGGTCGCCGACATCACGCAGCAGATCGTGCACACCGTCCAGGTCACGGACATGGCGCTGCGCGATCAGTCGCTGCAACTCCAACTCGAGGGCGACCAGCGCGTCGGCGTCGATGAGTTCGCGCAACTCGTCGGACCCGAGCAGCTCAGCCAGCAGTTCACGGTCCAGCGACAGCGCCTGCGCACGGCGCTCGGCCAGGGGTGCGTCGCCCTCGTACATCGACGCGGCGAGGTAGTTGAACAACAGCGACGAGGCGAAGGGTGACGCCGTGGCCGTCTCCACCTGGCTGATGCGGACCGTGCGCGACTCGATGCCGCGCAACACGTCGACCAGCGCGGCAAGGTCGAACACGTCGCGCAGGCATTCGCGGTAGGTCTCCAGCAGGATCGGGAAGCTGCCGTAGCGGGCGGCGACCTGGAGCAGGTCCGCCGACTTCTGACGCTGCTGCCACAAAGGAGTCCTTCCTCCCAGGCGGCGCTTGGGCAGCAGCAGCGCCCGCGACGCACACTCGCGGAAGCGTGACGCGAACAACGCCGAGTCCGCCAGCTCTCCGACGATCAAGTCCTCGACCTCGCCGGACGGGACCACGACGAGGTCCAGCGGCGGCGCGTCGTCGGCCTCCGGCAGCCGGATCACGATGCCGTCGTCGGCCCAGATCGTCTGCACCTCCATCGCAAGCCGTTCCCGGGCACGGGCCTCGATCGCCAGCGCCCACGGCGCGTGCACCCGGCCGCCGAACGGCGAGAGGATGCACACGCGCCAGTCGCCGATCTCGTCGCGGAACCGCTCGATCACCAGCGTGCGG
Source organism: Nitriliruptorales bacterium (assembly GCA_009377835.1). Lineage (GTDB taxonomy): Bacteria > Actinomycetota > Nitriliruptoria > Euzebyales > Egibacteraceae > WHTG01. Next base: position 864 of record WHTG01000167.1, read on the forward strand.
TCGCTGGGCAGCACGCCGGTGGCCTCTCGCTGGTCGGCCAGGTACGCAACCAGGTTCGACGCCGCCAGCGGGTCGAGCCCGTACGTCGTCTCCAGCCGGGCCACCGCCTCGTGGTCCGCCAGATCCCCCACCTCCCGCAGGAAGCCGCCGACCGCGCGGCCCAATTCCACAGGCCGACCCTGCGCGTCGCCGTGCCAGAACGGCAGCTTGCCCTGTTCCCCGGGCGCCGGCGTGACCAGCACCTGGTCGCGGGTGATGTCCTCCACACGCCACGTCGACGAGCCCAGGGTGAACGTCTCCCCCGGACGGGTCTCGTAGACCATCTCCTCGTCGAGCTCGCCGACGCGGCGACCGGCGCCCTCCCCCGCGATGAACACGCCGTACAGGCCGCGGTCCGGGATCGTCCCACCGGACGTCACCGCCAGCCGCTGGGCGCTGGGCCGACCGGTCACGGCGTCATCGACGCGGTCCCAGTTCAAACGCGGGCGCAACTCGGCGAACTCGTCGGACGGGTAACGCCCCGAGAGCATGTCGAGGACACCATCGAGTTGCGCACGCGACAGATCGGCGAACCCGGCGGCGCCGCGGACCGTCCGCCACAGCTGGTCGACGCTCCAGCGGTCCATGGCCGCCATCGCCACGATCTGCTGGGCGAGCACGTCCAGGGGGTTGCGCGGATAGGCCGTGGTCTCGATGTCGCCGTCGTACATGCGCCGCACCACGACGGCGGCTTCGACCAGATCGCCGCGGTACTTGGGGAAGACCTTGCCGACGCTGGGGGAGCCGACCTGGTGGCCGGCACGCCCGACCCGCTGCAACCCGGTGGCCACCGATCCAGGCGACTCGACCTGCACGACCAGGTCGACCGCCCCCATGTCGATGCCCAGCTCCAGCGACGAGGTGGCGACGACGCAGCGCAACCGCCCGGCCTTCAGCTCCTCTTCGATGAAGACCCGCTGCTCCCGCGCGACCGATCCGTGGTGGGCCCGCGCGATCTCCGGTGCCGGCGCGTCACCGCTGGAGGCATCACCCTCCCATTCCTCGGCGTACAGCTCGTTGAGGCGGGCGCACAGCCGCTCCGCGAGACGGCGTGAGTTGACGAAGACGATCGTCGAGCGGTGCGCCTTGATCAGTTCCAGGATCTTGGGGTGCACCGCCGGCCAGATCGAACGTCGCAGCTGCACCGCACCTGCCGCCGGCCCGCTCGCGGTTTCGTCCACCACCTCACCCAGCCGGCTCATGTCCTCGACCGGCACGACGATCTCGATGTCCAGCGTCTTCGTCGCGCCGACGTCGACGATCTCGACCGGACGCTGGCGCCACGTCCCGTCCACCGCCGCCGACCCGCCGACGAGGAACCGCGCCACCTCCTCGACGGGGCGTTGCGTCGCGGACAGCCCGATGCGCTGCAGCGGCTGTGCGGCCGGATCGCCGGCCAGCCGCAACGCCTCGAGCCGCTCGAGCGAGAGCGCCAGGTGTGCGCCGCGCTTGCTGCCGGCGACCGCGTGTACTTCGTCAACGATGACGGTGTCGACGCCCGCGAGCGTCTCGCGCGCCTGCGAGGTGAGCAGCAGGAACAGCGACTCGGGCGTCGTGATCAGGATGTCCGGTGGATGGCGACCCATGCGCCGGCGTTCGTCGGCGGGGGTGTCGCCGGTGCGCATCGCCACCTCGATCGACGGCAACGGCGCACCCAGGTGCTGCGCGGCGCGGGTTATTCCGACCAGGGGCGCGCGCAGGTTGCGGTCGACGTCGTACGCCAGCGCCTTGAGTGGCGAGACGTACAGCACACGCGTTCGGCGCCGGTCGTCGCCGGGCACCGCCGCGCCGGCGAGCCGGTCGATCGCGACGAGGAACGCAGCCAACGTCTTGCCCGATCCGGTCGGCGCCGCGACCAGGATGCTGCCACCGGCGGCGGCCGCGCCCCAGGTCCGCTCCTGGGCCGGCGTGGGCGCCGCGAACGCCCCGGAGAACCACGCGCGCGTGGGTTCGGAGAATCCGTCCAGCGACCCGCTCGGGCCGTCGGGCGCCACGGTGGCCGCGTCATCGCCAGGCACGCCGCCACAGTACCGGCCAGCGGCCGGGATGCGAGGGCAAACCCGGTGGGTTCCAGCCCCAATGTTCACACCAGCACCGGCGACCCGCCGGCAGGGTGCCGCCCGGCGAGCAAGAGGGGACGGCGACGTCGCACGCGTGCTCATAGCGTGCTCATAGAAGGAGTCCCGAGCTGCCACGTCGAAGTCGCGCCGTGAGAGTTCTTCGTGGCTGCCTCGGAACCCCGCCGTCTGATCGGGGCCCTGAGCAGACGCGTCATGGGCAACGGGGAGAGTGCGATGAACAAGACCGTCGACATGGGCCGGCATTCCGCCGTCGTCAGCTTGGTGATGGCGCTGGCGCTCGCGTGGGTGGTGGCGCCCACCGATGCGGCAGCACACCCAGCAGCGCAACACAAAGACCAGGACAACGAGGTGGCAAGTCACCCGTTGGCGCATCCCGGCGACGAGCACATGATCGGTGGGCTGGTGGTCCAGGTGAACTCGCCGGCCGAGGTGGCCGGGCAGCTGCCCGCCGTCCAGTGGGCCGACACACCACAGGTGGCCGACGAGACCGCAGACCTGGTTTATGCGGGCACCGGCTGCACCGTGGCGAGCTACACCCCCGTCGCGGATCAGGTCCGCGGCAACATCGCGCTCGTGGAATCCAGGGTCAGCGCCACCAACCCCTCGGATACCTGCCCGGCGTACACGTTCGCCCAGAAGGTCCGCGCCGCGCAGGCCGCAGGAGCGATCGGCTTCGTCCACATTCCCGGCGAGGGTGAGGACTGGAGGACCAACGCGACGGCAGTCTCGGCCGACATCCCCGCGCTCGAGGTTCAGCGCACCGCCGAGGCGATCGCGGTGCGGGATGCCGCGATTGCGGGTGAGACCAACGCGACGCTGACGGACACCCGTGAGCCCCTCGAGGCGATGTCGGACATCCCCTGTCAGGGCGGCATGGCCGGCCCGTTCGAGTGCGAGGGGGTCGACCTGCTGTCGTTCGTGCCGCAGGAGGAGTTCAACGGCGCGGGCGTGAGCGACCTGTGGGGCTGGACCGACCCGGACACCGGTGACGAGTACGTCGTCGCCGGCAAGACCAACGGCGTCGCCTTCTTCCGCGTGACCGACCCGACGGCACCGGAGTACCTCGGGGAGCTACCGAACCCCGCGATCCTGGAAGAGATATGGCACGACATCAAGATGTACGAGAATCACGCGTTCATCGTCAGCGAGTCCGAGCCGCACGGGATGACCGTGTTCGACCTCACCCGCCTGCGCGACGTCACCGAGCCGCAGCAGTGGGACGCCGACGCGAGGTACCCGCTCAACGTCGCGGCGCACAACCTCGCGATCAACGAGGACACCGGTTACGCCTACATCGTCGGCGGCAACGAGGGCATCGTGGCGCCGGATCACTGTCTGTCGGGACTGCACATGGTCGACATCCGCGACCCGAAGGACCCAACCTTCGCCGGCTGCTACGCAGTCGACGGTGGTCCCGGAACCGCCGCGCGCACGGCTGGGTTGGACCAGGGCGCTGCGTACGTCCACGACACGCAGTGCGTGATCTACGAAGGCCCCGACAAGCGCTACACGGGGCGTGAGCTGTGCTTCAACGCCTCGGAGAACAAGGTCGTCATCGCCGATGTCACCGACAAGCGCAACCCCGTGACGGTCGGGATGACCCCGTACTCGAACGTGTCGTACGCCCACCAGGGATGGCTGACGGAGGACCAGGCGTTCTTCATCGCCAACGACGAGCTCGACGAGACGACACATGACACGAACACGCGCACGATCGTGCTCGACGTGCGAGACCTCGAGAACCCGACGGTCCACTTCGAGCACATCCACGCCACCACGTCCATCGACCACAACAACTACGTCCACGAGGGGCGCGTCTACCAGTCGAACTACACCAGCGGACTGCGCGTGCTCGACGCCACCAACGTCGACGACCCGGACAACCCGCGGCTGGACCTCGTCGGCTTCTTCGACACCTTCCCGTGGAGCGGCGCCCCGACGTTCGACGGCACGTGGTCGAACTACCCGTACTTCGAGTCAGGGACGATCGCGGTCAGCGGAATCGATGAAGGCCTCTTCCTGGTTCGGCTGGCAGACGACGGTGAGGTCGAAGGCACCCGTCCTGGCCACCGAGGAAAGCCGTCCGTGCCAGGGCCGCCGCCGGGGAAAGGACCGAAGCGCTAGAGGTGTATCAGCCACGACGTCGGTGACACTCAGGGCGTGTCCAGCTAGAGCGGTTCGCCTGGCGCCTGAGAGGTCTGCTGATTGCCCACGTCCAACCCCATTTCCAGCAGCTGGGTCGACAGGTCCGCGAGGTGCCAGGCGGCGTCGTGCGCCTCGGCGGCCTCCGCCTCGCGGGACAGGGTCAGCAGACGATCGCCCAGTTCCTGCAGCGTGTTCGCCGCGAGCCCCCGGTAGTACGCGTCCACATTGATCGTCATTGTCGTCACGTTCCCCGCTGTGGCGGATCGTCAACCTCGGCTAGGCTGACCGAAAGTCCATGTGGCTTTCAGGGCGGATCCAACCAAGGAATGTCACCGTGCCTTTTGATCTGGTCACCGTCACGGTGCCGGCGACAGCGAACCACCTGGCAGTTCTCCGCACGGCCGTGGGCGGCTTCGCGGCCAGGGACCAATTCACGCTGGACCAGGTGGACGACCTGCGGATGGCGGTCGAGGAGGCGGCGGTGCAGCTGCTCCGGCACAGCCGAGGCGACCGCATCAGCATGGACGTGGAGACCACCGACAACGGCGTCGAGGTGCGTCTGACGGGCAACGTCGCGGACGACGATTCCGTGATCGACGAGTCGTCGTTCTCGTGGACGATCCTGCGGGCACTGGCGGACGCGATCCGGATCGAATCGAACCAGGGCGAGACGGTGATCGTGCTGTCGAAGAACCGCCTCGTGCTGGATGACGAGGCCACTGGCGAGCTTCCATGATCAACGAGGACCGCCGGGCCCACACCAAGCAACTGTTCCTCCGGCTGCGCGACACCGGAGATCCGCACGTCCGCGACGAACTCGCCCAGCTCCACCTCCCGCTCGTCGAGTACCTGGCGAAGCGGTTCAAGGACCGCGGCGAGCCGCTCGACGACCTGATCCAGGTCGGGTCGGTCGGGCTGCTCAAGGCGATCGACCGCTTCGACCTCGACCGTGAGGTCGAGTTCTCGACCTACGCCACCCCCACGATCGTCGGCGAGCTGAAGCGCTACTTCCGCGACAAGGGCTGGGCCATCCGCGTGCCACGACGGCTGCAGGAGCTGTCGCTACGGTTGAACAAGCTGGTGGCGCAGCTCACGCAGGACCTCGGGCGCGCCCCCACCGTGCCGGAACTCGCCAAGGCCGCCGGCGTCTCCGAGGACGAGGTTCTCGAGGCGCTCGAGAGCGGCCAGGCGTACTCGACCACGTCGCTGGACGCACCGTCCGGCGACGACGAGGACGCCCCGATGCGCGGCGACCGCATCGGCGAGGAAGACCTGCGGCTGGACAACCTCGAGTACTTCGCGTCGCTGGCGCCGCTGATCGAGCAGCTGCCCGAACGTGAGCGCACCATCCTGTACCTGCGTTTCTTCAAAGGGATGACGCAGTCGAAGATCGCCGACCACATCGGCATCTCACAGATGCACGTGTCGCGCCTGCTCACACGGATCCTCGAGTTCCTCCGCGAGGGCATGGAAGGGTCGGCGGACTTCTGACGCTGCGGAGTGGCTGCGGGCGGGGTGTGCCGACTCCGGATAGGTAGCCCTTCGTCGGCAGGGCAAACGCTGCTGATAGCGTGACGCGTCAATGCGTGCGCTGTTGCTGTACAACCCCAACGCAACCACGACCACCAGCCGGGTGACGGATGTCATCGCCGGCGCGCTGGCGTCGGAGC
>WHTG01000285.1 GCA_009377835.1 Nitriliruptorales bacterium
CGCCAGCACGACGTCGACCGAGGCAAAGACGTCGGGCAGCAGCGCGCGGCACCGCGCGACGTGAGAGCGGGCCGCCTCGTAGGCCCACGCGGCACGGTCGCCGGCGGCTAGCTGGCTACGCAGACTCGAGCTGAGCTGGTCGCCGTAGCGCGTACGCTCAACGGCCAGGGCCTGGGTGACTTCCACGTTCATCAGGCAGGTCTGGGCCTCGACGAGCCCGACGAACGGCGCAGGCAGCGTGACCTCCCGCACCTCGAAGGAGGATGCCAAGGCATCCACCGCCTGCTCGATCCGGGTACGGGTGTCGACCGGGACCACGTCCCACTCCGACGTCCGCGCGAACCCGACCCGCACGGGATCCTCCGGCCCAGCGGCGTCACCGGTCCTGCCGGTGTCCGCCAGCACCCGCAACGCATAAGCAGCGCCGGCCACGTCCCGCGCGAATACCCCGACGGTGTCGAGCGTCGGGCTGCAGGGCTTGACGCCGTCGGTCGGGATCGCACCGAAGGTCGGCTTGACGCCGACGACGCCACAGAACGAGGCGGGACGGACGACCGAGCCGGCGGTCTGCGTCCCGAGCGCCAGCGGCACGGTCCCGGCCCCGACGGCCGCGGCCGAGCCGCTGGACGAGCCGCCCGGCGTGCGGGAAGGCTCGTGCGGGTTGGTGGTGGGACCCGGTGAGTAGAGCGCGAACTCGGTGGTCACGGTCTTGCCGAGCACGACCGCGCCAGCGGCCCGCAGCCGCGCGACGACCGCCGCATCCGCGGCCGGGCGGTGGCCGGTGTAGATCGACGAGCCGTACCTGGTGGGCAGGTCGGCGGTGTCGATGATGTCCTTGACACCGACAGGGATGCCGTGCAATGGGCCGCGCTCGTCAGCGCGCAGGCCGTCAAGTTCCCTGGCTCGGGCCAGTACCAGGTTCGGGTCGCGGTGCTCCCAGGCACGCAGCTCGTCCTCGCGGGCCTCGATGGCCTCCAGGCAGGCCGTCGTCAGTTCGAGCGCACCGAGTTCACCAACCCTGAGTATGCCGGCAATGTCCACGATGGACCGGGGCGGAAGGTCAGTCGCCACTCATTCCTCATCAGCCGCAGCCAGTGATCTCGCGTCGGGTAATGGTATCGACACGCCTGTCTTCTTGATCGGGGTGACTGAGGTGTGGCTATGACAACACCTCAGTCACCCCGATCAAGAAGACAGGCCGACAGGTGCGACGCGAGGCCGCTACGCCGCGATCAGCCAGCCGACCAGCACCCCATCCAGGGCGATCAGCGCGCCGACGACAGCCGCGCTGATGACCACGCTGACGGGTACACCCGCTCGGGAGCGCGACGGCGCGGTAAATGTGCGCGGCTGCGCGGGCTGCACGAGCTCCGTGGGCTGCCCAGGCTGCGTGGCCACCACGGGCGCCCCGGTCACCCCGGGCACCCCCACGGCGGGTGCCGCGAGCTCCGCCCGACCGGTCAGCTCGTCGTTCACGGCGGCGAAGAACTCGTCGGCGGTGCGCTTGGCCATGCTGGTCAGCATCCGCTGCCCGACGCCGCCGATCATGCCGCCCACAATGGCGTCCGCATCGTAGTCGAGCCGGGTACCGCCGCCATCCGCCTCGGCGAGCGTCACGCGGACGTCCGCGCTGACCGTGCCCGGCGCACCGGCCCCGGAGGCGTGCAGCACGAACGCGGACGGCTCGGCCTGGTCGGTGAGCTTCACCTCGCCGGAGTACACGCCCTTGATCGACGCGACGCCGGCGTTCACCGTCGCCCGGTACGAGTCCGGACCGACCTGCGTCAGTTGCTCGCAACCGGGAATTGTGCGAACCAGCACCGCGGGGTCGATCAGCGCCCCCCAGACCTGCTCACGCGGGGCGTTCAGGACGGTAGATCCGGTGACCTTCATGGACGCTCCTCATGCGCACGGCGTAGCTCGTACAGCTCGGACGGTGAGATCGGCATCCGGGTGATCGGGATGCCTTCGGCGTCCTCGATCGCGGCCGCCAGCACCGCGGCACCGGGAATGACGCCGGCCTCCCCGGCACCCTTGATGCCGAGTGGGTTCAGCGGCGACGGGGTCTGCAGATGGTCGGTCTCGACCACCGGCACCTCGGTCGAGTACGGCATCAGGAAGTCCATGAACGACGCGTTGAGCAGCTGGCCTGCGTCGTCGTAGACCATCCGCTCGTACAGTGCGCCGCCGACGCCCTGGGCCACGCCGCCGTGAATCTGCCCCTCGACTATGCGCGGGTTGATCAGCGTGCCGCAGTCGTGCACGACGCAGTACCGCAGGATCGTGATCTCGGCGGTGTCTGGGTCGGTCTCCACGATCGCCGCGTGCATACCGTTGGCGAACGTCGACCGTGGGGGCGAGTAGTAACCGGTGGCCTCCAGCCCCGGCTCGTCCCCCTCCGCGATCGGCGGCAGGGATGGGTCGACCGACGACGCGAACTGAGTGGCCCGCGCGGTCTCCTCGTCGAAGGCATAGCGCAGCGGGTTGGACAGCACGGCGACCGTTGACAGCGGGATCGTTGCCCCCGGCGCGCCCTTCACCCGCACGACGCCGTCCACGATCTCCAGGTCGCCCGGGTCAGCCTCCAGCGCGTCGCCGGCGATGCGGAGTGCCTTCTCGCGCACCTTGCGGGCCGCCGCCGCCACCGCGTTGCCGCTCATCACAGCCGCCCGGGAAGCGAACGTCCCCACCGCGTACCCGAACCGGCGCGTGTCGCCGGTCGTGACCACCACGCGGTCGATCGGGACGCCCAGCTCCGACGCCACGACCTGCGCGAACACCGTCTGGTGGCCCTGCCCCTGGGTGGTCAGGCCGGTGGCCGCCACCACGGTGCCGTCGGTCTCGACCTTGACCCAGCCGCCCTCGTAGGGCCCCACGCCGGTGCCCTCGACGTAGCAGGCCAGCCCGATCCCGACCGTGCGTCCCTCGGCGCGCGCCCGCTCCCGGTACGTCGCGAACTCATCCCAACCGACCAGCTTCGTCAGCTTGGCCAGCGTCGCTGGGTAGTCGCCGGAGTCGTA
>WHTG01000219.1 GCA_009377835.1 Nitriliruptorales bacterium
AACCCCCGACGGCGTCGTCGGCGAAGGCCGAGCGCAGCCGGGCGAGTTCGCCCCGCAGGCTGCGTCTGGCCTGGTCGGACGCGCTGCCCGGCCACAGCAGGGCCGCCAGGCGCTCGCGCGGGACCGGCTCGCCGCGGATCCCGAGGTATCCAGCAAGCGCCAGGGCCTTCTGCGTCCCGGGCGGACGCGGCGTCGCGCCACGGATGATCATCGGAGGTCCCAGCACCAGCAGCTGCGTCGAGGCCGTCGGGGTCGTGACGCCGGCCTCGCCGCCAAGGACGCGGTCACCACTGTCGGGGTCCATCGGGGCTCTCCCGCTTTGTTGCGACGGTTTTGCGACGGTGCTGCGACGACGCGTCGCTATCTTGCGTGAAGTACACCACAGGAGAGGAGCATCAGATGGCGCAGCAGCTGGTGGCGACTGGCCTCAATGTGGCTCATCGCGACGGCACCGTCCGAGGCCGGGTGCGCTACATCGGCAAGCCGACGGACGTCGTGAAGCTGATGCGCGACCCAGAGATCACTTCGACGGTGGTCCTCACCCAAGGCGGCGCCGTGACGTTCGCCGGAGCGATCCTGCCCAAGCGACCCGTTGGCCTCATCACCCTCGAGGGAGCCCCCGAATCCCACCTCGGCATCGTGTCGCGCGAGTTCAGCATTCCGGCGGTCATGTCAGTTCAGCTGGCAGACAACGGCGGCATCGAGCGGCTCGGCCCGGACGGCCTGATGACCGACACCTATGTCAAGCACGTCGTGTCCGTGCTCGACGGACAGGTGGTCGAACTCGACTGCGCGGACCCCGACACCGGCCGGGTCTTCCGGGTCGACGACGGTTCCTGACCTTCCCACCGCCGTAGTTCCTTCGAGACGGGAGTTCGCATGTCTGCATCTCCGACCCAGTCGCAGCCCGCCTACCTGCAGCGGTACCAGGCGGACGACGATGGCGTGCGCTTCATGCCGGGGGCCGAGTTCCGCTACGGCCACCTGCCGCCGGTGCCGGACGGCATCCTCGGTGACCGGATCCTGCGGGGCAGCCTGAAGACCGACCTGCTCAAGCGGCAGTTGACGCTCGAAGACGTCCGGCGCCCGGCCTTTTCGATCGACGAGCTCAACGACCTGACCGCGTACTGGTCATGGGACCTGTGGGACCAGCTGTCGCTGCGGGCCAGCGAGGGCAGCAGTGGGCTGGTGCCGCGTCAGGAGTATGAGGCGCTGTCGTTCGCGAACGCCTTCTACCGCTGGCCGGAGTTCATGATCGACATGACGGACCGGCTGGGGATCGATGGGATCGTCAACCTCGCCCGCAGTGGCCGCGAGCCCGCCAACAAGATCAACATGCTGCATTCGTGGTGCCTTGGGGCGGTCACCCAGCTGGGCCGCGCGCTCTACCTCATCATGGGGCACAACACGCCCGACGAGTACCTGCCCGAGCTCACCGCGGCGATGAAGTTCTGGCAGGCGCTCGTGTGGGGTTACCGCGGCGACGGGTACCTGTGGTCGTCGCAGAACCGCTACACCACCGCCGCACTCGACGACGGCTGGACGCAGCGACTACGCGACAGCATGGAGCCGCTGACCGACGAGACCGGGCCGGACTTCACCGCGCTGATGGCCAGCGCCGAGCTGCAGTCGTTCTACCTGCACCTGGACAACCGCCTGGGCATGTACGACCTCGGTCCGTTCGTCCTCGACAACGGCAACCCGATGATCGTGCGCAGCACGTTCACCCGCGAGGACGCCTACAGCTGGTCGCTGTTCGCCCGCGACCTGCCGCACGCAATGACGTTTGTCTTCGAGATCGACGCGGCCGAGATGCAGCTGGAGGAGGCGCGGGTGCTCAGCATCGGCACGCTCATGACGCGGCCGCGCAACTACGTCAGCTCGATCGTCAAGGGCAGCGTCTGGGTGCGCGACGAGTGGGACTCCGAGCTGCGTCAGGTCCCGTTGGCGGAGGCCACCGCGAAATATCTCACGGGCATCGGCAATGCGACCGGTGACATTTTCGAGTGGATGACGCGCACCCCGCGCCGGCACCTGATCGAGAACGGCGCCTTCACCTACTACGTGGGCATGATCCTGCCGTTCATGCGTAAGGCCGGGCTCTACGACCACTACTGCGAGAACCACAACCTGTGGGAGTTCGACGAGCGCGCCTCTCGCGTGTACTACGAACTCGGCCGCAACAACTTCGCCCGCATCGTCGTGCCGACGCGCCTGTTCACGTCCTCAGAGACGTCGTTCGCGCCGATCTCGGCGGACGCGCCGCTGTGGCGATCGAAGTACGCCTATGTCTGAGCCGCGGCCTGACGGGCCGGCAGCTGGCTGGCTCGCGTCGGCGAGCGTCCTGGTGACCGGTGCCGGTGGGGGGATCGGGAGCGCGGCGTGCGGCGCGTTCCTCTCCCACGGCGCACACGTGACCGGGCTCGACCTGAACGACGGCTGGGCCGAGCAGGTGGACGCGGGCCTGCCGGGAAAGCTACGCGCCGTCCGGGGAGACGTGACGCGCGCCGAGGACGTGGCGACCGCCGTCCAGGAGGCATACGACGCGCACGGTCGGCTGGACGTCGTGATCGCTGGCGCCGGCATCCAGACCGTCGGCAGCGTGGAGGAGACCACCGAGCAGGCGTGGCGCAAGGTGATCGACGTCAACCTGACCGGAACCTGGCTGACCTGCAAGTACGCCGTGCCGGCGCTGCGGGCCAGCGGGGGTGGCACGATCCTGTGCCTGGCGTCGACAACGGCGCTGCACCCGCGGCAGAACCTCGGCGCGTACTGCGTGTCGAAGGCCGGGGTCGGGATGCTGGTCCGGGTCCTCGGCCGCGAGGTGGCGAACGAGGGGATCCGCGTCGTCGGGGTCTGCCCGACCGGCGTAGAGACCCCGCTGCTGGCCGGGATGATCGGAGGGCTGCGCGCCGGCCGGACCTCCGACGACCGCGACGCCGGCTTGATGGCCGCCAAGCCGGTGCAGCGCTGGCTCACCGCCGACGAGGTCGCGGGCGCGCTCGTCTGGCTGACCTCGCCTGCCGGCGCCGCGGTGACCGGCAGCCTCATCCCGATCGATTTCGCCTCGGCCTGAAGACGCGCAGCCGGCGCAGGACGTTAGGAAACCACACCGATATGCGTTCCGACACCCAGTTCGACCACAACGCTCCGGAGTTCATCGCGAACCCGTATCCGACGTATGCGCAGCTGCGCGCCGAGGACCCGGTGCACCACAGCGACCGCTACGGCGGCTATTACGTCCTGACCCGGTATGAGGACGTGCGCAGTGCGCTACTGAACTGGCAGCTGTTCTCGTCCGGGAGGCCGGGTGTGACCTCGATCCCGACGAGCGTCAAACGCGATTTCGTCGAGATCCCGTTGGAGGTCGACCCTCCCGAGCACTACCCGTACCGCCAACTGGTGAGCCGGTTCTTCACCCGCAACGCGGTGACGAAGATCGAACCGGGTATCCGCGACATCGCGGTCGACCTGCTCGAGCCGATGTGCGCCGCTGGCGGCGGTGACGTCGTGCAGGAGTTCGCCCTGCCGTTCGTCGCCCGGGTGCTGGCGCTCTTTCTGGACGTCCCCCAGGAGGAGTCGGTGCGCTGGGTGAGGTGGTGCAAGGAGATCTTCCACGGCAGGCTCTCCGACCGCGCCCTGGCGGACCGGGCTAGCCGGGAGATGATCGAGTTCGTCGACGACCTGGTGGATCGGCGGCGCCGTGAGCCGGGCGACGACCTGTTCAGCGCGCTGGCGACCGCGACCCACCAGGGGCGGCCGCTGACCCGGGCGGAACTGCACGGGTACGGCGTGCTAATGCTGAATGCAGGCCAGGAGACGACGGTCAACGGTATCGGCGGCAGCTTCGCCTACCTCGCCGAGCACCCCGAGGACCGCAAGCGCCTGCGGGAGGAGCCGGAGTTACTGCCGGCCGCGGTGGAGGAGTTCCTCCGGTTCATCTCCCCGATCCAGCTCCTGGGTCGCACCACCACAGAGGACGCGACGCTGCACGGCTGCCCGATCCCGGCCGACTCGACGGTGGCCATGTGCTACGCCGCGGCGAACCGGGACGAGTCGGTGTTCGCCGAACCCGACGAGGTGCGGATCGACCGCAGACCCAACCCCCATCTGGCGTTCGGGGCGGGTCCGCACACTTGCCTGGGCACGCACCTGGCCCGGGCCGAGGTCCGGATAGTACTGGAGGAGGCGCTGGCCCGGATACCGCAGATGCGCATCGACCCGGACGCCGAACTGGAGTACACCCCGCACGGCGACCTGCGCGGCTTCTGGAAGCTGCCGCTGAGGATGTCGTGACCACGGGCGAGGGCCCCGGCGGCGACGTCACGCTCGTCTTCCTCGTCCGGCACGGCCAGGCGGCCGTGCCGGACGAGGCGGGGCGCTACTTCAGCAGGGCGCCAAACCCACTGACCGAGACCGGTCGGCGGCAGGGCGCGGGAGCCGGGCAGATGCTGGGCGGCGTGCGGGTCGACGCCGTCGTGGCCAGCGACCTGCTGCGGGCCCGGCAGACGGCCGAGATCATCGCAGCGGCGGTTGGCGTGCCGGTGGAGTTCGACGACCAGTTACGCGAGGTCGACGCCGGCGACCTCGACGGCGTCACTGTCGAGGACGTCCGCCGCGCGTACCCGGAGTTCCTTCCGTGGATCCAGGCCGGATTCCGCCAGGGGTTCGGCGGGGGCGCCGGCCACTTCGACGCCCGGCTGCGCTTCCCCGGCGGGGAGAGCGTGGTCGAAGCGGGGGAGCGGGGCGTCGCCGCGTTCCGCCGGATCTGTGCGCGGTACCGCGGCCGGTGCGTGGTGATCGTCGGCCATGCCTGGGTGAACTCGACGATCCTCTGCCACGTCCT
>WHTG01000053.1 GCA_009377835.1 Nitriliruptorales bacterium
CCGATCAGGCCGGGCGCGTGGCCGGGAAGATGGACGACGCGGAACCCCGCCACCTCGTCGCCCTCCTCCAGCGTCCCGGCGATCTCCACCGGCCCGCCGTCGCAGGCGCGCAGGAGACGGGGCATCAGCCAGCGCGTCGGTGGCAGCTTGATCCGGTCGTAGTCGAAGTAGTGCTCGCCGCGTTCGCTCTGCGCGTCGACCACCTCGTCCGGGTGGCAGTACACCGGGGCGCCCGCGCCGGGTGCGGCCCCGCGGTGGTCGGCGTGCGCGTGGGCGAGGACCACGCGCGTGATGCCGCCCAGCCGCGCCCCGGCGTGACGCGCGTGCCGCTGTGATGGCCGCCCGCCCCCTGCGGCCGAGCTCCGGGCGTGCGGCCGGCCGGCACAGCCCGGCCCACGACGAGCGCGGCCACGATGCCCTCACGAGGTGCACGGCGAGACTCGGCCACACCGTGGCTGGTCGCCCCACGGGTGCGGGCGCCCGTAGGACCACGGCAGCGCGAGCGCGTCAACCACGAGCTGTACCCGGCCCAGTACACACCGCTCACCGGCCCAGCCGTCCGGTCCACCGCCACGACCACCGGCCGGTCGGCCGGGCGAAGGAGAGCGGGGCCGCGCCCACGGAGCCGACCAGCAGGGCCCACGATCACTTCGGGCAGCGAGCATGGCTTACTGTCGTGACCTGCCCGCATCCGCGGTGACTATCCGGCCCGACCGAGCCGCGATGCTTACGACTTGGTGCGCGGTAGTGATCCGCGACGTACCTGTCGATCTTGGCGTGTCGGTCCCGGAGACGTAGACGGCCGCGCAAGATCATGAGGATGTGTCGTCTCCATGGGCTCGCGCGGCCTTGTCGCATCGTATCTGTACCGGGATTCCTACCCGGCGGCTGGCCAAGCTGATCGGCGAGCTGGCCGATCCGTGGCAGGCGCAGCAGGAGTCCAGCCTGCGCGTCCGCCGTGGTAGCCGCGATCGGCTACGCGCCGAGGGCGCAGGCCCTGGCCACGAGTTGGTGTTCGTCGATCGGGTCATCGCGACCCTGGTTGTCCTGCGGTTCCAGCTCCCGCACGCCGCGCTGGCCCTGTTCTACAAGGTGGACCGCTCGACCATCACCCGTGCGGTGCACGAGATCCGGCCGTTGCTGGCCCAGCGGGGCTTCGCCATACCTGAGCGGCCCGGTGTGCGACTGCGCACCCTGGCTGATGTGTTCGCCTACGCCGCCGCCGAAGGTGTCGAGCTGCGCATCGACGGCACCGAGGTGCAGGTCAGACGCCCCAGAGCCAACCGTCCAGGGCGTCGGGCATTCGTGTCGGGCAAGAGGAGGCAGAACACGAAGAGGGCCACCGTCATCACCGACGATAAGGGCCGCACTGTGTGGACCGGGGCGATCCGGCCTGGTCGCCAACATGACCAGACCGCGTTGAACACCGAGGGCATCGGTGATCTGTTCGACCGGTTCCCGACGGTGACGGCCAAGGTCGACGCCGGATACCGAGGCCTGGCCAAGGCCCATCCCGACCACGTCCACGCCCCACCCCTCAAACCGGGAAAGGACGCCTCACCCGAGGTCCTTGATCGTTGGGAGACCGCCCCGCAAGGCTCAGTCGTCGCAGCGGATCTGCGTCGAGCACGCCAACGCCGAGCACAAGCAGTGGAGGCCCCCTGCAGCGCTACATCGGCCGCCGCGAGTACTACGACGAGACCCACCTCGCGATCGCCGCCCTGGTGTCTGACCGAGCCGCCGAACGCTGAGCAGCCCGACCACCCGCCAGGCCAACACGCCCCAACCTCAATCGTGCACCGACTCGTTAGAGCGACCGGCAAATGATCGTCAGCGGAGGCGGCGTGTGGTGGGCCTGGTCGGCCACCGGTAGTGGTTGCGGGCCCGGTTGATCAGGCGGCGGATCACGGTCAGCGCGGCGGCCACGTAGAGGTAGAACTCGACGATGATCCTGCGTTGGTCGGTGAACCGGCGGAGCTTGCCGTAGCCGTTCATCCACGAGTGGGTGCGCTCCACCGGCCAGCGCTTCCCGACCTGGATCGGGGCCGGGACGCCCTTGACCGCGATGTCGTCGTCGTAGCCCAGGATCTCGAGCAGGTCCCGGGTCTTGCCCGAGTCGTAGCCGCGGTCCAGGTGCATGCACGGCCGGTCGGGCAGCGGCCCGATCATGTCGCAGATCCCGGCCAGAGTCGGCTCCAGCAGAGGCGAATCGTGGTCGTTGGCCCGCGCGGCGACCAGGTGCAGCGGGATCCCGTCACCGTCGCAGGCGACGGACCGTTTGGTGCCCTGTTTGCCCCGGTCAACCGGGCTGCGGCCGGACACCTCGCCACCACACGGGGACTTGGTGA
The DNA here is from genome assembly GCA_009377835.1 of Nitriliruptorales bacterium. GTDB lineage: Bacteria > Actinomycetota > Nitriliruptoria > Euzebyales > Egibacteraceae > WHTG01. The sequence continues at coordinate 2,349 of WHTG01000053.1, forward strand.
TCGACCCGTCGACGGACAGGTCCTCGAGGTCCCGGCCGATCATGCGGTCGTAGGCGAGCAGCCCGATCCGCAGCAGCTGCTGTCCGAGGCCGGCGTTGGCCCACTCTACGAGGCGGCGGCGGATGGTGCGGTCGGAGCAGCCCGGGCTGGCGAGGCGTTCGTAGCCGCTACCGTGCACCAGGGCGGCGATCACGTGGTCGAACACGACCCGGTCGGGGACCCGGCGGCGGTGGCAGCCCCAGGGGTGGGTGGCAGAGAACTCGGGGCGCTCGGGCGACCCGATCAGGGCAGCGAACTCGACCCACAGCGGCTCGATCAGGGATGCTGGTAGCAGAGGCACGGACTCTCCAAGCGATCATCAGGACTTCAGCAATCCCATGATCACTTGTGGGTCCGTGCCTCTACCTGCAACGACACGCGGGCGGCCTCATTTGCCGGACGCTCTTAGCCCAGCAAGTCCGACTGTGAGTTGAGCACCCGTTCGGTGAGCTGCTGCGACTGCGGCGGGACACCTTGGACCTTTGCCTGCAGACCCGCTCCGCGCGCCTGGTCTAGCACCGACCGCAGTACGAGAGCGCCTGTGGTGTCGATGCGACCCAACCGGGCCAGGTCGACCACAAGGCACTCGGCGTCCGGGTGCTCAGCGAGAGCGTCGAGCAGCGTGGTGTCCAGCTGCTGGGCGGTGCCGAACCACAACACCCCGCGTGGGGTGAAGGTCAGCACCTCGTCGGAGGCCTGCACGTCGATTTCGAGCTGCAACGACCGCCAGAGGAAGACCGCAACGGACAGGCCGATCCCGATGAGCACCGCGATGTCCAGGCGAGGTGCGAGTAGCACGGTAGCGAGGAAGGTGCCCCAGGCGATGACGGCCTGGGGCACCGACACATGCCAGAGCCGGATCAGTGGGCGGAACCTCATGAGATCGATCACGGCGACTATGACGATCGTGCCGAGGACGGCCAGCGGCAGAGGCTCGAGCACCGTGGCGAAAGGCAGGAAGGCCAGCACGGTGAGCCCGGTCACCCCGCCCGCCAACCGGGTAGTGGCCCCGGACATCCGGTTCACCGAGCTGCGGGAGAACGACCCGCCGCAGGGCATTCCGCCGAAGGCCGCTGCCGCGAGGTTGGCGACGCCCTGGCTGACGAACTCGCGGTCCGCGCTCCACCGTGCCCGGTCCTCAGTGGCGAACCGCCGGGAGATCGATGCCGCCTCGGTGAACCCGATAAGCGAGATCAGCATCCCCGACAGCAGCAGCGAGGGGACCCGATCCCAGGGGATCTCGGTGAGCGTGAACGGCGGGAATCCCGCGGGGATCGTCTCGACGATCGCGCCGGAGTAGAAGCCGAGCGCGGAGACCGCGATCCCCAGCACGGCAGCGACCAGCACCCCGGGAATCAGCGGGTGTATCCGCCGACCCCCCAGGATCACTACGGCGGTCACCACGGAGATCAGTACGGCGGGCAGGGTCCACTGCCCGGGATGGACCAAAGACCAGCCGGCATCGACGATCTCGTTCTCGAAGGGCGGCGGTGGGACGCCAAGCGCCTTCGAGGTTTGGGACCCGGCGATGAGCACCGCGGCTGCCGGCACGAAGCCCAGCAGCATGGGCTGCGACATGAGGTAGGCGAGCCATCCCGCCCGCACCAGCCCAAGCAGCACCCGGACCACGCCCACCACCAGGGCCAGGGCCAGACCCAGCCCCAGATACTCAGGGCTGCCGGGCGTCGCCATCGTGCTGAGCGCGCCGAAAGTCAGCAGCGCGGTGATCGCGACGGGGCCGGTCTGCAGGTAGGGCGACGAGGCGAACAGCGCGGCGAGGATCGGTGGCAGGGCGCCGGCGTATAACCCGACGACCGGGTCCATGCCCGCGAGGTCGGCGTAGGCCAATGACTGGGGCACGCCCACCATCGCCACGCTCACCCCAGCCACGACGTCCCGCGGGACGGACCGCCGCCAGGACGGACCGCCGCGGGCCGGGGAACGGTTCGACGCGGGTCGGATTTCTCGCACATCAGCTCCCACCTGTCCGGGCATATCGTCCGGATAGTTTGCACGGATACAGACACACTCGGCCACTGGGCTGACCAATCATGCCGTGAGCGACCCGCCCTCCGGCTGGCACACCGAATGCCGTGCCACCGATCCAACGGCTCGAGCGGAACGGGAACCAGCGAGCGCCGCGAGGAGTCGTCGCGGTCGATGGGCGCGTCCGCGCATCTTCAGGACCTCCTCGGGTGTGGTCTCCGACCGTCTCAGCCACCGATCGGCGGTGCCTCCCCTCGCCGGAGGAGCCAGAGGGGGACCGGGTGAGGCGGCCCCGACCGCTCGGTGTGCGGCAGCATCCGGCGGTGGCTACCAACGCCTGGCTGCGCGTCTCGTCCCCGCGCGCTGCGGAGCAGCTCGAGGTCACGGAGTCCTCGGTGTCCACTGCCGCCCGCAGCGAGGCCGACACGGAGGGCGGCCCGGTGCGGCTGGCCGCGTCACGACCGCGGGGCAGTACGTGTTGGCCTCGTTCTGCGAGGAGTATTCCGGCATCGGCCTGTGCCGGAGGTGCGAGCGCGAGACACCGTCTGGCCGTTGCAGATCCAGCACGAGGTCGACCTGGTCGTGGTCGGACGTCCACTGGCCGACCTGCCGGTTGCGGTGCGTGCGACGGCCGCACCACGCTGGGTGGTGGGTGCGCCCTCCAACGCATCCTCAACCAAGATCAACCGACAGCGGCTTGACGCAGTGGCAAGAGGACCATGACGAGCAGGCCTGTCAACGGCCAACCCGCAACGAGGCGCAGGAGAATCCAGGCAGCGAGCGGTTCCGGCGGAGAGCGCGCTCGACCTGATCCCACCCGCAGGTAGGGCGCCGAGGGTGACGACCACGGCCAGGATCAGGGCACCATCGCGCGTGCGATCCGAACCGGGCGAGTGAACCGGTAGTCGGGATCGGTGCCCATCCTCCGAGCGGGGACCCGTCGCGCCTGCGCTTGACCCCGGCCCGCTCCCATCCGTCGTCGTGATGCACGAAACGCGCATCCCCGCTGCAGTCCACCAGCGACGGGTTTGTCCGGACAACCGGCCTTCGTGTAGACGTCCGACCTGTACCGGTAGAGTCGTTCGGGCAACGTCACAATTCCCGACTATGTCTCCGAGGTGGGCATGCCCCGCGGCACGAAGATTCGCCCGCTCGATCGCGGGAGTCCGCTCCCGCTGTGGGCCCAGTTGGAGGCCGACCTCCGCAGGCGGACGCGGGCCGGTGCCTTCGACGAGCGCTTCCCTGGCGAGCACGAGCTCGGCGCCGAGTATGGGGTCAGTCGGCACACAGTGCGCGATGCGCTGCGCCGCTTGCGCGACAAAGGCATCCTGGAGTCGGGCCGCGGACGTGGAACCTGGGTACGCAGGCCGCGGATCGAGCAGCCGCTGGGCGTTCTCTACTCGTTGTTCCGATCGGTCGAGGCGATGGGTCTGGAGCAGCGCAACGAGGTTCGCGCCCTGGAGGTTCGCGTTGAGGAGAACGTGGCGGGTCGCATCGGAAGACCTGCGGCGACCGAGTTCGTCTACTTGGAGCGACTCCGGTTGGCAGACGGGGAACCGCTGGCGCTGGATAGCACCTGGCTGCCCAGGGCGATCGCGGGGCCATTGCTGGAGGCCGACTTCACCCATTCCGGTCTGTATGACGAGCTTGCCCGTCTAACCGGCACTCGCCTGACTGGTGGCAGGGAGATCATTACGGCCATCGCGCCCACCGCAGCGAATCGGAAGCTCCTCAAGATCCCCGCCGGCACCGCGGCGTTCGAGGTGCGACGGGTGGGCTGCCTGCGCAACCAGCCCATCGAATGGCGGGAGACCCTCATCCGGGGTGACCGGTTCAGCGTGACCGCGGAGTGGTCCATGCAAGAGGGCTACCGGATGGATGTTTCCGGTCATGGGGTGGCGTTCGACACACCGGTAGGCGAGGAGCCGGTGTCTCGTCGACAACGCGCGCGGCCTCGCCGGGCGAGCGGTCGAAGCTGACGCCCCGTGTTGTCACGGCCATGTCCCGTAGGGAGGATGTTCGTACAAACTGTGCATCTGGTCAGAAGGTGCGTCGATGGCGGAGCGGAGGACCACAGGATTGCGATCGTGGGCGGGAGCGCTGGTATCTCCGTGGCCGCCCTGCTGCGGAGCGGCAGCATTATCCACACCTGAGCCGTGATCCCATACCCCTGGCCGCTGGTCGCACCCTCGTTTGCTCACCCCGCTCGTGGCGCCCTCGGCGACTCCGAGGTCACCCGCAGATATGGAGGAGGTCCATCAGTCGGCGACATTCGGTCGGCTCGTTGGCTGGCGTGCGAGGTAATCTGCGAAGAAGGCACCCCTCAACCCTGCTGCGATTTAGACGACGCCTAGACCCGTCCCGCTCGCCACATCGATCTGGTAGCCGGACCGGGGCGCCCACTGCGCCGAGAAGCTGAACCGGTCGCCGCGCACGAGGGTCTCCCGCCACTCCACTGGGCGGTTGTCGAGGCAACCCTGGCGTTCGATGGAGAACACGGCAACAGTCCGGTCGATCTTCAGGATCCGCCGCTGTGCGGGCGTGGGCACGGTGGCCTCGATATGCTCGCGTCCGCCGGTCAGCCGGGTACCCGCTCGTGAGGCCAGCTCGTCGTACAGACCAGAGTGGCTGAAGTCGACGTCGAGGACGGCATCAGCGATTTCTCGCGGCATCCACGTGTGGTCGAGAGCCAGCGGTTCGTCCCCCGCGAGCCGGAGCCGCTCGAGGTAGACGAGCTCGGCGTCGTCATCGAGTTGCAGGTGCCTAGCCGCCCGGACGTCTGAGCGCACATCGAACTCGCGCACCTCGCTGCGCTGCTCTAGGCCATGGGACTCCACCACGCGGAACAGTGAGTACAGCGCTCCCACTGGCTGCTCGAACTCCGGCAAGTGAACGCGCGTAGCTCGGCCGCGGGTGGATTCGAGGATCCCGTCTTCACGGAGCCGCCGCAAAGCCTCGCGCACGGTGTGGCGGCTGACGCCGTAGTCGGCGACGAGCTGGTGCTCGCCGGGGAAGTGATCGGTGAACGCCCCGGCAGCGAGCCGCCGGTTGAGGTCTTCGAAGAGCTGGGACCACAGCGGCATAGGACTGCTGCGATCGAGGGGCGTCGACTTGCTACTCATGCGGTTCACGACCCCCCAGATACCGGCTACCAGTCCGACATCAGGCTACTGCTTGAATGTCCGCACAGGGGGGTCAAGTCCTCGGACGTGGTGTGTCGCGGTTGACGCGTGATCCTTCTGGAGTTGTTAGGCGCTGAGCGCCGGGATGTTGCTGGTGGTCATCTCCTCGGTGGTCGTTGTCGTTGCCGGGTCGGGGATGAGAGTGAGGCGGGCCTTGGCGAGGACGTCGAGGCCGAGGTAGCGGCGGCCCTCGATCCATTCGTCGTGTTGCTCGGCGAGGACGGCGCCGACGAGGCGGATCAGGGCGTCGCGGTCGGGGAAGATCCCGACGACGTCGGTGCGGCGGCGGATCTCGCGGTTGAGCCGCTCCTGGGGGTTGTTCGACCAGATCTGGCGCCAGAGCTCTTGGGGAACGCGGTGAAGGCCAGGACGTCGGCGCGGGCGGTCTCGAGGTGGCCGGCGACGGTGGGGAGCTTCTCGGTGACCGCGTCGAGGACGCGGTCGAACTGGGCGTGCACGGCGGCGGCGTCGGGCTGGTCGTAGACCGAGTGCAGCAGCGCCCGCACCCACGGCCAGGACGCCTTCGGGGTCGCCGACATCAGGTTCGCCGCGTAGTGCGTGCGGCAGCGCTGCCACGACGCTCCGGGCAGGGTCGCGCCGATCGCCGCGACGAGGCCGTTGTGGGCGTCGGAGGTCACCAGGCGTACCCCGGTGAGGCCGCGGGCGGTGAGGTCACGGAAGAACGCGAGCCACCCGGCGCCGTCCTCGCCCGTGGTGACCTGCAGTCCGAGGATCTCCCGGTGCCCGTCGCCGTTGACCCCGGTGGCGACCAGGGCGGGTACGCCGACCACCCGGCCGCCCTCACGGACCTTGAGCACCAGCGCGTCGGCGGCGAGGAAGGTGTACGGGCCGGCGTCGAGGGGCCGGGTGCGGAACTGCTCGACGGCCGCGTCGAGCTCGGCGGCCATCACGCTGACCTGGGAGCGCGACAACCGGGTGATGCCCAACGACTCCACCAGCTTCTCCATCCGCCGGGTCGAGACGCCGAGCAGGTAGCAGGTCGCGACCACCGTGGTCAGGGCCCGCTCGGCGCGGCGGCGGCGCTCCAGCAGCCAGTCCGGGTAGTAGCTGCCCTCGGGCAGCTTGGGGATCGCGACGTCGACGGTGCCGGCGCGGGTGTCGAAGTCGCGGTGCCGGTAGCCGTTGCGGGTGTTGACCCGCTCCGGGCTCGACTGGCCATACGGCGCGCCGCAGACGGCGTCGGCCTCCGCCGACATCAGCGTGTTCACGAACGTGGTCAACATCGAACGCAGCAGGTCCGGCGACGCGGACCCCAGCTGTTCGTGCAGGAAGCGGGCAGGGTCGATACTCGACGGTGCGGTCATCGCGTGGGCTCCTTCTGAAGCACGGTGAGAGGTCTTCAGAAGGATCACGCGATGACCGCCCTACACGTCTACGCCACGCCAATCACCAGGCCTGCCGTACACCACTCTGCTGGACTCCACTCACAGGGGAAGATGGCCGGGTTGGGGAGGTCAGTTGCGTGACAACCTGATCGCCGTCCTGCTTGCGGGCGCGGTCGTACAGTGGTTTACCGAGGATCTCCCCATCGCGCAGGTGTTTGCGATCGCTGCGGAGGCAGGCACCGCCGATCGCCCGGCGAGGCCGCGCGTGAGTGACCACACGAGCCGCGGGCGATCTCGGCCGAGCAACAGGACAGCGTCCATGCGTAATTCCCACCGCCGGAGACGCGCGCGTTCGCGGGCACCGTCGACGCAGCGGCTGGCGTAAGGCGTCCGCTCGGATCCCGACTGGCAGACGACCGCCACGTCCAAGTCCACCGACGCAAGCTGCTGCGTGTGGATGCGGAGCTGGTCGAGCGCGAGTTGACGGTGCCGGGGAGATGGCCGGCCCGAACTCGCCAGGGTAAACATGTCCAGGATCCGCACCAGGGCGCTGTTGCCCGAGGTCCCATACACGGTCGCCGCCTAGTACTGCAACGGCAGGTCGGCGTGTCGTGAGAGGCTGATTCTCGTCCGGCGGTGATGATCACCGCGTGGTGGATCTTGCTGGGTGGGTCGCGTCGTTGGATGCGGTGGTGGAGCTGATCGCGGGCCGGTTCGGCCGGGTCGAGCCGCGCCGGCGGGTGGGCGTGTACCTGCGTGGGCTGCTCGCGGGTCTGGAGCGCAAGAACGGCTGGACCCTGGCCGAGCATTTGGGTGCGGTGTCCCCGGACGGGACGCAGCGGTTGTTGCGCACGGCGGACTGGGATGTCGACGGGGTGCGTGATGGCCTGCGCGGATACGTTCTGGACCAGCTCGGTGACCCGTCCGGGGTGTGGATCGTGGACGACACCGGGTTCATCAAGAAGGGTGTGCGCTCGGCCGGGTTCAGCGCCAGTACACCGGCACAGCGGGAAGATCGACAACTGTCAGCTCGGGGTGTTCTTGGCCTACGGCGGTGCGCGGGGGCGGGCGCTGGTCGACCGGGAGCTCTACCTGCCGACGTCGTGGGCCGAGGACCGTGATCGCTGCGCGGCCGCCGGGATCCCGGCAGAGGTCGGGTTCGCGACCAAGCCGCAGCTCGGGATCGACATGCTCGGCCGCGCGCATTCCGCCGGTGTGCTGGCGGGCTGGGTGAGCGCGGACGAGGCGGGCAGAACGTGGCTTCCGCGGCTGGCTCGCGGCCCGCGGGGTGCCGTTCGTGCTGGCCACCCGCAGCGACGACACGCTGACCTGTCCCGACGGGCGCCGTCACCAGGCCAGGAACCTGGTCGCGCTGGCCGGGGCCGGGGTGTGGGAGCGGCGCTCGGCCGGGACCGGCGCACGGCGAACGGCTCTACGACTGGGCCGTCCTGGACCTGCACGCCACCGCGAAGGCCGACGGCCTGCCGGCCGGATGGGGCCACTGGCTGCTGGTCCGCAGACAGATCGACCCACCGCCGGGCACGGACCCCGAGCTGGCGTTCTACCGCTGCGCCGGCCCCGCCGGCACGCCGGTGCCGGAACTGATCCGGGTCGCCGCAGCCCGGTGGGCGATCGAGGAGTGCTTCCAGACTGCGAAGAACGAGGCCGGGCTGGACCACTACCAGGTCCGCGGCTACCGAGCCTGGTACGCCCACGTCACCCTGGCCATGCTCGCCGCCGCCTACCTCGCCGCCACCCGCGCCCAGGAGGCAAAAAGGGGGACCCACAGCCAGCCGCAGCGCTGACCACAGCGAGCTGATCCCGTTGAGCAGCAACGAGATCCGCCGCCTGCTCGCTGCCCTCGTCCTCGCTCCGATCGCCTGCGGCACCAGCGCGGCCAGCTGGTCGAACTGGCGACGACGACGCCAACACCAGGCCCGCGCCTGTCACTACCGACGCCGCGGCCACGGCCCACCATGACCCCGAACTGCCGTTGCAGTACTAGATCAGCGAGTCCGTCGTAATGCAGGCGTCCGCTCTTGACCATGGGACATGGGTGTCACCTTCGCTCTCGATCGCGTCGGACCGGCCGTTGACGGATGAATCAGTGCGTTCGGGCGAGCAGGCAAGTCGCAACGGCGGCCGGGCTTCCATGGCGGATTGCCGACGACGGGTAGATCGTCGCCTACTGCCGTCGGCTGCGCTGCGTGTACGCGGATGCGGCGAGGGCTGTGGGCAGCCTGGCTCGACGACGGCCTTCCCGACTGGGTGCGGGTCCCTCTGCGCCATCCGCCTTCTCGCCCAGCTGTCCAAGGTGGCCTGTTCGGCCGGCTCAAGCAAGCTACCTGCACAGGGCCCTGATCTGTGCGAGCAGCGCGGCCGCCGCGGGCTCCACCCGCGTCGGCGAGATAGGCCCGCGGCGGCCTGTCATCATCCGCAGCCGTGCTCGTCGTGGAAGCGCGCCCTGCCGCGGTCGAACCACACATAGAACGCCTGGTCGGGGCCCGCCTGCGAGGGATCGGTTGCGGCCGGGTCGGTCACCGGGCCGGGGCCGACCGGCACGTTCGCCCGCTCCGTGAGCGTCGCCATGTCGAGCACGGAGAATGCGCGACCCGGGCGCTGCGACACGTAGGCGAGGGAAAAGTCCTCGTTGAAGGTCACGAAATGCGAGCCGAGGGCACTGGTCGTCATGTTCTTGACGACGGTCGGTGGCTGCTGGCCGTTCAGCCGCGCCACCGTCACGAAGTCGTCGTATCGGTTCGTGAGCAGCGCCAGCCCACGGGCCGGGCCACCAGCGGGGAAGAACGCGATGTCCGCTCCCCTGCCGGCAGGCAGCATCGTCTCGAGCCGGCGCTCGGGGATGTTCACGATGCTGAAGACCGAGGCGTCCTGATTGCCCACCCACAGCCACTTGCCGTCGGGGGAGATGCGCGGGTTGAGCCGCTGCATGCCCACGGTGGGATCATGCACCCCACCCAGGTCCACCGTGTCCGTGACTTCGAGTGTCGCGGTGTCCACGAAAGTGGCCGTGTTGTCACGGGCGTTCGCCGTGACAAGCGTTCGCCCACCCTCGGCGATCGAGGCGTTGAACGGGCCGTCGCCGACGGTCACCGTGGTGACCGGACGTAGGTTCCGGGCGTCGATCACCGTGATGGTGTTCCCGCCGAAGTTCTCGACGAAGAGGCGCGGTCCCCGTGCCGTCTTGACGTACTGCACGTAGTTCGGCTTCTCTCCCACTGGAATCGTTGCGACGCTTCGACGGGAGTTGAGATCCAGGACGCTGATGCTGTTGCCGTTGAAATTGGCGGAGTAGGCGAAGGTGCTCGAGGGGTCGAAGGACACGTGCCGGGGCCCCAGCCCGGTGGAGAGTCGTCCAATATAGGTGTTGCTCACCATGTCGAAGAGCTCGATGTTGCTGGTCGGCCCGAAGTGTGCCTGGATCGCGATGTTCCGTCCGGGGACCGGGTAGAAATGGTGCGGCCGGAAGTCGGGCACGTCCACGGTCGTGGTGACGTCGAGGGACCTCGGGTCGAAGACCTTCATCTGGGAGGGGCCGGTGATCCGGTCCGGCTCGGAGCTGGGTGTGACGGTGTAGATCCGGGCGGCAGGCTCGGATCTGCCGACGCCGGGACCGGCCACGTGGTAGTCGTGGGAAGGTCCGGCCGTGGGCGTGACCTGGCCGGTCGACGGCGAGGCGAGCGCCGTGACCGCGATGACAGCGAGGCCGACACCCGCGAGGACCGCCGCGACTCCGCGTCGTCGTCGGCGTGGCGGTGTGGTCGTGGTGTTCTGGCTCATGATGATCCTCCGATCCCGCGGCGATCGCGGCGCGATGGTCTTCCACGCCCGTCCCGGGTCCTAACGGATGTGGTAGCCAGTGCCGGGGAGCTGGCCGAAGGTGGTAGCCGGCAAGTCGAGTCGGCCCCGGACGCCCATGATCTGGCACAGCACGTCGGGCTGGTTGCCGCCGCGCTTACAGGCCGCGAGGAGGTAGCCCGGGGCGGGTACAGTGGCCTTCCGCCGATGTCGATCCGGTTCACGCACTGGCCTTTCGCCCGCCTACGGTGAAGTTCACGGTCATTCCCATCACCCGGATGACCCAGCCACGAACCGCTCCAGCGGCGCGGCGAAGACATTTGTTGAGTTCCGTATCCATCCGTTCCAGCGCGAGCACGCCGATCACGGAACTCTCCGTCGCATGAGAGGTAGTTCCCTGCGTATGATCGTGGGAATCGGTGGTTGCGATTGCGCCGCCCGAGTTGGGGACGAATCCGTGCCACGCACTCCGACGGTGGACGGTGTGCGTGTCATCAGACGGAGAAGCCGTGGCGGGCGTAGATGCCTCGGCCGTCGGGGCCCACGATGAAGTCGAGAAACGCGGCAGCCGCTTCGGGATGGGCACATCCACTGACCAGAGCGGCTCCGTAGCTACCGGTGACGTTGTGCTCCGGCGGGATGGTGATGGTCTCCATCGGGGCGCCCCGATCGACGCAGTGGTGCCGCGCTTCAGTAGACCAGAGGGGGCAGGCGTCGACCTCGCCCGACTCGAGCCACAGCGCGCTTTCCCGGTGGTGGATCTGGGTCCACAGCGTCTCGCCGCTTGCGACCTTCTCGTCCAGGACGGCTTGACGCAGCCGCGGTCCGCCGGCCTTCTCGAGAGCCTGGGCGATCAGCTCGGCGACGCCTTCGAACTGCAGGTTGGGCATCGCGATGCGCACCCCGGGTTTGGCCAGGTCGGCGAGGCATGTGATCCCCTTCGGGTTACCAGCTGATACGAGAATCGCCAGGTCGTTGCGGGCGTAGAGGACGGGCTCCTCGATGATCTGGTCTTCACACAGCGGTTGCAGCAATCGCGGTCCGGCAGCGACCACGTCAGGAGCGACCGAAAGGCGAAGCGCACCCATCTGCAGCGTCCCGCCCCTTGCCTGGGCAACGAGCTTTCCCGGCGGAATGGTTTCGAAGAACACCCCTCGAACCTCGGGGTGCTCGCTCTGGAAGGCGGCAACCAGCTCGTCCATCACCATGAACTGGTTACCGTTCATGAACAAGACGAGTTCGGCGATCACCGGGTCGCCGTGGAGATCGGCCACAGCGTTCATCGGGGGGACGGTGAGATCGACGGCGGTGCAGGTGTGGCTAGGGGCGGACATAGGCCCATCCTTCGTGTTGTCGGCGGACGATCTCCGCGATGCCGGCGGTGACGATCTCGACTCCTGGCAGGACCTGGTCGTCGGGGATCTGCAGTCGGTCGAGGGTGTTGCGGCAGCCGAGCACCTGGATCCGTCCTTCGAGGAGGCCGCTGATTTGGTCTCCGAAGCCGGTTTCACCGGTCAAGAGCCGGATACCGGGACCGTGGGCGACGAGCGCGATCTCGGCGTCCGGGCCGAGGTCGACCGCGGTGTTTCGCACGTTTCGCAACGTGGTCTCGTGGACATGGGGATCGGCCTCGGAAACCTGGAAGACCACGCGGTAGCGGGTCACCGAAGCTCCTCGGGGAGGATCGCCGCGGCGGTGCCGTCCGTGACCACGTAGCTTTGGTCTCCGAGGCCGGGGGTCGATATCTGGTAGACCTCGACACCGGCCGGGGCGTGGTCCACAGCAACCTTGCTCATCGTCCGAGTGCTCGTCGCGGCAGTGGCATTCGGCATGGGCGCTCTTTCCTGGGCGTGGGTGCAGTTCCGTCGCTGGCCCGCCTCCGCGGGCATGGCACCGGCTGGCGACGCCGGGTACACGGCAAGGGTGCACCGGGCTGCCCCGTTCAGGTCAATAAACGCGGGGGCACATTCCGAACTGAACAGGTGCCCGGATGTCCTGGCAGGCCAGCCGGGTGGATGCTCTACAGGGCAGTGAGTGCGTCGGGCGTAGGCCGACCGTCACGGTGTTCGCGGTACCACGCCACCGCAGCCGCCCGGTCGGCCACGCCGAGCTTGTGCACCACGTTCGACACGTGCACCCGCACGGTGCCGCGCGAGAGGAAGAGTTCGCTGGCGATCTCGCGGTCTGTCGTTCCGCCGGCGACGAGGGCAAGGATCTGGCCCTCCCGGGCCGACAGCGGGCCGCGATCGGACCGCGGGGCGACGGTGGCAGCAAGCCGGCGGGTGATCTCACCGCCCAGCGATGGTTGGGCGCATGCCTGGTCCACGAGGGTGAGCAGCTCCGCCCGCCGGCTTCGCGTGGTGTCCAGCCCCGCTTCATCGAGGACTGCGACGACGGTCTCGCGGAGTAGACACGCGACCCGGTGCCGGTCCTCGTCCGCCTGCATCCGGGCCCGCTCGTTGGCGCGCAGGACCCCCGCCAGGCCGAGCAGGAGTCCGGTGACGGCCAGAACGAGCAGGATCAACCAGACCCGCGGCGGCATACCGAAATGGCTCGAACGGTAGGCGGCGCGCGCGGCGATACCGGCGGCGAGCACCCCCAGGGCAACAGCCGCGCCGCGCACACAGTGCTTGAGCGCGAGCTCGAACGCCAGCAGCGGCACGAGCAGTGCCCCGGGCCCGTCCGGGGTCGAGGCGAGCAGACCCACGACCGCGACGCAGCCCAGCCCGTCGGCGACGCTGGTCCACAGGAAGGGACCGCGCTCCGGAGGAGCGGTGGTCAGTACACGGCGGGCAACCAGGGACACGGCGATGAAGTAGAGGCCCGCGATGACGAGGCCGGGCGCCCACACGGCCGGGACGAGGACCGTCATCAAGACGACCGCAACACCCACGAACAATCGGGGGACGACAAGCAACTGCTCGAGCCGCAACAGCCCCGTCCCAGGTTCTCGGTCCGCCACCTGCGGTCCCGCCGGAGCGATGGCGACGCTTCCACCTCGTCGTGCGATCATGTGCACACTCCCGAGCGCGTCCGGTTGACTCGGGAGTCGCATCGGATGGGCCGTTACTATACGTCCGACTACGAACACCGCAAGGTCCGTGCGGGTCGTCGCGCGCGTAGCCGCTCCGTGTCATCGGGACAACCCGGTCGCTTGCAGTGACAGGTACCGCACCCGGTGTGACATCGCAAGGGGACGAGACTGTGCGGGGACAGGACCCCCTTCGGCCGGGTCGCGGATCCCGATTATCCCGGCCCTCCACCCCGCAGGTGCATGTGTCCCGGCCGCGGGCCGACGTCAGGCCTGTTCATTCCGCGGGTATACGCCGTGCCTATTGCCTCTGAACAGCCCGGCAGTCGAGCGTTGCCACATTCCTCGCCTCGCCGCCCGGACCCGAGCTGCAGGGGCACTTCCCTGATCGACGTTCCATCGGAGGTGGCATCGTGGCACTCGCCTCACCCGCCAGCAGCGCGACCGAGACCGGCGCCGAGCGAGGCCGCCGCTGGCTAGCGGGATCCCCCGGCCAGCTGGTTGCGCTCGTCGTCGCGTTCGGCCTCCTCCTCGCCAGCCACGTCGGCCCCGCGCTGCCCGGCCTCGAGCCTCGGGGGCAGACCATGCTGGGCATCTTCCTCTGGTTCGTCATCCTGCTGGCGACTGAGGCTCTGCCCCCGGTCGTCCTGGGGGTCAGCGCCCCGCTGCTCATAGTCGTCCTCAACGGCGCCGAGATCCCGAAGGCGTTCAACGCCTTCAGCAACGACGTCTTCTTCCTGATTCTCGGTGCCTTCGTCCTCGTCGCCGTAATGATCGAGACCGGCCTGGGGAAGCGGATAGCGCTCGGCATCGTGGGGCTCGTGCGCTCAACGAAGGCGACGCGGATCATGGCGGCCCTGATGGCGGCCGGGACGGCACTGCACGCCATCCTGCCCACGGTAGCCGAGACGGCCCTGTTCTTGCCGATTTCACGCTGCTTCGGAGAGCTCTCGGAGGGTCGTCAGCCGTCCCGCGGGCTCCAACGGGCCAACCAGGCGATGATCCTCACCGTCACCGGGCTCGTACCATTGTTCGCTGGTGTCTTCTTCCTCACTGCCGGTGTCCCGAACCTGGTGCTGGTCGGTCTGCTCTCCGAGACCAGCGGCATCGAGATCAGCTGGCTGGACTGGCTGATCTACAACCTTCCGCTGTGGGGCCTCATCCCGATTCTCTACTTCCTGGTCAAGTGGTGGTTCCAGATCGGATCGGTGGAGTTGCCCAACGCCGACAAGGTGCTCCCACAGGTCCGCGCCGAGCTGGGCCCGATCAAGAAGGGTGAGATCTGGGCCCTCATCTGCATCGCCATCGGTTTCACCCTGTGGGTCAGCGAGTCCGTTCACGGTATCTCCACCGGCATGGTGGCCATCATCATGATCGCGCTGCTGTTCATGCCGTGGGGCGGCCTGAAGTTCGGTGATTTCGGCCCCAAGGTGATGTGGGGAATGCTCTTCCTCATCGGCGGCGCCATCTCCCTCGGCAACCAGCTCTTCGCCAGCGGTGCTGTCGAGTGGCTCGCACAGTTCCTCGTCGACCCCATCAGGAACGCGGGCATCACCAGTGGGATCCTGGTGCTGCTCATCCTGGCCTTCGCCCTACACGTCGCCCGGGCTGGCATCATCAGCGGCGGCGCCATGGCCGCGATCTTCGTCCCGCTTATCATCGGCATCGCCCAGCAGCTCGACTACAACGTTCTGCCGTTCTCACTGATCCTCACCAACGCGCTGAACTTCGCC
>WHTG01000264.1 GCA_009377835.1 Nitriliruptorales bacterium
CCCGCACTCGAAGCCGACATCCGCGAATGGATCAACACCTGGAACGACAACCCCCGACCGTTCACCTGGACCAAGTCTGCCGACGAGATCCTCAACTCACTACAGAAATATCTCGCACGAATTTCCGGTGCAGAACACTAGGTCGTGCCGTTACCCTACTCCTCGTCCGACACCGGCTCGAGCCACTCGGTGGCGCCGAACGAGATCGCGACGTGTGTCAGGAAGTGCTCGACGTCCGCGCCGTGGTAGTGCTCCTCGCCGGGGGGATCCAGACCGCATCGCCAGGCGAGACGGTGGTCTCCTCGCCCCCACGGGCGCGCACGCGCCCCCGCCCCTGCGTGATATACAGGATCTGCCCGCCCTCGTGGGTGTGCCAGTGCGTTCGCGCCGCAGGCGAGAACAGCACTTGGTTGACGACGATGTCGGGAAGATCGCTCAGCAGCGGTTCTCCCCACACGCTGCCGGTGAAGGTCTCGCTGTGGGCGGGAGCGATCCTGGCCGGATCGGCGTTGCGGCTGATGTCCACCGTGCCCGCTCTCAGCCCAGTGTGAACGGGTCGCGGGTCGCGCCGTCGAGCTCGATCCAGATGGTCTTCGTCTCGGTGTACTCGTACACCGCCCGCATGCCGCTCTCGCGGCCCCACCCGCTCCAGCCGATGCCACCGAACGGTGCGTTGGGGGCGACCAGGCGGTAGCTGTTGACCCAGACGGTTCCGGCACGCAGGCGGTGCGCGACCCGGTGCGCGACGTGGATGTTCTGGGTCCATACGCCGGCCCCGAGTCCGTACTTCGAGCTGTTGGCCAGACGAACCGCCTCGTCCTCGTCGTCGAACGGGATGACCGCGAGGACCGGGCCGAACACCTCCTCGCACGCAATCTCCATCGTCGGTTCGACGTTGGTGAGAATCGTCGGCCCGATGAAGAGCTCGCCGAGGTCGCGGCGCTCGCCGCCGGAGACGAGTTCGGACCCCTGCGCCTTCGCACGGTCGATGAATCCCAGCACGTTGGCCTTCTGGTTGGCGTTAGCCACCGGGCCCATCTCGGTGCGGGGGTCGAGTGGATCTCCGAGCACGATCCGGTCGGCACGCTCGGTGAGCGCCTCGACGAACCGGTCGTGGATCGACCGGTGCACCAGCACGCGCGAGCCTGCGATGCACGTCTGGCCGGTGGCGGCGAAGACGCCCGCCACGACCCCGTTGACCGCGCTTTCGAAGTTGGCGTCGTCGAAGATCACCTGCGGCGACTTCCCCCCGAGTTCCAGCAGAACGCGAGTGAGCTGGCCCGCCGCGCTCTTGGCGACCTCCATGCCGACGCGGGTGGATCCGGTGAACGCGACTTTGTCGACGAGTGGGTGCTTCACGAGCGCCTGGCCCACGGCGGGCTCCTTGGCGGTGATGACGTTGAACACACCGGAAGGGAAGCCGGCCTCCTCGACGCACCTGGCGAACTCCAGCACCGACACCGGGGTGTAGTCGGACGGCTTCACCACGAACGTGCAGCCCGCGGCGAGGGCTGGCGCGAGCTTCCACATCAGCAGCAACAGCGGCGAGTTCCACGGCACGATAGCGGCGACCACGCCGACGGGCTCGTGGCGCGTGTAGATGAAGAAGTTCGGCTTGTCCGACGGGATCGTCGCGCCCTCGACCTTGTCCGCCACGCCGCTGAAATAGTCCAGCCATGCTGGCAGGTACTGCATCTGGCCGAGCATCTCGCGCAGCAGCTTGCCGTTGTCGCGCGTCTCGATCTGCGCGAGGGACTCCGCCTCGCGCCGGATGATTGCCGCCAGGCGCCGCATCGCCGCCGCGCGCTCGAAACCGGTCATGGCTCCCCACGGCCCGCTGAGCGCCGCGTGCGCGGCCTCGACGGCGGCGTCGACGTCCTCCGGGCCGGCATCGGGGACGGTGGCCCATTCCTCGCCGGTGTACAGATTGGTGGTCGAAAAGACCCTGCCGGACGCGGCGGGCACCCAGTCGCCGCCGACGAACATGCTGCGTGGAGCGGTGGCCTCGAGCGTGGTGGTCATGTGTGCTCCTTCGTGTTCCTTGCGACCCGTTGCGGCTGGTCGAGTGGCGGCGGCCATGGCGGCGCGTGGCCGAGACCGCAAACGAGCGTCGGATCGGTCATCCTTGCAACCATGGACGACACGGTCAACGGTGCGAACGAACTCGACCCCGGCGCCTCCAGCAGCGACGCGCCGCCGGCGGAGCGGCCCGCCGTCGCCGTGCTCGACGACTACCAGGGCGTGGCGCTGGACAGCGCCGACTGGGCATCGCTGCCCGTTGACGTGCGGGCGTTTCGCGACCACATCGACGACGAGGACGAGGTCGCCAGGCGGCTGGCGCCGTTCGACATCGTCGTCGCCATGAGAGAGCGCACGGCATTTCCTGCCACTCTCCTGCGGCGGTTGCCACGGCTGCGCCTGCTGGTGACCACGGGACCGCGCAACGCCGCGATTGACGTCGCCGCGGCATCCGGGCGTGGGATCACCGTGTGCGGCACGGAGTCGCTCGCGTCACCGACCGTCGAGCTCACCTGGGCGCTGCTGCTCGCACTCGTGCGACACGTCCCGGAGGAGGACGCTCGCATCCGCCGCGGCGAATGGCAGTCCGCGCTTGGGTTCGGCCTCGACGGGTCGGTGCTCGGGCTCCTCGGGCTCGGTCGGATCGGCGAGCGCGTCGCCCGCGTCGCGAGCGCCTTCGGCATGGAGACGATCGCGTGGAGCCAGAAACTCACCCCGGCACGCGCCCGCGCGGCGGAGGCGAAGGCGGTGACCAACGACGAGCTGTTCACCCGCGCAGACGTCGTGAGCGTGCACCTGCGGCTGAGCGAGCGCACCCGTGGCCTGGTCGGCCAGCACGAACTCGGCCTGATGAAACCGAGCGCGTACATCGTCAACACGTCGCGCGCCGAGATCATCGACCAGGTCGCGTTGCGCGCAGCGCTGGAACAGAGTCATATCGCCCACGAGCCACTGGCTGCGGACGACCCCGCCCGCCGCCTCCCCAACACCGTCCTGACGCCGCACCTGGGGTATGTGACCCGCCAGCAGTACGGCGTCTTCTTCGGGCAGGCCCTCGAGGACATCCGTGCATACCTTATGGGCACCCCGGTGCGTGTGATCGAGCCCTGACGGGGTTGACGTCAGAAGGGAGGACCGTGAGCGGTGGTCGCCTCGACGACCGGATCGCCGTCGTCTGCGGAGCGGGCCAGACACCAGGGACGACAGTGGGCAACGGGAGAGCTGTCGCGGTCCTCTTCGCGCGTGAGGGCGCTCGCGTGCTGGCGGTCGATCGCAACGTCGAGGCGGCGGAGCTCGTCGCGGAGGAGATTTCACGTGAGGGCGGCGAGGCCGTCGCCTGGGAGGCTGACGTGACCGATGAGCACGCGATCGCAGTGATGTTCGATGCCTGCCTGGACCGGTGGGGTGGAGTCGACATCCTGCACAACAATGTCGGCGTCAGCCTGGCGGGAGGAGACGCCCCCATCACGGAGATCAAGCGCGATGCGCTCAGGCGCGTGATGGAGAGTTATTGTCAAGAGTTGTGGACGGGTTTCTCCGAGATGTTCAGGCGGCGCACTCTCCGATGGTGGCTTCGTCGTCCTGGTCGGTGTGGTCCTCGCTCCTTTCTTGCAACTTCCCGTCGACGAACGTCGCGCCCGCGCG
>WHTG01000096.1 GCA_009377835.1 Nitriliruptorales bacterium
ATCCCGATGCCTCCGGCGACCCATAGCCAGATCACCAGCGCGAGGTGCCCGCGCTCGCTGCGGTCGCCGAACGCCCCGAATCCGACCCTCGCCAGGACCGCCAGCAGACTGCCGAACGCCAGCCACCATCCCGCGGCAGAGGGCGACAGGTCCAGGCGCAACGCGGACTCGGCGTAGAACGCGCCCATCGTGTTGACCGCGCCGATGCTCAAGGCACCGGCGATGGCCAGGACGAGCAGCGCCGAGGGGCTGGGAGTCGGTCCCGGCGCTGTGGCGCGATGGGACTGCGCAGGGCGAAAGCTGGACGCTCGCGGCACGAGTCCGGCGACGGCCGCCGCAACGCCCACGGCGACGAGGAACGAGACCCGCCAGCCGAAGTGCACCCCTACGGCGGGGATCGCTACGCCGGCGAACAGCGTCGCGAGTGGGAGGCACGAGGTCTTGACCCCGAACGCGAAACCCTGGACGCGTTCGGGTACGCCACGCGCGACGGAGATGTCGCCGGACGTCTGCGCGACCGCGTTGACGGCCCCTGCCAGCGCCATGAACACGACCAGCGTCGCCCAGCTGTGGACCGTCACCGCGATGAGCACCAACAGCACTGCGATGGCTCCGGCGGTGGTGAGCATTCCGATGCGCGGTCCGAGGCGTTCGCTCACGCGGCCACCCGGCGCGCTCATCGCGGCACCGGTCGCGAAGAACACAGACACAGCGATCCCGAGGCGCGCCTCGTTGAAGTTGAGTTCCCCGCGGACGAGCACGCCCTGCGCCGCCACCAGGAACACGGGGAGGAAACCCAGCATGCTCGACGCCGCCGCTGCCAGCATGGCGCGGCGTGGCTGTGCCGGCTGTGATTCCGGCGGCGTGGTTGACTCGGCCACCCGAAAAGACATCATGCATCATGCACGATACTGCCGGAGCGATTGACAACAGGAGGCGACCACATGGCAGCGTTGCCCAGGCTCGAGGGGAAGCACGCGGTGGTGACCGGCGCCGGCGGGGGGATCGGTCGGGCGATCGCCCATGCGTTCGCGGCGGAAGGCGCGGACGTCGTCTGCGCGGGGCGTCGCGCCGAAACGCTCGAGGACACCGCCGCACTGGCGGGTGCTGACGCGGGGCGCGTCGTCGCGGCGGTGACCGACGTGTGCGACGACCGAGCCGTCGCACAGTTGCTGTCGACCGCGATGGAAGCCATGGGGTCCGTCGACATCCTCGTCAACAACGCCGGCGTCTATGCGCCTGGGCGCTTCGTCAACCAGTCGCTGGACGACTGGCGCGCCGTGTTCGAGGTGAACGTGTTCGGCGTCGTCCGGGCGACGCAGGCCTTCTTGCCGCCGATGCTCGACGCGGGAAGCGGCCGGATCATCAACATCGCATCCACGGCGGGCAAGTACGGGTCGTTGTTCCAGAGTCCCTACAACGCTTCCAAGCACGCGGTGGTGGGCCTTACGAAATGTCTCGCGCTGGAGACGGCCGGCGCAGGGGTCACGGTGAACGCAATCTGCCCGGGTTTTGTCGGGACCGACATGATCTCGGGGGATGCGCTTGAGGTCCTAGCCAAAGAGATGGGGGTGAATCTGGAGGACGCTGAGTCGCGGTTGCTCGGGCGCGTTCCGATCGGCCGGTACATCACTCCACAGGAGGTCGCCGAGCTTGCCGTATACGTGGCATCCGACGCGGCTGCCGGCATGACCGGTTCAGCGGTGACGCTGGCCGGCGGCCTGGTCCTCATATGAGGCCGTACCGTGGGGCCCAGTGGCAGAACTACCAGGAATTCCACAGCTGACCGAGGCCAGCGAGGGGGCATCGTATGAATACGAAAACATCACTGCCGTCGGTCGTCTTCGCGCAGGAGCAGGACCTGCCGTGGCTACCGCTGCGCGAGACCGATGGATTCGGCGGCCTGGACATACCGGGCATCGACGTCAAGTACTTCGGAAAACCCGGGCGAGGGCCATGGTTCTACCTGGTGCGACATCAGCCCGGTGTCGTCGTCCCCAAGCACACGCACAAAGGCGATGTCTTCCATTACCTGCTGGCGGGGACGTGGACGATGGGTGGGCGGACCTTCGGCGAGGGTTACATGCAGTTCGAGCAGCAGGGGCTGTTCTACGGCCCCATCGAGTCCGGACCCCAGGGCTCGCTGTTCCTCGCGGTCTACGACCACGAGCCGTTGTTCATCGAGCCGGACGACGAGCACTGAGGGCGTGACAGCCGGCGCCGCGTTGCGTGACGTGAAGGTCGTCGATCTCACGCAGATCGTCAGTGGAGCGGTCACCACAATGCTCCTGGCCGACTTCGGCGCCGACGTCGTCAAGATCGAGCCGCCCGACGGCGAGCCCTACCGCAGCGCCGGTCACGCCATTCAGACCGAGCGGGGCCTGACGAACCTGAACATCATGCGGTTCTCGCGCGGCAAGCGCAGTGTCACGTTGAACCTGAAGTCGCAGGGCGGTCGCGACGTTTTCGAACAGCTCCTTGCCGATGCCGACGTCCTCGTCGAGAACTTCCGCGCGGGCGTCCTCGCGCGACTCGGCTACGACGCCGAACGGCTGCGCGCGCTCAACCCGAGACTGGTCTACACCACGGTCAGCGGGTTCGGGCACACCGACCTGTACCCCTCGGCGGGGACGGACCCTCCGACGTATGCGATCACCGCTGAGGCGCTCGGGGGTCTCATGCACCTGTGCGGCGGCGGCGGCGACGACCCGCCCCAGTGGATGGGGTTCGCGATGACCGACATCTTCGCCGGCACCCTGGCATTCGCGGGCACGTTGATGGCGCTGCGCGAACGCGACCGCACGGGCCGGGGGCGCCGGGTCGACATCGCCATGCTCGACGCGGCAGCGATGATGAACGACCTGTCGATGGCGATGTACTCGGTTCTCGGCGAAGTGGCCGGTCCCGGGCAGTACAGCCTGCAGGCGCCGTGGGGGCCGTACCGCACAGTCGACGGCTTCGTCGCCATCGCGGTGCTGTCGCCGGCCCAGTGGACGGCGCTGTGCGACCTCGTGGGACACCCCGACCTGGCGACCGATCCGCGGCTGACGACGGGTCGTGACCGCGCGAAGCACCACGACGAACTGGTGCGCCCCGCCATCGAGGACTGGACGGCACGACAGCCAAAGGCTGCCGCGAGCGACCGGCTGCTCGCTCGCGGCATCCCCTCGGCCCCGGTCAACACCGCCGCTGACGTCATGAACCTGCAGCGGCTGGCGGAGCGCGACATGTTCATCGAGGTCGAGGAACCAGTTGTCGGTCGAAAGCGTTTGGTGGGCAACCCCATCAAAGTCGAGGGGCTGGCAAACCGTGGCGAATCGGTGCGCATCCCGCGTTTGGGCGAGCACACCGAGGAGGTGCTGTCCGAAGAGCTCGGCTACAGCCGAGAGCTGATCTCCCAACTCCGGGACGTCGGCGCGCTCTAAGCAGGCACAGGCATGATCGAAACGAGAGGAAAACATGAATGCGAAATTGTGGAACAAGCGGAGGCGGTTCGCCGTTTCGGTCGTGTTCCTGATCGTACTGTCCATGGTCGCTGCCGCGTGCGGCGGTGCCGGTGACGGCGGCGAAGGCGCCGGTGGCGAGGACACCGGCACGGAGGGCGCCCAGGGTGGCGACACAGGAACCGAGGCTGCGGGCGGCGGTGGCGGCGAGGAAGCCCAAGACGCAGACGGCGTGATCCGCATGGTGCTGGCCCCCGACCCCGTGTGGGACTGGCTGACTGACCAGGGCATCCGCGAGGAAATGGAGCAGGAGGCCGAGATGCAGATCCTCGACTCGGCGACGTGGGACGAGTTCGGCGTCTATGCCGGCGGACACGCGGATGTGGTATCCGCCGCCGCGTACGAGGTACCAGAGCTGGAGGAGGCCACGGGCATCGAGACCACCGTCTTCGGCAAGTACAACGCCGACCGGAGCGTTCTCGCCGTGCGCGCGGAGGATACGGAGAAGTACCAGAGCATCTGTGATCTGGAGGGTCAGACAGTCGTATCTCTCAGTGCGGTATCCATCACAATCATGTGGGGGATCTACGCGCAGGAGGAATGCGGTCTGGACCTCAATGCCGAGGGTGGCGACTTCGACCTGGTTGTGACCGACATTCAGAACATGGCGGGGTTGGTCGAACGTGGCGACGCGGAGGCCTGCCTTTGCCTTCCTGACTTCTCGATCAAGCAGCTTCGTGAGGAAAAGCTCGTGCCGCTCAACGACGGTCGTTCCGCGGCGCAGATTTTCGCCGACGAGTACGGCGACGGTCACAACGGGCCCCAGACGAACGTGTTCCTGGCTCCCACGGCCTGGGTCGAGAAGAACCCGGAGGAGGCGGCGTTCCTCATCAGCGTGTGGGACCGCGGCCTGGAGGAGTGGCGCGAGAACCGCGACCAGATCATCGAGACGTATCCGCAGCACTTCGCTGCAGAGTCGGACGAGGAAATCCAGTTCATCAAGGACTGGTTGGAAAACACCTACGACTGGTTCGAGGAAACCGCCTACATCGACGAGGAGTGGATCGAAGGAGAAAACCAGATCTTCGACCTGATGAAGGAGACCGGCTACCTGCCCGAGGACGCGGAAAACCCGACGTACAACACGCTGGAGGACCAGCAGTAGGCCGCGACGCGACGGAGGGGCGCCGGACCTCGCGCCGGCGCCCATTACCGGCCAAGGGAGGATCCCCGTGAGCACCGGAGTCACCGACCAGTTCCCCGGTGGCGCCCTCGCCGCCTGGGAGCAGGGCGAGGCCCAGGGGCGCAGAGCCCTGCGGCAACGGCAGGCACGAATTCTGATGTTCGTGTTGCTGGGATGGCTCACGATGCTGCTGGTCTGGCAGTGGGGATCGGCGCAGCTGCCCGGGCGCGTCCTCCCGGGACCGTGGCCGGTCGCCCAGGAGATGTGGGAGATCGTGGCCAGCGGCCGCTTCGTGCGGCACTTCCTCACCAGCGTGACCAGGACGTTCATGGGGTTCGGTGTCGCGGCGCTGGTCGGGGTCCCCGTCGGGTACGCCATGGGCCGGTCCCGCTATTGGCGGGCGTTCTTCCACGACGGTGTCACCATCTCGGGCACCGTGCCGGCGCTGACATACGCCGTGATGTCACTGATCATCTTCGGCATCTCGACCATCGGGCCGGTGCTGGCCGTGGCCCTGGTCTCGACCCCCTACGTGGCGCTCAACGTGGCGGAGGGCGTGCGGGGTGTGGACCGCGACCTCATCAAGATGAGCGAGGCCTTTGGCCGCTCCCGCCGGGAAATCCGCCGGCATGTGCTGATCCCGACGATCGTGCCGTTCGTGTACGCCGCGGTACGGCTGTCGTTTGCGGTCGCCTGGAAGGTCGAGGCACTCACGGAGGTGTTCGGTGGGCGCAACGGGGTCGGCTTCGAGATACGCCGGGAGTACCAACTGTTCAACGTGACCGGACTGCTGGCATGGATGTTCCTGTTCATTGCATTCATGCTCGTCATCGAGCGGCTGCTGGCCGTCAGCGAGAGGCGGTTGCTCGCCTGGCGGCCGCAGGAGAGGGCCGGGATATGAGCACCGCCGTCCAGCGCCGGGAGACGTCGGCACCCACTGGCGAGCCGGCGCCGCCGCCCTGGTACGCCACTGACCTGGCGGCGCGCCTGAGCTCCTACGTCTTCGGGCTCCTGCTGTGGATCGTCCTAGCGATGGCGTTCGAGCGCGTCCCCGGGCCGGACGAGGTCGTGGTGCGTCTGGTCCAGGAGTTCCAGCTGGGTCAGGTGTTCGGGCACTTCGGCACGACGATGTTCCGGTTCGGACTGGGTCTGCTCGTCGCCGCCGTCGGGGGGATCGCCATCGGCGTGCTCATGGGTCTGTCGCCGATCAGCCGGGCATTCTTCGAAAGTCCGGTCCTTGTGGGCCTCTCCATCCCGGCGATCATCTGGGCGTTTCTCACCGTCATGTGGTTCGGTTTCGGCTGGAAGGCGCCGGTCACGACCGTGGCGCTCTCGGCCCTGCCGTTCGTCGCGGTCAACGTGGCCAAGGGGGTGCTCGGGGTGTCGCGCGACCTGCGCGACATGTCCCGCGCCTACGGCGTCTCGCGCGCTCGACGCATCCGCGAGCTTGTCCTGCCGGCCGTGACCGGCTACATCATCGCCGGCGTCCGGTTCGCCGTCATCATCGGCTGGAACGCCGTGTTGCTCTCGGAGTGGTTCGGCGCCACCGACGGCGTGGGCTTCCGATCGCGCTACTGGTACGACGCCAACCGCTTCGGCGGGTTTGCCGCCTGGGTCGTGCTGTTCGTGGTGTTCATCGTCATCCTCGACCGCGTCATCCTCGAACGCGCTTCGCGGCGCGCCTTCCGCTGGCGCGATGAGTCATGATCGCTCCGCGGTCGACGCGATCGCTGATCATTCAGGAGGAACTACATGGCACGACTGACGGTTGACGACCTCTGCAAGACCTTTCCGGGTAGCGGAGGACGCCCGCCGAACCGGGTGCTCGACAACGTGTCCTTCGACATGCAGGGCCAGGTGTTCGTGTCACTGGTCGGCCCCTCCGGGTGCGGCAAGAGCACGCTGCTCAACATCGTGTCCGGCGTCGAGACGTACACGTCCGGTCAGCTGGACCTGACCAACGACGAGGGAAGGCCTGCGCGCCTTGGGTACGTCTTCCAGGACCCCCGCCTGCTGCCCTGGCGCACCGTGGTGCAGAACATGCTCTACGTACAGGACGACAACAGCTCCCAGACCCGCGACCGGGCGCTGCGTTACCTGGACATGGTCGGGCTGGCCAACAACACGGACTACTTCCCCACGCAGCTGTCAGGCGGCATGCAACAGCGGGTCGGAATCGCGCGCGCGTTCTCGGTCGAGCCGGACCTGTTGCTGATGGACGAGCCGTTCAGTCATCTCGACGCGATCACCGCCCGTGGGCTGCGTGAGAATCTGCAGGAGATCTGGATCGAGAGCCGCAAGACGGTGCTGTTTGTGACCCACGATGTCATGGAGGCCGTGCAGTTGTCCGACCGCATCATCATGCTGCAGCCCGGTGGGCGCATCTTCGACGACATCACGATCGATCTCCCCAGGCCGCGGCACCAGTCCGACCCCAAGGTCGCCACCATGCAGGCGGAGGTGCTGGGCCGGCTGGAGTCCATGACGGGAGTCAACGACGACGTCTCCCAGGCGGCGCCGACAGGCGGGGCGCCGTGACCGTGAGCGAGCCGGGAGATCGTCCCGACCTGTATCGAGCGAGAACCCGGCACCGACCGCATTCCCAAGGATCCTGTGTATGAGTCAGAACCGGCCGCGAGCCATCGACATCCACGCCCACGTCGGTACCCCGGCGTGCAACGAGCTCGTGCATGGGATGGCGTCGCGACTCGACCGGGAGGACCCGTTCACGTTCTTCGGGGGGTCCGAGACAGTCGAGTACAACGCCCGTCACTTCTCCGAACTGCTCCCCAAGCTGACGGACCCCGCCGAACGTATCGCGGACATGGACCGGATGGGCATCGACGTCCAGGCGCTGTCGGTCGCCCCGCCGCAGTACTACTACTGGACCGATCCAGCGCTGGGCCGCCGTCTTGCGCGCATGCAAAACGAGCACCTTGCCGAGATCGTCGGGGGGACCCCCGACCGCTTCGTCGGGCTCGCCACGGTCCCGCTCCAGGACGTCGAGGCGGCGGTCGCCGAGCTCGAGCACGGGATCCGAGAGCTGGGTTTCCGGGGCGTGGAGATCTGCACCAACGTCAACGGGCTGGACCTGGACGACCGCCGCTTCGAGCCGTTCTGGGCCAAGGCGCAGGAGCTGGACGTCCTGGTCGTGTTGCACCCCCACGGCTTCACCCAGGGCAACCGCTTGATGGACTACTACATGAGCAACGTGATCGGGAACCCGCTGGACTCGACCATTGCGTCCACGCGGCTGATCCACGGCGGCGTGCTGGAGCGCTACGCCGACCTGAAGCTCTGTGTGGTGCACGGTGGCGGCTACCTGCCGTTCTACTCGTCACGGATGGACCATTCGTTCCAGGAGCGTCCGGAGGGCACGCACCACATCACCCGACCGCCGAGCACCTATCTGCGCCAGCTGTACTTCGACTGTCTGGTGTTCGACGAAGCCCACCTGGAGTTCCTCGTCAAGCAGATGGGCGCCGATCACGTGATGATCGGCACCGACTACCCGTACGACATGGGGCACTACGCCCCGCTCGACCAGATCGACAAGGCCGATCTCACCGACGAGCAGCGGGCCGAGATCATCGGCGGGACCGCGCCGCGTCTGCTCAAGCTGTAGCCGTGCCACGGATCCCGCCGGTCACCCAGTACGGCGACGAGCAGTGGGAGATCCTCTCCAAGACCCTGCTCGACGACGACGGGCGGCCGCTGAACGTCTTCGCGACGCTTGCGCACCACCCGCGGCTCCTCAGCCGCTTCAACGCCCTCGGGGGGCTGTTTTTGGCCAAGGGCACGCTGCCGGCGCGCGAGCGGGAACTGGTCATCCTGCGCGTCGCCGTGCGCGCGCGCAGCGCATACGAGTTCGGGCAGCACACCGTCATCGCACGCCGGACCGGCCTCACGCCCGACGAGATCACGGCCGTCGTCCACAATGGCACGTTGACCGCCGGCGACGCACTGCTCGTGCGGTTCACCGACGAGCTGTTCGACCGTGACGTGGTATCAGACGCCACGTGGGACGACGTGGCGCAGCAGCACCGCTACGACACGCAGCAGATGATCGAACTGACGCTGCTCGTGGGGTTCTACCGGATGCTCGCCGGTTTCCTCAACAGCGCAGAGGTGGAAAGCGACGCCGGCATGCCGGGCTTCCCGGTGGGCTACCAGGGATGACGGCGCCGTGAACGTCGACGACCTCGACCGGCTGCCTGTGGCGTGGACACCCCCGCCCCAGGCCTTCGCGCAGTCGCCGGCCGGACGCTTTGCCGCTCGGCACGGCATCACCGACGCGGCGATCCTGGCACAGCGAGCGCAGGACGACCCGGCCTGGTACTGGCAGGCGGGGTACTCCGACGTGGGCATCCGTTGGCTGCAGCCCTTCGACACCGTCGAAGACCTGTCGGACGGACCCGAGTTCCCCCATTACTTCCGTGGCGGCGCGCTCAACTGGGCTGACTACGCCGTCGACCGTTGGGTCGACGAGGGACGTGGCGACGCCGAGGCCGTGTGGTGGGAGGGCGACGACGGCGCCCACCGCACCCTGACGTATGCCGAGCTGCAGCACGCGGTCAATGCCGCGGCCGGAGCGTTTCGCGACGCGGGCATCGACAAGGGAGACGCCGTCGGCCTGCTGCTCCCGATGGTCCCCGAGGCGATCGTGGCGGTGCTCGCCGCCGCCAGGATCGGCGCAGTGATCGTGCCGATGTTCACGGGTTACGGACCCGGCGCGGTGCGCGAGCGTCTCCAGGACTCGGGTGCCCGGTTGCTCGTCACCTGCGACACGTTCCCGCGGCGGGGGAGGGCCGTGCGGCTGAAGGACGTCGTCGACGAGGCTGTCGAGGGGACCCGGGTGCGAACCGTGATGGTCGTCCGGCGAACCGGCGACGACGTCGACATGCGCGACGGCCGCGACACGTGGTGGCACGACGTCTGCGCGGCCGCGGAGCCGGTCGTGGAAGCGCTGCCGATGGACCCGGAGGACCCATGCCTGCTGCTGTTCACCTCCGGCAGTACGGGGCGCCCGAAGGGCTGCGTGCACACCCACGCCGGGCTCCCGGCGAAGGTCGCGCTGGAGGCGCGCCACGGCATGGGCGTCGACGAGTCCGGCCGCGTCCTGTGGCTGACCGACATGGGCTGGATCATGGGCGCGTTCGTGATCGCCGCGGCGCTGTCCAACGGCGGCACCGCCGTGTTCTTCGAAGGCACCCCCGACTTCCCGGAGCCTGATCGGCTGTGGGCGGTGGCGGCGCGCAGCAAGGCCACCCTGCTGGGTGTGTCACCGACCGTCGTCCGCGCGCTGATGGCCGACGGCGAACGGTGGCCGCGGCGCCACGACCTCTCGGCACTGCGCGCCATCGGCTCCACCGGGGAACCCTGGAACATCGAGCCCTGGCTGTGGTGCTTCCGCAACGTCGGCCGCGAACGCGTCCCGATCGTGAACATCTCCGGTGGCACCGAGATCGGCGGCGCCCTGGTGACCGGCACCACCTACCTCCCGGCCAAACCGGCGTCGTTCTCCGGACCGGCCCTGGGCGTGGCGACCGACGTCGTCGACCCTGACGGCAACCCCGTCAGGGGGACGATCGGTGAGCTGGTCGTCCGCCGCCCGTGGCCGGGGATGACCAAAGCCTTCTGGGAAGGCACCGAGCGCTACCTGGACACCTACTGGCGACGGTTCCCCGGCATCTGGCACCACGGTGACCTGGCCTACATCGACGCGGACGGGTTCTGGTTCCTGCTCGGACGGTCCGACGACACGATCAAGGTGGCCGGCAAACGGCTCGGCCCCGCAGAGGTCGAGTCGCTGCTCGTCGACCAGGAGGGAGTCGTCGAGGCCGCCGCCGTCGGCGTGCCCGATCCGGTGAAGGGCGAAGCGCTGATCTGCTTCCTGGTGCTAGCCGCCGGCGCCGATCACGACGCCACGATCGACGACGTTCGTGCGGCGGTTGTCCGCTCGCTGGGCAAACCCCTGGCGCCACGCGAGATCCATGCGGTGCCCGCGCTGCCCAAGACCCGCAACGGGAAGGTGATGCGGCGCGTGGCACGGGCCGCCTACGTCGGCGAGCACACCGGTGACCTCAGCGCGCTGGAAGATCTCGACATCCTTCAGGCGTGGCCGCGCGATACTGCCGGCGCGGTCAGCGAGTAGCGCCCACCGCCCTCACGCGGTAAGGACTTCGCGCACCAGGGCGGCAAACGTTTCCGGCTGCTCGGCGTGCACCGTGTGGCCGGCACCGGCAATCGTCACGAGCCGGCTGCCCGCGATGCGCTCGGCCAGGGCACGGCTGTGCTCGGGCGGGATCGCCGCGTCCCTCTCGCCGCACACCACGAGGACGGGGCACGCGATGTGTGACACAGCGTCACGCCGGTCGAATGCTGCGAGCCCGCGAAACGTCGCCGCCAGGCACCGCGGATCGTTGTCCGCGACGGCGTTGGCGTAGTCGCGTATGAACGCCGGATGCGCGGCGCGGAAGCCGGCGGAGAACACGCGGTCGACGTGCGCCGCGCGCTCGGCCTCCGTTCCGGTCAGTTCCAGTTCCCGGGCGCGGCGCAGGAAGCCCTCGCGGGCGGCCGCCGGCAGGCCATCTGCGGTCCCGACAAGCATCAGCGCCGAGACCCGTTCCGGTGCCCGCAGGGCCGTCTCGATGGCGACGAATCCTCCCATCGAAAACCCCACGACAGCAGACTCTGCGATGGCCAGAGCGTCCCAGAGGGCGAGCATGTCAGCCGCGAACTGCGTCACGGTGTACCCGTCCCTGGGCTTGCTGCTGCGCCCGTAGCCACGGAGGTCGAACGTCAGCACACGTGTGCGGTCGGCCAGTCGCCGTGCCTGGTCGAGCCACCCGGCGGACCCCATCATCCCGCCGTGCACCAGCGTGACCCACGGCCCTTGGTCGCCGTGGACGGAATAGTGCAGGGAGACGTCCACGAGCTCAGCAGTGGCGTCGGTGGTAGTCATCGTCGGGCAGCCAGCAGGCCATAGCCGAGCCGTGCATGGCTTTGCGTGAACCGACAAACCGGCGCCACCTCGCTTGTTGCCTCCCCCATCGCCGGAGTTCGGTGCCGTCGAGAGAATGCCACCCGACGAGGAGGAGAAGTGGGCGACGCCGTCGGCGTGATCGGGCTCGGCAACATGGGCTCGGCCTTTGCGGCCAA
>WHTG01000301.1 GCA_009377835.1 Nitriliruptorales bacterium
CGAGGAGACCGTCGCCAAGCAGGTGCTGCGCCTGATGGAGGTGCTCGAGGACTGCGACGACGTCCAGAACATCTACGCGAACTTCGACATTCCGGACCGGCTGCTCGAGGCGGTCGCCTGACCGGGTTCCGCCCGATGGCAACCGGCACCTGTTAACCTCGCTGCCGAACGAACGTTCGATGTCAACGGACTTCACGGAGGGCCCGCATGCGCGTCCTGGGTGTCGACCCGGGCCTGTCCCGCTGCGGCATCGGCGTGGTGGACGGCCCCACCCGCCGCCCGGTCGCCGTGCGCGCCGGCGTGATCCGCACGGCCGCCGACGCGGCGGTGGCCACGCGACTGCGCGTGCTGCACGTTGAGGTGTCTGCGCTGATCGCCCAGGCAAATCCCGACGCCGTCGCGGTCGAGCGTGTGTTCTTCAACAACAACGTGCGAACCGCCATGTCCGTCGGCCAGGCTGCTGGCATCGTGTTGCTGTGCGCCGCGCAGGCTGACGTGCCGGTCGTCGAGTACACGCCAACCCAGGTCAAGTCCGCGGTGGCGGGAGCCGGCGACGCGGACAAGGAGCAGGTTTCGTTCATGGTTCGTACGCTGCTGCGGCTGGCGGAGGTGCCCCGGCCAGCAGACGCCGCCGACGCGCTCGCGCTGGCGTTGTGCCATCTGCACTCCGGTGCCGATCTTCCGGGCGGTGGGGAGATGAGCCCGCGGCTGGCGGCCGCTCTCGCGGCCGCGGGCCCCGGGGCGCAGGTCGTGGACGGCCGCCCATGATCGCCATGCTGCGTGGGACGGTCGTGGGCGCCGCCGTCGGCGAGGTGGTGCTCGACGTTTGCGGGGTCGGTTACCAGGTGCACGTCCCGGCGGGCATGTCGGTGCCCTCCCCCGGCCGCGAGCTGACGCTGCACACCCACCTAGCGGTGCGCGAGGACGCGCTGACGCTGTACGGATTCACCGATGCCGCCGGGCGCGCGTTGTTCACCACGTTGCTCTCCGTGACGGGGGTGGGCCCCAAGCTCGCCCTCGCCGCGCTGGGCACCCTCGGGTCCACGGGCCTGAGACGCGCCGTCGTGACCGAGGACGTGCAGGCGCTCACGGTCGTCCCGGGGCTGGGCAAGAAGTCGGCGCAGCGGCTCATCCTCGAGCTGCGCGAGAAGCTCGGCGCGCTCGCTGCCGACGGCGTTCCCGGTGCGGTCGCGGCGAACGGCTCCGGCAGCAGTGATGTGCGCACCGAGGTGCGTCAGGCACTGGCAGGCCTCGGCTACGTGTCCGGAGAGATCGCGGCAGCCATGGAACGGGTGCCGCCGGCGGACGGCGAGGCGGCCGAGGAACTCCTGCGTGACGCGCTGAAGATGCTGGCGGCGCGCTGATGGAGGACATCCTCGCCACCAGCGCCGTGGCGGGCGATGCCGACCTCGACGCATCGCTGCGTCCCAGACGTCTGGACGAATTTGTCGGCCAGACGACGCTCAAGGAGCAGCTTGCGCTGGTGCTCGACGGGGCCAGGGGACGCGGCACAAGCGCCGACCATCTGCTGTTCAGCGGCCCGCCGGGCCTGGGCAAGACCAGCCTCGCCGGGATCGTGGCGGCGGAGATGGAGGCAGACCTTCGCGCGACGAGCGGCCCCGCGCTCGAACGCCCTGGCGACCTTGCTGCGATTCTGACCAACCTGGAAGCCGGCGACGTTCTGTTCATCGACGAGATCCACCGGCTGCCGCGGACCGTCGAGGAGATCCTGTATCCCGCGATGGAGGACTTCAGCCTCGACATAGTCGTCGGCAAGGGTCCCGGTGCCCGCGCCATCCGGTTGCCATTGCCCGCGTTCACCCTGATCGGCGCGACGACACGCACCGGCCTGATCACGTCCCCGCTGCGGGACAGGTTCGGCTTCTCCGCGCGGCTGGACTACTACGACCGCGATCAGTTGGCGGACATCCTCCGGCGGAGCGCGGACATCCTGGGCATGACGCTGCACCACGACGGGGCGCGCGAGATCGCGGGGCGCAGCCGCGGGACGCCCCGGATCGCCAACCGGCTGCTCAAACGCGTGCGTGACTTCGCGGAGGTCCGGGTGGACGGGGTCGCCACCGCCGACGTGGCACGGCAGGCACTGGACGTGTTCGAGGTCGATGGCCGCGGACTGGACAAACTCGACCGCTGGCTCCTGCAGGCTCTCTGCCGTGACTTCGGAGGCGGCCCGGTGGGTCTGACGACACTCGCGGTGGCCGTGGGGGAGGAGACTGACACCGTCGAGGACGTCGTGGAGCCGTTCCTCATTCAGCAGGGTCTTCTGGCGCGCACCCCTCGCGGTCGCGTCGCGACAGCCCAGGCGTGGGCGCATCTGGGGCTGGAACCGCAGGCCGAGCAGCCGGGCGACAGCACCCTGTTCCAGTAGGTCGCCAGGGCCGTCCGCGCGACGTGCGGTGCTATCGTCTGGCCCGCGCCGGGCACCTGCGTCCGGTCCGCACGATCCCATCCGAAGGTTTGACTGATGCATGCGTCTGCCCTGGCCACGATCCTGGTCGCGGCGTCCGAAGGCGAGCCCAC
>WHTG01000175.1 GCA_009377835.1 Nitriliruptorales bacterium
CAAGGATCCGCATGCCGCCGTCGAGCCGTACTGCATAGCGACGTAGTGGTTTTCGGGTCGCAGTACACGCACTCGCAGAGCATGTGGTCCCTGGCGCTGATGGCGTACGTGTTGCGGCCGCCGACGGCGCGTCGGCGTTTCGCGGTTGACCTGCCCCTCGCCACCCATCCCGGGTGAAGGCCCGAGAAGACACGCCGAAGTGCCCCTTTGGGGCACACCGGACTGTGGGGCACCCCCGCATAAACTGGGACTGGCTCGCCGGTTGTCGGATCACCCTGAGCGGAGGAGCAAAGACAATGGTGCGGCCCGCGTGGGGAGACGCACACGACGTGATCATCGTCGGCGGAGGGATCGGCGGTCTCACACTCGCCTTGGAGCTGCACCGTGTGGGCGTGCCGTGCCGGGTCTTCGAGGCTGTGCCCAGAGTCACCCAGGTGGGCGTCGGGATCACGGTGCTGCCCCACGCCTCGCGCGTCCTTGCAGAGCTCGGCCTCATGGATCAGCTGCTGCGGTACGGCTTGTCGATGCGGGATTCGGTGTTCTACAACCGCTTCGGCCAATTCGTGTACCGCGAGCCGACAGGGGAGTACGCAGGTCTGGCGTGGCCTCAGCTGGGGATCCACCGGGCCGATCTGTATGAGGTCCTGCTGGCGGCGGTGCGCGAGCGGCTGGGGGAGGATCGGGTGATCTTCGGCGCCCGATTGGTGCGCGCCGACCAGGACTTCGGGGCGGCGTACGCCCACTTCGAACGGGTCGGTGGTGACGGCGACAGCAGCGCCTCCTCGTTCACGGAGCAGGGCAGCGTCGTGATCGGGTGTGACGGAATCCACTCGACGCTGCGCTGCCAGCTCCACCCGAACGAGGGTCCGCCGGTCTACCAGGGCCAGAACATGTGGCGCGGCGTGACCCCCTGGCCTCCCTTCTTGAGTGGCGCCTCCATGCTGCGGGTGGGCTGGTATTCGAGCGGCAAGCTGACCATCTACCCGTGTCGAGACAACGTCGACGGGCAGGGCAACCAGTTGCTGAACTGGATCGCCGCTGTGCAGACCAGTCGGCATGTGGAACGCGACTGGGGGCGGCAGGGGCGCCTGGAGGACTTCATCTCGATGTTCGAGGACTGGACCTTCGACTTCCTCGATGTGCCCAGCGTCCTGCGTGCGGCCGATGCGATCCTGGAGTTCCCGATGGTGGATCAGGAGCCGGTCTCGCAGTGGACCTTCGGCCGCCTGACGCTGCTCGGTGACGCGGCGCATCCGATGGTCCCGCGTGGGTCCAACGGCGCTGGACAGGCGATCGTGGATTGCCGGGCGCTGGCGACGGCGATGGCGGAGGCCGACGATCCCGTGGAGGCGCTCAAGATGTACGAGGCCGAGCGGCTGCCCGTCACGACCAAGATCGTCTACAAGAACCGCGTTGAGCCGCCCGATGTGATCTTGCAGGAGGTCTGCACCCGTAGCGGCGACCAGCCCTTCGACCGCCTCGAGGACGTGATCAGCGAAGCAGAGCTAAAGGCGCTGTCGGAGGGTTACAAGGACCTCACGGGCTATTCAAAGCGCGCCCTCGCCTAGCCCAACGACGTGCAATGAAAGCCGCCGGCAAGGTCTCGGCGATCCGCTGGATGGCGCGGTCCCCGACGACGTGCCGGACGTCGTCGAACAGCCCAACGATCCACTCGCCGGCGCTGTCTCCCGGTTCGACGGAGATCTCGTCGTTCAGCGCCGCCGCCACCAGCGGTTTAGCGCCACCCTCGGCGCCCGCCGCTCGCTGCAGCGCGGCGACCCAACGCTCGACAAGGCGGCGCAACTCGGCGTCGTCCTGGTCGTCGGCCTCGCGCAGGTCTCTTCGAGCCGCTCCGAGCACCGCCCGCGTGACGGCGCGCTCATCGTGGCCGTGGCCGATCACCGGCCGGTTCTGGTCGATGTAGCCGCGGGTGGACTCCTGCCCGCGGCGCCAGGCGGCACCGGGACAGCTGCCATCACCACATCGCCGATGTACGAGACGACACCGTCGAGCAGCCGGACGGACTCGAGGCTGGCCACCGAGGCGTCCAGCAACTCGTCGGGATTCTGGCCGTGCTTCCACAAGCGCGCGGACCACCTCGTCCGCCTCGGCGACGGTCATCTCGTCGAATCGCTGACTCATGGGGAGGTGGAACACGTAGCGGATCCCTGCGTCGTCGAGTGCGTCGAGGACACCCACGGCCCAGGCCGTACTGCGACGTCTTGAACCACTTCTGTGTGGCGACGACCTCGTCACCGCCAGCGGGCAGCGCGTTGGCCACGGCGGTGGACACGGGCGCAGTACGTCTGCCCGCAGCGATGTCGGGAAGTCATCCTTCGCGATTCGCGGCGAAAGCGTCGTCGGCCAGGTGCCTGTTGCTGCCGAGGAACTTGATGACCTTGCCGGCGATGTTCGCGGCGTCGCCGACGTACGGCACGACGCCCACGAGGCTCAACCCGCCGACGACCAACTTGCCACGGAAGACGTTGCCGATCGCAGCACCCTTGGCGAACTCGCTGGCCCACTCGTCGGGAGTCATCGGGTCGTCGAACACCAGCGGGTCGAAGCCGCCGGCAAGCTCGCGCACCTCCTCGCCGTCGCGGACCCCGTCGCCGTCGGTCCCACCGGCGCGTCCCCGTCCCGCGTGACCGCGTGGCAGGACCGCCTCCTCGCAGTCACGCCGTCTGGCAGCGAGACTCACCGCAACGGCGCACAGGAGGCGGTCATGCGGATCCAGACGGGCCAGCTCGTCGCACTGGGCTACGGTCGCTTCGTCCGCTCCGACGAGGTGGTCGCAGTGGAACCGATCGTCGAGGAGCGTGGCCCCGGTCGCCGATCACTGGTCTGGGTCCGCGGACTGACCGAGCCCCTGGTCGGCTCGCGATCCGAAGGTGCCGTGGTGGACGATCTCGTCACGCCAGCCGAAGAAGCGGCCCGCATGCGCGACCTGCGCAGTGCGCTCGAGCGGACCGCAGCGGCCCTGGAGTCTGTGCCGCTGGTGCTGCGCCGCGTCATCGAGCAGGAGACCGGCGTCAACCTGAACAGTGTCGTCGACGACGCCCGCCGCGCACTGGCGCAATAGAGGGAGAGCCTCCCGAGAGGTGAGTTGCAGCGGCGCGGCGCCCGTGCCGGACGCCGCGCAGCTGGTGTCACTATGAAGATGACGGGTCGCGGGCGTCGTGGGCGGCCGGTTGGGCGTTGTCTGAGACATCCGACGCCGACGACCGCGCTGATTCCTTGACCTCCTCGGCGTGGGATTGCGCGCTGTCCTTGACGTCTTGCGTCGCGCTCTGCGCCTCGGACTTAACCTGCTCAGCGGCCTCTTTGGCTGAGTCGCTCAACTGGGATGCCGCCCGCTTGGCACCATCGGCGACGGTGGAGCCGACGTCGCGCGCGGCCTCCTTCACCTGCTGCTTGAGCGGCTCTGCCTGGTCTTGCATCGTCGAGGCCGCACGCTTTTCGGCTTCGCTCGGTGGGAGCAGGGCCGAGGCGAGCAGGCCGGCGCCGAAAGCGAGCGCCCCCGCGAGCAGCGGCGCACCCTGAGTCTGCTGTCGCACGTTCTGCGGCGCGGTTTGCAGGCTGTCCTTCACGGTACCGGCCGCGTTGCTCACCCCCTCGGTGACGCCGCTGAGCGTCGACCCACCTCCTGTGGACTCAGGGCCGTGCGTCGCGTACGGGTCGGTGCCGACGTACCGCGGGTACGTGTATGCGTCGGGCGACCCCATGACCCGCGTGCGCACCGACTGCCAGCGATTGCGCATGCCTTGTTTGCGGCGTTCGACGATCCGCCCAGGGCTCACACGGTCGCCAATCTCGTCGAGCGTCACCCCCATGTCGGCCCGGGTGCGTTCAATGTCGCGTCTTATTTGGTTCGGGTTTTCGCCCACTGCACGTCCTCCTTGAGAGTCTCAACGGTTTGTTGCGGCACAGGGTCGACCTGGTCGAGTTCCCTCTTGCCCTTCGACAGCAGGACGGCCGCCGCGATGCCATACACGACACCGACAATCACGAAGCCGACAAGGTGTCGCATGGTCTCGCTCATGCCGTCCGGCAAGACCGTCGCGATGAGCAGGGCCACGGCGACGGACACGAACAGGAGGGCGACGTAGCCAGCGAAGGCGCCACCGCCGATGAGGCCGCCGGCCTTGCCGGCGGTACGGACCTCCTGCTTGATCTCGACCTTGGCGAGCTGCATCTCCTGGCGTACCAGCGCGCTGAGATCGCTGGTCACGCGCCCGAACAGCTCACCCATTGACTGGTCTTCAGGCGTGGGGCTCATCGCAGCCGACCTTCGTCGGGAACAGACCTCGCCGATGGTGTCGACGGGTCAACGGAATCGGTGATAGGGGGCGTGATGGGAGGCCCCACGGGCTCCTCGACCAGGGCCTGTCGCTGCACGCCGGCGACGGGCGCCACGCCACTCGGCGGCAGGGCCGAGTGTGTCGTGCCTGTGTCGTCGCTGCCGGCCTCCTTGGCGCCACGAGCCACGCGCCCGGCGACGACACCCAGCGCAGCGGCGCCCAACAGAAAGGCGCCGGGACGGCGGCGGGCGAACCGCTGGACGTCGTCCAGTGCGCCCTGGAACCCTCCGCCTTCGAGCCGCTGCGACAGCGAACGCAACTGCTCGGAGATCTGCTGCGCGTAGCGCCCCAGCTCACCGGCGTCCTCGGTCCGGCCGTCCGCGAGAGCCGCGGCCTGGTCGGAAATCGATCGCAAGGCCCGGCCGGCGCGCTGGGTTTGGGTCTGCGCCTGCTCCGACAGCTGTGAGGTCGTCTGGTTCATCAAGGTGCGCGCCTGCCACGTCGCCTCGGAGCGCAGGCTGCCAACCTGTTCCTTGACGGCCTGGCCGACCTGGCGCGAGGCCTCGGCTGCCTCAGATGCGACCTGCGTGCCGTGGTCGCCGGCGTCTGACACGACCGACCTCGCTTGGCTGGACGCATCTGCCGCGACCTGCTTGCCCTGGTCGACCGCCGGCGCGGCGGTGCTGCCGGGCTCTGGCGGACCACCGGTGGTGGAAACATCGTCTGCGGGTGTCGTGCCAGGCAAGCCTTGCTCTGGTCCTGTGCTCACAGGAGCTCCTCTCTCGCGTCGGTGGGACAGGCTGTGTTGCCGAATGGCGGAAGAACCCCCCGCCGGCGGCGAGGGGTTTCCTGGGGTCGGTTGTGCGCGTCGCGCCGCATGAGCGGGGGCAGCGGCATCGTCTCAGCGGCGGTCACTGTTGGTGCCGTCGCTCCAGTACGGCTCACGGCTGCCCGCCTTCGCCAGCCCACGGCTGACCATGTAGCCGATGGTCAGGAACGTCACGAGCCGCCACACCTCGGTGGGCGTGAAGCCACCCGGGCCCTCACCGTCGACAACGGCCGAGGCGATGAACAGCCCAGCAGCGACGAGGACGTAGGCCCAGAACTCAGACGACTTGAACGACGCCTTGGTTTCGGTGGTCAATCGGCGCGAGACATCGCTGAACGAGCGTGCGCCTGAACGGTTTTGCGTTGTCGACATTGTCACTCCCAGTGGTTGAAGGTCGTTCCGTCCGCACGGCCCTCGGGTCTGGGAGCGGCTACGGCGCATCCTCAATTGCCGTCGGCTGGCATCGCCAAACCTCTTGGTCCGGAAGTCGAAAGCGCCACGTGAAATGCAGCGCGCATCGGATCACTCCTGGCCGCGCGTCACCACGACGGCCGCGCCTCCAAAGCGCAGGCGACCGCACGCCAGCAGTTCCTGCTCTGCCCCGCTCGTACCGCCCCTGCAGCAAGGACGCGAGGGCCGACGACGTCTTTACCATGGCCCCATTATGGCTCTTGCAATGACATCAAAATGGTGTCATAGTGATACCATAGATCTGACACCATACGTCGAGAAGCTCCGCCTCGAGCTCGCCGTTGCCGCCGAAGCGGGCGGGGAGGACGCCCGCGCACTCGCTGAGCGCCTGACGGCTCCGCTGGAGTCGGCGATCCGGCTGATGCTGCTCGACGCCCTGTCGGCCGCGTCGGACGAGATCACACGGGAGCTCGCGCCCGGCTCGGTCGAGCTGCGGCTGCGCGCCGGCGAGCCCGATTTCGCCGACGCCGGTCGACGACCGGGATGAGCCGGCTCCCAACGCGCCGCCGCTCACGCCACCAGACGGCGACGAGGGCGCCGTCGCGCGCATCAACCTCCGCCTGCCAGAGCAGCTGAAGGCCAGCATCGAGCAGGCCGCGAGCCGCGAGCGGATGTCCGTCAACAGCTGGCTCGACTCCTACACGGTGGGTGAAGTGACCGCCGGGCCCGGCCCCGGGACACCACCTTTGTTCTCGACCCCGAAGCACCAGGAGCACGCATGGCAAGGTACGAAAGCCCCGAACCGATCTCGGCGACCATCGACGTCGTCGTCGGCGACGTCCAGATCAGCGCCGGCGAGCGCGACACGACGCTGGTCGAGGTGCACCCCAGCGACCCCTAGAACAACGAGGACGTCAAGGCCGCGCAGCGAACCCGTGTCGAGTACGCCAACGGACAGCTGCTCG
>WHTG01000280.1 GCA_009377835.1 Nitriliruptorales bacterium
CTGACACGGTCCATCACGGTGCAGGCCGAAGGCGAGGTCGCCGAACTGAAGGACAACATCAACCAGATGATCGCGAACCTGCGCGACACGACGCAGCGCAACGCCGAGCAGGACTGGCTCAAGACGAATCTCGCGAAGATCTCGAGCATGCTGCAGGGACAGCGTGACCTGGGCACCGTCTCACGGCTGATCATGTCCGAGGTGACGCCCGTGGCGTCGGCGCAGCTCGGTGCCTTTTTCATGCTGGATCCGAGCCCGGAGGACCCGACGCTTCGGTTGATCGCCAGCTACGGCTACCCGCCGGCGGATGCGACCGCCCGCTCCTTCAGGCTCGGCGAGGGTCTCGTCGGCCAGTCAGCCGTCGAGGGCAAGCCGATCCTCCTGCACGATGCGAAGACGTCGCACCTGCAGATCACATCCGGGCTGCTGTCGGCAGACCCCATCAACGTCGTCGTCCTGCCGGTGCTGTTCGAGGAGCAAGTGCTCGCCGTCATCGAGCTCGCATCGCTGCGGCCCTTCACAGAAACCGAGCGCACCTTCCTCGACCAGACCATGGAGACCATCGGCGTCGTGCTCAACACGATCCTGGCGAATATGCGGACAGAGGAACTGCTGGAGCAGTCGCAGCGGCTGACGCAGGAGCTGCAGAGCCAGTCGCGTGAGCTGCAAAGCCAGCAGGACGAGCTGCGTAAGACGAACGCCGAGCTGCAGGAGAAGGCGGCCCTGCTGTCGGAGCAGAACCGGGACATCGAACTGAAGAACCGCGAGATCGAGCTGGCGCGGCGCGGTGTGGAGGAGAAGGCGGAACAGCTCGCGGTGTCGTCGCGGTACAAGTCCGAGTTCCTGGCGAACATGTCGCACGAGTTGCGGACGCCGCTGAACAGCCTGCTCATCCTGACCAAGCTGCTCGCGGACAACGTCGACGAGAATCTCACCGAGCAGCAGATCGAGTTCGCGAACACGATCTACGCGGCGGGAAGCGACCTGCTGGAACTCATCAACGACATCCTCGACCTGTCAAAGGTCGAGGCCGGGAAGATGGACATCACGCCGGCGGAGGTCGAGCCGGAGGAGATCCGCGAATACGTCGAGCGCACGTTTCGGCCGGTGGCGGAGGAGAATGACCTGGCGTTCTCGATCGAGTTGGCCGCGGACGTCCCGCCGACCATCACGACCGACGGCCAGCGGCTGCAGCAGGTGCTGCGCAATCTATTGTCGAACGCCTTCAAGTTCACGGAGTCGGGTGAGGTCAAGCTGGTGATCGCGAGGGCGGGGGAGGAGGTCTCGTTCTCCAACGCCGTGCTGAAAGAGGCCGAGGCGGTTCTCCAGTTCGCGGTTCAGGACACGGGGGTCGGGGTTGCGAAGGACAAGCTGCAACTGATCTTCGAGGCGTTCCAGCAGGAGGACGGCACCACCAGCCGTCGCTACGGGGGCACAGGCCTGGGGCTGTCCATAAGCCGGGAGATCGCGCGGTTGCTCGGCGGTGAGATCCACATAGAAAGCAATATCGGGTCCGGCAGCACGTTCACGCTCTACGTCCCCATGCACCAGTCTGCGAGTGTCACCGTGCAGCACGACGTGGCAGATGACGAGGCGCACGTGGCGTTCCTCGCACCAGACGCCGCGGCGGAGTCCGCGAGGTCGTTGCCCATCCGACGCCCGCAGCCCTTGCCTGCGGAACGCAGCCGCAC
The DNA here is from genome assembly GCA_009377835.1 of Nitriliruptorales bacterium. Taxonomy (GTDB): domain Bacteria; phylum Actinomycetota; class Nitriliruptoria; order Euzebyales; family Egibacteraceae; genus WHTG01. The sequence continues at coordinate 1,692 of WHTG01000280.1, forward strand.
GATCGACGAGGCGCTCGTCGGCCGGCGAATCCTTGTCGTGGACGACGACGTGCGCAACGTCTTCGCGCTGACCAGCGCGCTGGAGAGCTTCGGCATGGACGTGCTCTTCGCCGAGAACGGCAAGAAGGGCATCGACCTCCTGCTGCGCAACACGGACGTCGACTTGGTGTTGATGGACATCATGATGCCGGAGATGGACGGCTACGAGACGTGCCGGGCCATCCGCAGCATGCCGCAGTTCCAGCGCCTGCCGATCATCTCGCTGACGGCGAAGGCGATGACCGGTGACCGTGAGAAGAGCATTGCGTCGGGCGCATCCGACTACATCACGAAGCCGGTCGAGATCGACCAGCTGCTGTCACTGATGCGCATGTGGCTGACGCGGTAGCACCAGGTGGCACTGCCAGGGGCGTGACTGGTCGATGATCGTCCCGGCAACCTCATGGGCTGGAGGGGAATGGCGCCGGCGCGGTGGGTGGAATCGGCGAACGTCTATTCGCTCTGTGCCGAGTAGCGATCGACCACGCTGGTGAGTCGCCGGAAGCCGATGAGCCGGCCGAGCGCAACCGCGCCGGTCTCGCGGGTAAGCCGCCGCAGCCCGTTCTCGGACACCTGGGCACCCCCGGCCGGCGACACGCGCGGCCGCAGCCCAACCTCTCGTGCCGTAGCGGCGATGCGCAGCGCGTGCCACGGGTCGCTGACCAGCAGCACGTTGTGCTGTCCCCGGTCCCGCAGGTAGCGCGCCGCCGCGGCAAGCGACTCGTAGGTGTTCACGCCGTTTGTCTCCAGCTGCACCGCTGTATCGGGCACGCCGTGACGGATGAGGTACCGCGATGACGCCGACGCCTCACTGAACCGGTCGCCGGGCTGACGGCCGCCCGTCACCCATACCACCGGCGCGAGATCTTCCTCGAAGAGCGTCACGGCATGGTCCAGCCGCGCGCGCAGCGCCGGAGAGGGGTCGCCGTCGTACTGCGCGGCGCCGAGGACGACGATGGCGTCCGCTGTGCGACGCTCGTCACGGCCGGCACTGAGCCAGACCTGGAGCATCGTGACCCCGACGTAGACGATGATCCCGAGCAGGACAAAAGCGATCACGCGGCTCGCCCTGCGCATCTGCCGCATCCTCCTCGTCAGGTAGGCACCCGCCCCAAACGGTACCCGCGCGGGGTTACGATCCGGCGCCGTTCGACGCGCGGTGCGCCGCGTCAGGAGTCCAGCATCAGCGAAACCGCCATGACGAGCATTCCCGTCCGCAACGGCGGCGCAGTGCCGGCGGTGTCGGTGGCGGTGTGGGAGGGCTCCCGGGGCAACGGACCGGTGGTCGTACTCGCGCACGGTGCGGGCTCGAGTCTGCGCCACCCGGCGCATCTCGGGATCTGCGCGGCCACGGCTGCGGCGGGTCCAACCGTGGTCAGCTTCAACTTCCCGTACGCGCAGGCCGGACGGCGGTCGCCCGACCGCATGCCGCGGCTGCTCGACTGCTTCCGGGACGTCCTGGAGTGGACGCGGGAGCA
>WHTG01000157.1 GCA_009377835.1 Nitriliruptorales bacterium
ACCGCGCCCTGCTTCAACGCCGTGACCGCGATCCCGACGCCCAGTGGCTTCGTCAGGACCAGGGCGTCGCCTGCCTGGACCCCCACCTTGGTCAGCAGCCGGTCCGGGTGCACTTCACCGACGACCGCCACGCCGAGCTTGGGTTCGGGATCGTCCACGCTGTGGCCGCCGACGACGAGCCATCCTCCGTTTGCTGCGGCCTCGGCGATGCCCTCCAGCGCCTCGATGAGCAGCTCGTCGCCGAGTTCCTCTGTGTTCCATCCGACGATGTTCAGCCCAAAAAGCGGCCGTCCGCCCATCGCATAGATGTCCGACGCCGCGTTGGTCGCCGCGATCCGGCCCCAGGTGCGCGCGTCGTCGACGATGGGCGTGATGACGTCGACCGTGGCGACCAGCGCCCGGTCGTCGGACAGCCGCCAGACGGCAGCGTCGTCACCGGTGCCGAGGATCAGATCAGCGTGCGACGGGGACGGCAGACGGCGCAGGACCTGCGCCAACTCGCCGGGGGCGAGCTTGCAGCCTCACCCAGCGCCGTGGCTGAACTCGGTCAGTCGTCGTGTTTTCGGGTTCACAGCCCCAGGTTAGAGGCCGCGCGGCTCCGTCCGTGGCGACGTCCGCAGGTCGATCGACAGGCTGGGCGCGTCTGACTGCGGCGGCTGCTCGCTGTCCCCCGCCCTGGGCAACCACACCCGCAGGATGACGACCGGCCCGTCGCCGAAAACGCCGACCTTGCCGCCGTAGGCGGTAACGATCTTGCGCACGATGTGCAGGCCCAGTCCCATCCCCCCGTAGCGGCGTGTGCTGGAGGAATCCGCCTGTACGAACGCGTCGAAGATGCGCTCACGGTCGCCTGGGTCGATCGGGGTCCCGACGTTGGTGACCTCCAGGACGATCCAGTCATCCTCTCCACGGCTCGTGACGCGGACGTCGGAAGCCGGCGCAGCAAACTTCACCGCGTTGTCGATGAGGTTGAACAGCAGCTGGTAGGTGGGTTCGCGCGCCACACGCACCACGTGTGTCGTCGGCACGTGCACAGGGATGTTGCGTCCCGCCACGGGCAGCGTCTCGACGATGTCGCGCACGACCCGGTCGACGGCCTCGTTGAGCGAGCAGCGGTCGGTGTCGGAGGGTTCGATGTCCTCTGACGCGATGAGCAGGTTCGCGACCATCCGGGTCAAGCGCTTCGACTCACGCTCGATCGCCTGAGTGCACGTCTGCACGGCCTCGCGATCCATGCGGTCGTACCGGGCCTCGAGGGTGCGCGCAAACCCCTGGATCGCCGTCAACGGTGTTCGGAACTCGTGGCCGACGACCCCGACCAGTTCGTCCTTGACCATCTGGGTCTGGCGCAGCCGCGCGACGACCGCACGTTCACCTTCGTACAGCTGGGTGTAGTACTCGTAAGCGGCCCGTCCCTGGCGCTCGGTGTGCTTCCACAGCAGCACGTGCGCTCCGCTCACCGCAAGGATGAAGCCCGCGTGCATGGCCGACCAGCGCCAGGGCTGTTGCAGTGCGCTGGGATCGTCGTAGATCAGTTCCGGAGCCAGGACACCCCCGACGGCGTAGCCCAGAACGACGTACACGACCGCGACCAGATACGGGCGCCAATCCTGGTACAGCGCGACGAGTCCAAGCACCACGAAGAAGTGCAGGTGCGAGACCGCGATGCCGCCGGTCACGTGGACGAGGACGGACCCACCGACGACGAGGCCGAGGGCGACGGCCGCCGAGCGCAGTGCACGAGACCCCAGGACGACACCGCCCGCGAGCGCCACCAGAACGCAGAAAACCTCCACCAGCGCCAGTCCCGGAGGATGCCGGGCGATGGCCGCCACCGCAGCCAGCCCGGGAATGTGCGCCGCAAGCAGCCACAGCAGGAGTCGGTGCCTCCGCGCCCAGGCGTCGTCATCCAGGGACTCGCCGTGGTGAGCCGCGAGCACCTGTTCGGGGCGTTCAGTCATTCGTCCTCATGCGGCGCAATCGGAATGTGGAAAGTCTTCCCGGATGGGTCGGCACGAAGACAGGCCCATCGGGTCAACTTGAGCCCGGTCAAAAAACACTAGTCACCCCGCCGCAGGACCCCGGCGAGGATCTGCGGGCGGTCCGTGACGAGGCCATCGACACCGATGCCGAGGAGCCACGACATGGTCTCGTCGTCGTTGATCGTCCACACGTGGACCGCAAGGTCGTTCGCGTGCGCTGCCGCGACGAACTGCTCGTCCACTACGTCCAGCCCCCGATACTGCCGCGGGACCTGGAGCGCGTGGTGCTGCGGGAGGGCTAGACCGGCCCCACCGACCTGCGCCGCCGACCAGAACCGCGCCGCCTCCGCGGGTCCCGCCGCCGTCGAAACGTGCGGAAGGAGTTCCTTGAACCTGTTCAGCGCGCTGTCGTGGAACGACCCGACGATCACGTCACTGAACCGGTCGTGGCGCTCGATGAGCCGCGCCAGCGCCGCCTCGTAGGACACCGTCTGCGGCGCGGTGTTCTTGATGTCGATGTTGACATGCACCCCCGGGAACGCGGAGAAGACGTCAGCAAGCGTCGGGATCGTGAAGTCGTGGGCGGTGAATCCGGCGGGAGGTGGCCGAAGGCCCGCAGCGACGCCCCGCAGCGCGTAGTCGCGGTCGTCCCGGCCTGTCACGACGCCCTCATCTGGCACGAACCACCAGGCGGCGTCGAGGCGCTGGATCTGGTCCAAGGTGAACTGGTCGACCGGCCCGCTGCCGTCAGTCGTGCGGTCGACCGTGGTGTCGTGCAGCACCACAAGATGCCCGTCGGCCGTGGCATGCACGTCGAGCTCGAGGCTGTCGGCTCCGTTGTCCAGAGCGGTGGCGAAGGCGCACATCGTGCTCGCCGGCGCCTCGAGGGCTCCTCCTTGGTGCGCGATGTTCAGCGGTCGCCGCCGAAGCCACGGGTTGGGCCCGTCCTGGGCCGTCACTGCGGAACGGGCAGCTGGAACCACACCCGCTTGCCGTGCTCCGTCGCCTCGACACCCCACGCACCGGCGATGTCGTGGACAATCCGGATGCCACGCCCGCCGGTGGCGTCCGGACCGACGTGCAGCAGCCGTGGCAGTTCGGGTGCGTTGTCGGACACCTCGACACGCACGTGCTCGCCGTCGTAGCGCATGATCACGGTGAACGGGGCGTCGGTGTGGCGCACGGCGTTGCCGACGACTTCGCTGGTGAGCAGCTCGATGTCCGCGTCGATCAACTCCGACATCCGCCAGCTGCGGAGCACCCCGCGTACGAACCGTCGCGCGGCGGAGGCGCTGGCCGGTTCACCCGCCAGCTTCAGCCGCGCCTCCCGCGGTGGTGCGGGTCGCCGCGCAACGCCCCAGTGCGGCTGCCCGACCGGGTACCCGGGAAGCTGCGATTGGGCATCCGCTCCAAGGGCCGTCTCCAGCCGCGTCTCGGGGGCCATGGCGCTCTCCGGCGGGACGCGCACGACCACCACGGCGATGTCGTCGGTCGCCGGACGGTCACTGAAGGCGGTCACCCCTCGGAGGACCGCGTCGGCGAGGGTTTCGGCGTCCACCTGTGTGTTCGCCAGCAGCACCTCGGCCAGCGCGTCGTCTGCGAACTCCTCTCCCTTGTCGTTTCGCGCTTCGGTCACGCCGTCGGTGCAGAACACGATCGCGTCGCCGGGACCCAGACCAACCCTGTCCTCGCCGACACTGATCTCCTCGAACAACCCCAGCAGTGACCCGGGCTGGCCGCGGGTGTCGATGTACCCCGCGCGGCGGACGACGATCGGCAGCGGGTGGCCGGCAACGCCCAGCGTCAGCCAGGCGCCGCAAACGTCATGCTGCAGCACGGCGTAGATCGCGGACGCGAAGCGCTCCCCCAGGTCGGGGTCGCTCAAAAGGGTGTCGTTCAGCTCCGCCAGAACGTTGGGAGGATCCTGGTGGTGGCCTGCCGCCGCCCGGACGGTGTACCTGGCGAGTGCGGTGAGGCGCGCTGCGTGCACGCCCTTGCCGCACACGTCGCCGAGCACCAGCCCCCAGTCGTTCGTGCGCAGACGGAACACGTCGTAGAAGTCACCGCTAACCGCGACTGCCTCGTGCGCGGAGCGGTACCGCGCTGCGACCTCCAGTCCCGGGATCGTCGGGGGGCGCGGTGGCAGCAGGCTGGCCTGCAGTGTCTCGGCCAGTCGGCGCAGGTCCGCCTCGGTCGCCTTCTGCGCCGTGACGTCCCGGAAGTGCCAAGCCCATCCGAGATAGTCGCCCCCGGCGTCATGCAGCGGCGTGCCATAGCGGTCCAGCACCCGACCGTCGCGCAGCTGCACCTCGTCGTGGGTTCGCTGCGTCGGGTTTGCGTAGATCTCCCGAACACGGGTGATGAACCCCTCCGGATCCGCGGTGAGTTCGCCAGCGGCCGCCAGGGCCTGTTCGTCGTCGCGCGTGCGAAGGACGTCCTGCGGCAGCCCCCACACTTGCCCGAACCGCTCGTTCATCGCCACGATGACGCCGTCCGGTGCCACCACCAGCAACCCGTCCGAAGTGGCCGCCGCGAGCGCAGCCCAGATCCCAGGCGCGTCAGCGTGTGCCAACGTGTTGCGCAGGTCGTCGGTCAGCACGCAGTCACCCGTCTCGGAGGGCCACCGCCACCAGCGTGCGGTGAAGTGCAGATGGTAAGCGACGCGGCGTCGCCCGTCATGGGTCCGCGGTCACGCGGATGCAACCAGTGGTGGAGGTGCGGGGAATCGAACCCCGGTCCAGATGCCTCGACTCCGAAAGCGCTACGAGCGTAGGACCCGGCGCATTGTCGGGCCGCCTGGTCCCGGGTCCAGACCCCTCGGCAGCCGTACGCCGCGAAGATGTCCCCACCGGCCCGCGGCGAAAGGCCGGCAGGTGGAGCCTGATAGCGACGCCCGACCCCTCACCTCAGGCGAATGAGGGCGGACGGGTGGCTAGTTAAGCCGCCAGTGCAACAGGTTCGTTGGCACTTATTGGTTTGCCACGACAGTTTTGCGAGATGACGTGACGTACTCGGCTCGCTCTTTCGGGATCGACCAGCACCTGTCGAAGCCAGTCACCCCCGAGTTCGGTTTTCAATGCTGCAGTCCCATGATATCGGCGTGGTATCCCCGCGTCACGCGGTCGGCAGCGCCTGGGATGCGGACGCCACGGGTGGCTAGCCCTTCTGGCGGTCCCGAAGGGCTCGGCTGATCTGGCGGTCGGCGTCGCGTTTGGCGATGTCCTGGCGTTTGTCGTGGCGCGCCTTCCCCACCCCCAGCCCGACGAGCAGTTTCGCCCTGCCGCCCTTCCAGTACAGCTTCATCGGGACCAGCGTTCGACCCTGTTCCTGGGTGAACTTCGCCATCCGCTCGATCTCGCGCCGGTGTACGAGGAGTTTTCGCTGCCGGGTCGGGTCGTGGTTCGCGCGGTTGCCGAACTCGTACTCCGGGATGTGCGCCTGGACCAGCCATGCTTCGTCACCGCGGATCATCGCGAAGGCCTCGGCAATGGACCCCTTGCCCGCCCGGAGGGACTTCACCTCTGTGCCCTGCAGCAGCAGGCCCGCCTCGATGGTCTCGTCGATGTCGTAGTCGAACCGCGCCCGCCGGTTCACCACGATCGTGTCGTCACCGGGCTTCTTGGCCACAGCCGCCCTAGCCGGTGCCGTCGGAGCGCGCGGCGATCAGCTCACGCAGTTCCCGACGGGCCGTGGCCAGCTGCTTACGCGCGCCGCTGACGACACGGTCCGGTTCCACGCCGACTTCCTCGATGGAGTCGCCGGAGGGGATGAAGTACTTGGCGGTCGTGTACTTCACGCCACCGCCGGCGTCGAGCCGGTGGATGGTCTGGACCGTCCCCTTGCCGAAGGTGCGCTGTCCCACCAGCAGGCCACGCTGGCTGTCCTGGATCGCTCCCGCGACGATCTCGCTGGCACTGGCCGAACCCTTGTTGACCAGGACCACCAGCGGGACGCCCTCCAGCGCATCCCCCTTCGCGGTGTACGAGCGCGTCGTCTCGCCACGCTCCCTCACCTCGACGATGGGGCCGTCTTCGATGAAGACGCTGGCCACGTCCACCGCCTCGCCGAGCAATCCGCCCGGGTTGCCGCGCAGGTCCAGGACGATACCGGGTGCGCCGTCGTCGAGCAGCAGGGTGACCTCGGAGCGGACCTTGTCGGCGACGCCCTTGGTGAACTGCCGCATCTGCACGTACCCGGACCCGTCGGCCAGCCGCCGCGACTCGACGTTCGGCAGTTCGATGCGTGCCCTGGTCAGGGTCACCTCGCGGCGGCCTTCGGAGCCCCCAGCGAGTCCCAGGGTCACCTCCGTGCCTTCCTCACCCTTGATCCGGTCGACAATGACGTCCGTGGGATACTTCGCGACGGGTGTCCCGTCGACGCTGACGATGCGTTCCCCCTCCTGCAGGCCGGCGCGCCGCGCGGGAGTCCCCTCGAACACCGTCACGATCACGAGGCCCTTGGGCGTTTCCTCGATGACGACGCCGATGCCGGAGAACCCGCCTTCGAGCATCGCATTCAAATCGTCGAAGGCGTCCTCGTCGTAGTAGCGCGCGTATGGATCGTCCAGGGCGCCGAGGAGCCCCTCCACGGCGCCGTCGATCAGCGTGTCGTCCTTGGGCGCCTCGACCGAGTCCGCGCGCAGCGTGTGCAGGATCTCCTCCAGGAAGTCCAGCTTCCCGGTAGCGTCCCCGGAGCCCACGAGTGCCGCGGGATTGTGGTTCCGCGCGCCGTAGTCGTACGAGACCGTCGCGACGCCGGCGAGCAGCACCACGGCGCACAGGACGGCGACAAGTCGAGCGAGCATACGGCCAGCCTGCCACGGGTCGCGCCGTGACGTACAGCGCCTCGGCCGCCGCTGAACCCACCGACGGTGTTGCTTCGTCGTTTACGACGGCAGAACCGGCCGAACGCCCGAAGAAACGAGCGGACGGCTACACGACTGCCTTCGCCCGCGACCGGCGGTAGCCCAGGCGGCCCGGTTAGAAGTAGTTCATGGGGTCACGCGTGGCGCCGTTCACCCGGACCTCGAAGTGCAGGTGCGGCCCCGTGGAATAGCCCGTGGACCCGACGGCGCCTATCACCTGGCCGCGGCTGACCGATTGACCGGCCGAGACCGACATCGACGACTGGTGCGCATACAGCGTTGCCATCCCGCCTCCGTGGTCGATGACGACCGTGTTGCCGTAGCCGCCGCGGCTGTCGGCGGAGACGACGACACCGCTGTCCGCCGCGACGATGGCTGCGCCGTACCCCGCTCCGATGTCGATGCCGGCGTGGAAACGGCTCGTGCCGAAGATCGGGTGGGTCCGCCACCCGTAGCCACTGGTTTTGGGCCCGTTCGCGGGCCACTGCAGTGCGGCGCCGGTGGGGGCGGGGGCCGGCGCGGAAGCCGCTGCGGCGGTGCGGGTGCGCCGCGCTGCCGCTGCCGCGGCCCGACGCTGCGCGGCCGCCTCGACGGCCG
>WHTG01000240.1 GCA_009377835.1 Nitriliruptorales bacterium
ACCATGCTGGAGATCGTCGTCGGCAACGACGAGACGATCGACGTCGGCACCGTGGTGGCGTGGATGGAAACCGACGACACCAGCTGATGCTCGGGGAGGACGCGACATGACGGAGGCAGCGCCGGCGGGCGATCGCCTCCCGCTGACCGGAGTGACGGTGATCGACTGCAGTCAGCTCGTCGCCGGTCCGATGGTCGGGATGCTCCTTGCCGACTTCGGTGCGGACGTGATCAAGATCGAGCACCCAGCCACGGGTGACCCCCTGCGCGCGTTCGGCAAGTCCCGCAACGGAGTGGGGCTGTACTCCAAGTTCCTCCACCGCAACAAGCGTCCGGTCAACCTTGCCTTGAACAGGCCCGCCGGCCAAGACCTGTTCGTGCGCCTGCTGGAGACGACGCGCGCCGATGTCGTCATCGAGGCGTTCCGGCCCGGCACGCTGGAGCGCTGGAACCTGGGGTATGACCGGCTGGCGGCTGCCAATCCCGGTGTTGTGGTCGTCCGCATCTCGGGGTTCGGCCAGACCGGCCCCTACCGCGACCGCCCCGGGTTCGGCACGCTGGCCGAGGCGATGAGCGGCTTCGCCCACATGACCGGCCAGCCCGACGGTCCGCCGACGCTCCCTCCGATCCCGCTGGCTGACTCCATCGCCGCGCTGTACTCGGCACTGGGCGTGGTGCTCGCCCTGCGGGCGCGCGACGCCTCGCCGGACGGGCGGGGACAGGTCGTCGACACCGCGCTGCTCGAAGGCCTGTTCTCATTCCACGGCAACCAGCTTCTGGAGTTCGACCAGCTCGGGGAGATCGCGCAGCGCCACGGCAACCGGGCTCCGACATCGTCGCCGCGCAACCTGTACCGCACCGCCGACGACCGGTGGGTGGCAATCGCGGGTAGCGCCGACAGCGTCGCGGGCAGACTGTTCACCGCGATGGGCCGCACCGATCTCAACGAGCACCCGCACTTCGTCAACAACACCGCGCGGCTCGCCCACGCCGACGAAGTCGACGAGGTCGTGGCGCAGTGGGTCGCGGGCATCAAGCGCGACGACCTGCTCGCGCTGCTGGTCGCGGCGCACGTCCCAGTGGCGCCGGTTGCGGACATGGCGGACCTCAGCGACGACCCACATCTCGCCGCGCGCGGCGCGATCGCAGAGGTACCCGACGACGAGCTTGGGCCGCTGCGCATGCCAGGTGTCCTCCCCCGCCTCAGCCACACGCCGGGGGTCATCCGGCACGCGGGGAGCCCACAAGGCAGCGCCACCGCCGAAATCTACGGCGGGCTGCTCGGACTGGACGAGTCGGAGATCGCGCGACTCCGCGCCGACGGCATCGTCTGAGCGACCGCGGCTACCAGCTGCCGGGCCCGACCACCGGCGCGACGACGTGCACTCGACGACGGCGTCACCGACCTCTGTATCCACCCAGGAGCCCGACCCCGCCGGCCGGCGCCGGCCGCGCATACTGCCACTACACTCTGGCCCTCCAGCCGCCGGTGCGGGGAGAGGGGCGACCATGGCCGTGCATGAACTGCGTGCCGCCGACGACGCCACCCGGGTCGGTTCGATCGACAACGCGTATCCGCCGACCCTGTCGATCGACTCCGGCGACACCGTCGTCACACAGACCCTCACGCACTTCAACGACGCGATCACGCCACAGACGACACTCGAGGAGTTCATCCGGCTCAAGACGGAGGTCTTCCCGGATGTCGGTGCACACACCCTCACGGGACCGATCGAAGTGCGCGGCGCCAGGCCGGGCGACATGCTCCGCGTGCAGATCCTCGAGCTGCAGGTGCGGGAGCACGGCTACAACTTCCACCTGCCGGCCGAGTTCGCCACGGGACTGCTGCCCGAGGAGTTCCCCGAGGGACGGTTGCAGCACTTCCGCCACGACCTGGCCGCGATGACGACTCAGCTCGCCGGCGTCACAGTCCCACTCGAACCCATGCTGGGCATCGTCGCGGTGGCCCCCCGCGAACCCGGTCACCACGGATCGCTGCGACCTGGTTCTTTCGGCGGGAACCTGGACCTGCGTGATGCCGGCGCGGGGTGTGCCCTGTACCTGCCGGTCCAGGTCGAGGGTGCGCTGTTGAGCGTGGGCGACGGTCATTCGCGACAGGGCCACGGGGAGGTGTGCACGAGCGCGATCGAGACGGGCATGTCCCACGTCGTGCTGCGGGTCGATATCGTCGCGACGGACGAGCCATGCGGGCTGCGGGCCGAGACCGCTGACGCTTGGATCACGCTCGGTGTCGACGAAGACCTGCTGGAGGCCTCGCGGATGGCGGTGCGCGAGATGATTGCGCTCCTCGTCGAACACCGCGGCATGGACAGAGCGGACGCGTACGCGCTGTGCTCGGTGGCCGTCGACCTGTCCGTTACGCAGATCGTCAACGGTGTCCGCGGCGTCCACGCGCGGATCGCGAAGTCGCTGTTGGGATAGCCGCGCACCGCTCTCGCCCGGGGTCACACGTTCTCGTACCACCGCCGGTGGTGCCCCACCGCCTCGCCGTGGGGTCCGCCACCCCCACGTCCGGGTTCGAGGAAGGTGACCTCGCCGTTGTTCGTCATGGGCCGGCCGTTCAGGCGGTCGCGCAGCCAGTCCATCGAGAACTGGTATGCGTCGAAGCTCCACAGGGCGGCCGGCGCGAGCCGCACCGAAGCCATGTGATGCTGATCGCCGAAGACCCATAGCTCCTTGTCCGCGGTGATCGCGTCGTAGAAGTCGTAGACCTCCTCCAGCGGGCTGCGAGGGTCGTACTCGCCCACGGCGAGCAGCGTCGGTGCAGTGATGTTGCCAACGACGTCGTCCAGGACCATCCCGGCGACGAACTCGTCGAGTTCGGCCTCCGAGCGGGAGCGGGTGAGGTACGCGAACAATTGCTTGTAACGCGGAGACTCCTGCTCCATGAGGTAGCGCTTGTCGCAGACGGACGACCACGGCGCCGCGAGTGCCGCGATCCGGTGGTCGGTCCCGGCGAGGCGGACGCCCCAGTAGGACCCGAAGCTCAGCGCCAGAACGCCCACCTGCTCCCCGTCGACCTCCGGCCGCTCGAGCAGCACGTCCAACGCAGCACTCGCGGCGCCTTCATAGTTGGTGGGCGTCAGCACGATGTCGCGGATGTTGCTCTCGCCCTGCCCGGGTCCGTCGAAGACGAACACGTGCATGCCCCGCTGAAGCGCGTGGTTGAAGTGCGGATGCGGTGCCATCTCCTTGGTCATGTCGCAACCGGGGATGAAGAAGACCAGGGGCCGCGGCTCGTCACCTGGGACGAGATGAAGGTTCCCGGAGACGACGGTGTCGCCCCATGGGATGTCGAGGTGCTCGATCGTGTAGGGGGCGCGTGCGCGTACCTCGTCGTAGCAGCGCAGCGAGGCGCCGTGGAGGAACCGCTTCTCGTCGGTCGCCGCGAGCACCGTGTGCTGCGCCTCGGCATACAACGTCGCCGCGTCGAAGTACCAGTCGAGCGCCGTCTCGTCGTGGCCGGCGGCGGCCTCCTCGGCGGCGACCGTCTCGACCCGTTTCGCCTGCAACCCGAGATGTTTGGCGATCATCGCGTGGCTGCGCACCGATGGCGGCAACGGGCCACGGCCATCGCCCTGGAAGTGGAAGACCTTGCCGGTCTCCTTGACGACCCAGTCGTAGACCCACTGCTGGGCGTCGCGACGCAGGGGAACGCGCGCGGCGCCGTTCTTCTCGGTCACCTGGTGCTCCCTGTCATTCGGCGTCGGCGTGCCGGCGGAGCGGCTTCTCGGCGATGTCGTCGAGCTCCGGCAGGTTCACGACGATCGGATCCGGAGCGGACCGCACGACGACCCATGACGTGGGCTCATCGGCCGAAGCGTTGATCTCCTGGTGGATGATCTCGGCCGGGATGAAGACGAAGGCCCCCTCCCCCGCCTCGGTCACATGCTCCAGCCGTGGCCCGTACCGGAACCGCGCGCGCCCGTTCAGAACGTAGAGCACCGTTTCCTGGTCGCCGTGGTGGTGCGCCCCGGTCGCCGCACCCGGTTCGACGCTGGACAGGAACGCGCTGAGGACCTTCGCGTCGGGATTCCGGCCGTCGAAGGCGACCTCTCGAAGTAATCCGGGGGTTTGCGGCGTGTTCGAGTCCAGCTCGTGCGGTTCGACGACCCGTACCTGTGGCTCCATGACACTCCCTGGTGTGCGACGACCGGCCAGCGCATGGTAGGCGGCAATGCTGCCCCGCCCATTTGTGTGCGACGCCAAACGGATTTGATCCTGCGGACATACTGCCCGGGAGCGTGCCCTTCCTACGCTCTGCGTCCGGCCGCGCGAGCGGTCCGGCTCACCACGACCGGAGATGTGACCGTGGCCACATGGCGTGTCGTCGTAACCGACCAGGTGTTTCCCAACGTCGACGTCGAGCGGGAGCT
>WHTG01000139.1 GCA_009377835.1 Nitriliruptorales bacterium
GTTGTACTCATGACGTCGACCGACACCGTGCTACGCAGCGAGATCGCCACGCGACGCACCTTTGCGATCATCAGTCACCCCGACGCCGGGAAGACCACGCTGACCGAGAAGTTCCTGCTGTACGCCGGCGCGGTCCAGGAGGCCGGTGCGGTCAGGTCACGCCGCCAGAGCAAGTCCGCGACCTCGGACTGGATGGAGCTGGAGAAACAGCGGGGCATCTCGATCTCGTCCACCGTTCTGCACTTCGAGTGGCGGGGATGGCGATTCAACCTGCTGGACACCCCCGGCCACGCGGACTTCTCGGAGGACACCTACCGAACGCTCTGCGCGGCGGACGCTGCGGTCATGGTGCTGGACATGGCCAAGGGACTGGAACCACAGACGCTGAAACTGTTCAAGGTGTGCGCCGACCGCGGGCTGCCGATCGTGACGTTCGTGAACAAGTGCGACCGTCCGGGGCTGCCGCCGTTGGGGCTTCTCGACGAGATCAGCGAGCAGATCGGCCTGCAGCCCGTCCCGTTGACATGGCCAGTCGCCGACGGACCCGAGTTCGAGGGGATCGTCGACCGCCGGGCGCAAGAGCTGGTGCGTTTCGACCGGACCTCGCACGGCTCGCGCGTCGGCGACGAGGATCGCGTGGCGCTGGGAAAAGCGGGCCCACAGATCGCGCCGCTCCTGCGCTGGCAGGCGGCGATGGAGGAGCTGGAGCTGCTGGATCTGGACGGCGTCGAACTTGACCGGGAGTCCTTTCTGGAGGGGAAGCAGACGCCGGTCTTCTTCGGCAGCGCGCTTGCCAACTTCGGCGTACTCCTGCTGCTGGAGGGCTTCGCCGAGTTGGCCCCCCCACCGGGGCCGCAACCGAGCGTCGACCCCCCGGGTAGCCGGCCCGTCGAGGCCCCGTTCGCGGCGCAGGTCTTCAAGATCCAGGCGAACATGGATCCCCGCCACCGCGACCGCGTCGCCTTCATGCGAGTCAACAGCGGACGCTTCGAGCGGGGAATGAACGCCGTGCATGCGAGAACCGGCCGGTCGTACACCTTGAAGTACGCGCACCAACTGTTCGCCAAGGACCGCGAGACGGTGGAGGCAGCCGTGCCAGGCGACATCGTCGGCGTCGTGAACGCGTCGGGACTGCTACCCGGAGACACGCTGCACGTCGGCCCGGCGGTGAGGTTTCCTCCCATCCCGACGTTCGCTCCGGAGCGGTTCGCGACGGTGCGCAACCGCGACACCTCCAGGTACAAGCAGTTCCGCAGCGGCATCTCGAAGCTCGACGAGGAGGGCGTGATCCACGTCCTGCGCCGGCCGGAATACGGCGACCAGGAACCAATCTTCGCGGGAGTCGGCGAGCTGCAGTTCGAGGTGGCGTCCTACCGCATGCAGACGGAGTTCAACTGCGACATCGCCCTGTCGCCCACACCGTGGCAGTTCGCGCGCGCCGTGTCGGCGGACGACGCGCAGAAGCTTCGCGGTCAGCGCGGCACTGTGCTGTGCCAGGACAGCAGCGGCCGGTGGCTGGTGCTGTTCACGTCGGACTACGCCCTCCAGTGGGCGACCGAGGACCACCCTGACGTCACGTTCCACGAACTCGGCGTAGCGCGCAGCTGAATCACCGCTGCGTCGGGAGCGAGAATCCCTCCGGCAGCTCCAGGGCGTGGGCGTCCAGCAACGCGTCGTCGGCCAGGATGTGATCGATCGGACCGTCGCCGGCGACGCGCCCCTCGTCGACGATCACCGCGCGGTGGCACAGCTGCCAGGCGTACGGCAGGTCGTGCGTCACCATCACCAGGGTCTGCGGCAGCGCGTCGAGGATCTCGGCGAACTCGCGGCGGGATCGCGGGTCGAGATTGCTCGACGGCTCGTCGAGCACCAGGACGTCAGGTTCCATCGCGAGCACTGCCGCAGCGGCGACGCGCTTGCGCTGCCCGAACGACAGGTGATGGGGCGGGCGGTCCCTGACGTGGGTCATTCCCACCATCTGGAGAGCGCTGTCCACACGCCGCTGCACCGCGTCGCGATCCAGCCCCAGGTTTGCCGGGCCGAACGCCACATCCTGCGCCACGGTCGGCATGAACAACATGTCGTCTGGATCCTGGAACACGACGCCGACCCGCCGCCGGACCTCCGTCAGAGATGAATCGTCGATCTCGGTGCCGCCGATGCGGACCGTCCCCGACTGGGGGCGCAGGATGCCGTTGAGGTGCAGGCACAGCGTCGACTTTCCGGCGCCGTTGGGTCCGAGCACCGCGACGCGTTCCCCGGCGCCGAACGACAGCGTCACCCCGTCGAGCGCGTGCTGACCGTCCGGGTACGCGAAGTGGACGTCGTCCAGCTCGACGATCGGTGGGGTCATACCAGCACCGTCCGGGCGGCGATCACCGCTGCGGTCAGCGCGGCGGCGAACATCGCGTCTGCCGCGTCCAGGGACAGCGGCGTCATCGTCGTGGCCGGTGCCGTGCCGACGAAGCCGCGGCTGGCCATCGCCAGATACACCCGCTCGCCGCGGCTCAGCGACCGCAGGAACAGCGCCGCTACCACCGGTCCGAGCGACCATTCCTGCCACAGCCACCGTGCGGTGTGGCCCCGCGCCTGGCGTGCGATGCGCATGCGGTGCCACTCCTCGCCGAGCACATGCAGGTAGCGCCACATGAACGACACGATCAGCACGATCACGCGCGGAGTCCGAAGCGCCTCGAAGCCGTGCAGCAGCCGCGGGAACGGGGTCGTGGAGCTGAGGACGATCATGGCGACCACGCTCGTCGTCAGCTTCAGAGCGAGCGTCAGTCCTCGGACGCCGCCGTCGCCGGCCACGACGACCAGTACCAGTGCGGCGACGAGAAACGGGACCTCGATGACCATGCGCCGCAGCGTGTAGCGCAGCGGTAGTCGGGCGACCACGGCGACCGCCACGACCACGCCGAGTTGCACGAGGAGGGCACTCCACGCTCCCGCCGGTGTCGACGCTGCGACCACCGCCACCAGGATCAGGCACACGATCTTGGCGCGGGGGTCGAGGCGGTGGATCGCCGAGTCGCGAGCGGCGACGGCCTCCACGCCGGCGGCCCCGTGCCCGTGGGCGCCGCTCACCGCAGGCTGGGTTCGCGCTCCCGTGGACGCACTGGGGTCGGCTGGGGGCGCCGCCGAACGGTGCGCATCCACCCCGCACCCACGGCGAGGCACGCCACCACCCCGACGAACCCCGCGACCCACGGAACCGAATAGTCCGGCAACGGCGAGGCGGTGAACACCGGATCGCTGGCTGCTGCCTCCAGGCAGGCTGCCGGATCGGCCGCGGCGGTGCATTGCGTTCGCATCACGGTTGCTTCGAGGCCGTCGGGCTGGGACGACGCGAACGAGGAGAGCCCGACCGCGGCGATGAACGCGGCCACGATTCCGCCGGCGACAAGAGCGCGGGACGAGGTGCGCGTGCGGCGCCGCTCTGCGGGTTGCAGGCGGTCCGCGTTGGCGACGAGGTCGGGGCGGGCGCTGAGGACGGCCATCACGACAGCCGTGGTGATGAAGGCTTCACCCACACCGATGGCGGCGTGGATCGCAAGCATCACCGGGATGATGACTGCTGCCTGCTGCGCGCCGGCGAAGCCGCCGTAGGTGATGTAGAGCGCGGCGAGGCCGCTCGCGACGAACACGGTCGTCCACGCGGTGATCGCCGTGGCGGCGATGAACGACCGGTGCCCCCGCGGCAGGACGGCCGTCAGCGCCCGGAACAGGTAGTGGCCGCCGGCCGCCGTGATCAGTGCCATCAGCGAGATGTTGGCGCCCAGGGCCGTGATGCCGCCGTCGGCGAAGCCGATCGCCTGCACCATGAGCACCGTCGCGAGGACGAGGCAGCCAAGCCAGGGTCCCAGCAGGATGGCAGCCAGTGCCCCGCCGATGAGGTGCCCGCTCACGCCCGGGAGGACGGGGAAGTTGATCATCTGCACGGCGAAGACGAACGCAGCCGTGACGCCGACCAGGGGGATCTGGCGATCGAGCAGACGGGTGCGGGCCACGCGCAGCGCGTACGCGACGCCGCCAGCCGAGGCGACTGAGGTGGCGGCTGCGGTGGGAAGGTTGATGAATCCGTCTGGAATGTGCATGGCGAACCGGCCGTCGGCGTGCTTATTGCAACTCTATCGCAACAAGCACAGTGTCACGAGCCCGTTCCTTGCATCCCCGCAGGTCTGGGTCGCGGCGGTACGTCAGCGGTAGGCGAGAGCGGACAGCTGCAGGAACAACGCCTCCATCGTCAGGCCCTGCCCGACGTTGGATTCGAGTGCCTCCCGTGTGGACAGCACCATGTCCAGCGCCACGATGAGGTTGCGTGCTCCCAGCGCTGCGGCGTCACCGCGCGCGGTGTCCGCGTCGTCGACGTGGATCAGCGGCGCACCGCCCTCGCCCACGACCAGGCAGTCGCGCAACCACCCGGCCAGATCGTCCAGCGCGGCCTGCGCGGTCACCACCCGTGCCTCGCGTTCGCGTCTGACGGCGCGTTCGTTGAGCTGACGCACCACTCCCGCCGGCAGTTCGTCGGCCGAGTGGGACGCAAGCTCCTCGAGTTCGGCCTTTCCGGCCGACTTCAACGCAGCGGTCCGCCGCTTGATCTCGTCGTCGAGCGCGCGCGCCGCCACGATCGCCATGCCTGGTCCACCCTCGCGCAGCAGCGACAACCACGCGCGGTGGGCGCGAAGATCGTCCAGCCCCTGTTCGCCGACCAGGCGGCGCAACTGGAGCGGCGAACCCATCGCGGCGCGCACCGCCAGCGCACGTTCGGCGTCGTCGGTGACGCCCAACCGCCGCGCCTCCGCGTCGAGCGCGTCGTCGCGCCACGCGTTGAACCGCACGGTCCGGCAACGCGACAGGATCGTGTCCGGCATCTCGTCGGGGTCGGTGATGTCCAGCAGCCACACCGTGCGCGGCGGCGGTTCCTCCAGACCTTTGAGGAAGGCGTTGGCGGACGCATCGTTCATCCGGTCGGCGTCGACGATGCGCAGCACCTTGTACCGCCCCTCGGACAGCGACCGGGACGCGATCCGCAGCCACTGTTCGCGGACGTCGCTGACGCGGTGAAACGCGCCCGTCGGTACGAACTCCCACAGCGCCGGGTACGCCCCCCGCAGACAGCGGTGGCAGACGTCGCAGGCGCCGCAGGGGGGTGTGAACGATCCGCAGTTCAGCGCGGCGGCGAGCCAGCGCCCGGCCGCTTCCTGGCCGACGCCCGTCGGCCCGATGAACGCCCACGCATGCGCCACCTCGTCACGCTCCACGGCGGTGCGCAGCGCGGTGACCGCATGGTCCTGCCCCGGCACGTCCCATACCGTCACGCCGAGCCCGCCTCCGGCGTCGGGTCCCCGCGCTTCTCCGGTGTCGGGAGACGCAGCCACGGGTGCAGCGCTGCGCGGACCTGTCTTGCGACGGTCGCGACGTCGCCGCTGCCGTCCACCACGACGAATCGCCCCCGGTCGCGCCGCGCAAGCTCGCGGTATCCCGCCGCGACGCGGCGGTGGAATTCCAGGCCCTCGGCCTCCAGGCGGTCGATTCCGTGCTCGCGCCACCGCGGTGCGCGCCGCAGTGGGGTGGCGCCGTCGCTGCGCGGCTCCTGCGCCTGGTGCCGGCGCTGGTGGATCCTCGCCAGTCCTTCCTCCGCGTCGAGGTCGAGCAGCACGACGACGTCCGGGACCAACCCCTCCACCGCCCATCGGTTGACCTCGAGCACCTCACGCTCGCCCAGGCCCCGCGCATATCCCTGGTACGCGACAGAGCTGTCGAGGAACCGGTCGCACAGCACGACCTTGCCGTCCTCCAGCGCCGGCGCGATCACGCGGTGGACGTGCTCGGCACGCGCCGCGGCATACAGCAACGCTTCGGTGTGCTTGTCCATACCGCCCGAGTTCGGGTCGAGGAGCACCTCACGGATGCGTTCAGCGACAGGTGGTCCTCCCGGCTCACGGGTCACGACGACGTCGCGTCCCTCGCCCTTCAGGGTCCGGGCAAGCCGCTGGATCTGCGTCGACTTCCCGCATCCTTCGACGCCCTCGAACGCGACGAAGACGCCGGCGGTCCTCGCGACGTGACTGGTCGGGATGCGCAGTGGCCCGTTGTCCTGTTCCCGCAGCGCCCGGTACATGCCGCGCAACGCCGTCAGTGCCGAGTACAGCGCGAACATCGCTCCCAGGAAGATGGCGATCCGGATACCGGACAACCGCAGGAAGACCCCGTTGATGAGGACCGAGCCCGAGATGGCGCCGGCGAAGAATGGCGCAATCCCAAGTGACGAGAACAGCGCGATGCGGGTCGACGTGTAGAACGCGGCAAACGTGCGGGCCCGCACATCGTCGGTCGTGTACTCCTGGATGAGGGTGTACCCGAACACGAAGCTGAGGCCGGCCGTCACGCCGAGCAGCGCACCCAGCGCCAGCGCGGCCAGGAACGACGGCACGAAGGACATGACCGCGCCGAAGGCGCCGGTCATCGCCAGGGTGAGGGGGAACAGCCGCTCCTTGGACCGATCCCCGCGGGCCAGCGGCGGCGCGAGGAGGATCCCGCCGATGAGTCCGCCCCCGACGACGCTGACCAGTTGCGACCAGTCCGTCGCCGGTCGTGCCAACGACGACCGGACGAATTCCGGTCCGACCGCCACGACCACGCCGGCGCCGAAGAACACGCCGACCACCCCGACGATGAGCGAGCGGATGATCGGACGTTCCTGGATGAAGCGCAGTCCCTCGCGCAGTTCCTCGACCACCCCTGGGCGATCCGCGGCCTCCGCATGCGGTTCCCTCCGGGCCGTGAGACGCAGACGGCTCATGAACGCGGCACCCAGGAAGAAGGTCACCGCGTCCACCAGCAGCGCGGCCACGGTCGCGTCGCGCGCGTCGAAACCGAACGCCCCCATCACCGTCGCGATGATCGTCACGATCACCGCGCCGGCGGGCAGCGTCCCGTACGCCAGGAGCAGGTTGAGCTGGTTCGCCTCCGTGAGGTCCCGCTTGGGCACGATCTGCGGCAGGGTCGCGTCCTTGGCCGCGAGGTACAGCAGCGACAGGCACTCCACGGCGAACGTGAGCAGGAACAGCGACGTCAGGGTCCGCGAGAACGCCACGAAGATGAACAACGTCCCGCGCATCACGTCGACGGCCACCATCAGCCGCTTGCGGTCGTAGCGGTCGGCGAGGACGCCTGAGATCGGGCCGATGATCACGCTCGGCAGCAGCCGCGCCATCATCACGCCACCGAGACCGAACAGGGCGAATCGCGGATTGTCCGAGTACAGCGAGGACACCAGCGCCTGCAGCGCGACGAAGCCGGTCCAGTCGCCCAGGCTGGACGTCAGGCAGGCGACGAAGTAGTTGCGGTAGTTCCGGCTGCGCAGAAGGTTGCGGTAGGCGGAACGCCGACCATCGCCGCCCAGCCGCGTGACCGGAACGTCCGTTGACTGACCCTCGATGACGCGCTCCCTAGTACGCTGCGGCCCGCCGGACAGCCTACCGGGTGGCCGCGCGCCTCCCTTTTGCCCTGCGCAGGAGATCCGCCAATCACCGTTACTCCCCCCTCCGACGCACACCGTCCCACGCTCGACGACCTCGCCAAGGCGCTGGATGAGGTGCAGCCCTATCTCGAGGCCGCGAGGACGGCCCTAGGGCGTGGTTACGTCAACTACGAGGGTGGCGACGTCGGCGGGCACTCCACGGAACGGTCTTTGTTCCGCCACGTCGCGAACTACCTGGCCGCAGCTGATCTGGCGCAGACGGCGGGACTGCACGACTCTGTGCTCGACGTTGGCAGCGGGACCGGCGCGCTGACCGCCTGGGTCGCGGGGCGCCTGGGTGCCGAATTGCATCTGGTCGACCGTGACCCTGGCGTCCGCCGCGTCGCGCTCTCCGCTTTTCCCCACGCGCACGTCCACGCGACGCTCGACGAGGTCCCGCGGGCGACGGTGGGGCTGGTGACGGCGATGGAGGTCATCGAGCACATCAGTCCTGACGAGCAGCACACGTTCGTCACGGCGCTGGTGAGCAGGGTCGAGCCGGGCGGACTGCTCGTCGTATCGACACCCGACGAGTCCGGCTACACCGGCGGGTCATCCGGATACGCGCCGCACATCGGATGCCTCGACGCGCCCGGCCTGCAGACGGTGCTGCAGAACGCAGCGCCGACGGCGCAGGTGACCGTGTGGCGGCTGGAGGGCGATCCGTTCCACCTCGGTCGCGTCCGCCGACTCGTCCAACCAGTGGCGAACCGGCTGTGGACGGCGGTGGGACCGCTGCTCGGTCCGGTCGCGCACCGCATCGCCGGGCCGGCAGCGTCGTTTGCGGATCTCGCCAGAACCCACGCCGGTCCGGAACTCGCGCCGGAGGTGCGTGCCCTACCCGCGTCGGAGGGATCCGGAACCGGCCTTGTCGGCGTGGTCCACGTCGGCGCCGGACAATGAATTCGTGTGAACTCACGGGAACAGGCGTTGCGTCGCGTGCGTCTGACCGGCATGCGGATCATCACAGCGGTGCTGGTGGCAATGGTCGTGGCGACGGGCGCGGCGGCGCCGACGGCGGCGTCATGCGACTCGCGGCCGCCGCCGTGATGATGGCGCGGCGCCGCGCCCAGGGCTGA
>WHTG01000040.1 GCA_009377835.1 Nitriliruptorales bacterium
CGACCTGGACGACGAGGTCGCGGACCACGTGGAGGCTCCCGGTCCTGTGCTACCAACCGCGCCATGACGACCGCCCGCACGTCGAATGCCCGGTCCCGGCGCGCCGGGCGGGCCCGGCGCGGCACGGGCGATCAGCTGCGCGACGAGATCCTCGACGCGGCGGAGCGGCTGCTGGTGGACCGCGGATCGGTGGACGCCGTGTCCATCCGCGCCGTGGCCGGCGCCGTCGGGGTGACGCCACCGTCGATCTATCTGCACTTCACGGACAAGGAAGCGCTCTTCTTCGCCGTGTGCAGTCGCCGCTTCACACGGTTCGGCTCCGCTCTGCTCGCGGCGACAGAGGGGGTGGAGGGGCCCGTCGAGCAGCTGTACGCGCTGGGCCGCGGATACGTCGAGTACGGCCTGACGCATCCGGAGCACTACCCGGTCCTGTTCAGCGGGCATGTTGACCCCACGCGTCACGTCGAAGATGTCGCGTCCCTTCCGGGGTATCAGGCGCTCCAGCTGCTGATCAGCGTCGTCGCGCGCGGCATGGAGGAGGGTGTGCTGGCACCGGGCGACCCTGCCCAGGTCGCGATCGGGCTGTGGTCGACGACCCACGGTTTCGTCTCACTGGCGCTCACGGGCAACACGGACCACCTGCCGGGGATCGACCTGCGCGGTTCCGCGGACGCGGTGCTGCGACAGGCGATCCCCGGCATCCTGTCAGCGCCGTAGGCTGCTGCGATGCTCGTCGACTCCACCGTTGCAATCACCGGCGCCTCCAGCGGTATCGGCGCGGCCTGTGCTGCGGCGTTCGCGAAGGCAGGTGCGCGACTGGTGCTGTGTGCCCGCCGCAAGGATCGCCTCACGCAGGTGGCGGGCAATCTCGACACGGACGTCGAACTGCTCCAGGTCGACGTGCGCGACCGCGCGGCGGTGGACGCGGCCTTCGGTGGACGAGGCGACATCGACGTCCTGGTCAACAACGCCGGGCTGGCGTCGGGCTTCGGACCCCTGCAGGAGGGTGACCCCGAGGACTGGGACCGGATGATCGACACGAACATCAAGGGCGTGCTGAACGCCACACATGCCGTCGTGCCGTCGATGGTCCGGCGCGGTCGTGGTCACATCGTCAACGTCGGGTCGGTCGCAGGGCGCGAGACCTATCCAAACGGTGCCGTGTACTGCGCCACAAAGGCCGCGGTGGACCGGATCACCACCGGCCTGCGGATGGACCTCCTCGGCACCGGCGTGCGCGTCTCGACCGTCGATCCGGGTCTGGTCGAGACGGAGTTTTCGATCGTGCGGTTCCATGGGGATGCGGACCGCGCGGCGCAGGTCTACGAGGGCTTGACGCCGCTGACTCCCGATGACGTCGCTGACGCGGTCGTGTGGGTCGCGGGCCGTCCGGCGCACGTGCAGGTTGCCGACGTCGTCCTCCTCGCCACGGACCAGGCCTCGGCGACGCGTGTCGCACGGCGGCCCCAGGGCTAGAGGGGCAGGCGGCGGAAGACGACGCGGGGGACGTGTCGCAACACGGCCATCACCAGTCGCAGACTCGCGGGAACCCACACGATCTCCGACCCACGCCTGATCGCGTTGTCCACGGCGTCCGCGACGGCCTGCGGTGTGGACGAAAACGGCACGCTCTCCCGGCCCTGCGTCATCTTCGTCGTGACGAAGCCGGGTCGGACGACGATGACACGTGCCCCCGTTGCGACCAGGCTGTCGCCCAGACCTTGCGCGAGACCGTCCAGCCCCGCCTTGGCCGCGCCGTACACGAAGTTCGACCGCCGCACCCGCTCGGCGGCAACCGACGACAGGACGACGAGGGTGCCATGGCCCTGGCGGCGCAGGTGCTGCGCGACGCACATGGCGATCGAGGCGCAGCCGAGGAAGTTCGTCCGCCAGACCGCGACGGCTTCCCGGTAGTCCGCCTCTGCGGCGGCCTGGTCACCGAGGACGCCGGCGGCCAGGACGACCACGTCGTAGTCGCGCTGTGCGAACAGCTTCTGGGCGAGTTCGCCGTGGGAGTCGACGTCGTCCGCGTCGAACGCCGTGGTGTCGACGATGCCCGCGCCGGCTCCGCGGACACGTGCTGCGGCGGCCTGCAGCGCCGCCGCATCCCTGCCGGCGAGCACGACGGACGCACCGCGCGGCCGCGCCAGCTTCTGGGCGATCGCGACACCGATGTCCGACGATCCTCCCAGCACCAGGACGGATTGCACCGCTCCGAGGGCGTCACGCATCTACGGCTCCTTCCAGCGGCCACGCCGCAGCGCGAGTCTTCGGTCCAGGTCGGATTGCAGGACGCGGTCCGGGTCGACACGGTCGCACACGGCACGCCACTCCGACAGCCGCGGGTACATCACGGGCACGAACTCCGGGCTCATCCGCGAGTCCTTGGCCAGGTACACCCGACCGCCTGCCTCGACGACCACCACGTCCAGCTCGTCGAGAATCCGCGGGAGGTCTCCAGTGCCCACCGGCAGGTCCAGCGCCAGCGACCATCCCGGTTGCGGGAACGACAGGTGCCCGCCGTTCCCAGCGCCGAACCGCTTCAGCACCGCCAGCACGGAGGGGCAGCGGGCGGCGGTCAGGCGTTGGATCGCGGTGCGGACAACGTCCTCGCGGTCGAACGGCACGACGAACTGGTACTGCAGGAATCCGCTCTTCCCGTACATGCGGTTCCAGTGCCGCACGCCGTCGAGCGGGTGGAAGAACGACGCGACCGTGCGGATCGCACCGCGTCGCAGCTTCGGTGCCTTGCGATACCACGCCTCGTTGAGCAGGAACGCGGTCCCGGGGCGGACCACCCCCGAAGGCACGAGGGACGGCGCGGTCAGCCGTGTGTGCGGGTCGTACTGCAGCGGCGCGCGGTGGGGCCGCCCGGGCAGGTCGACGAGTTCGGCATGATCGCCACGGGTCAGCACCGCGCGTCCCAGCGCGCGGCCGCGGGTCACGCAGTCGATCCATGCGACCGAGTACCGGTAGCGGTGGTCGTGAAGTGCCATGCGTGCCATGAGATCGTCGAGGTCGGTCGCCCGCTCCGTGTCGACCCGCATGAACGCCGTCGCGATCGGCAGCAGGCGGACGCCCGCTTCCAGGATCACTCCCGTCAACCCCATGCCACCCAGGGTGGCCCAGAACAGGTCCGGATCTTCCTCCGGTGAGCACGTGCGCTCACCTGCCGGAGTCGCCAGACGCAGGTGCGTGACATGGTTGGCGAAGCTGCCGTCGACGTGGTGGTTCTTGCCGTGGATGTCCGCCGCAACGGCGCCGCCGACGGTGACGAATCGGGTGCCGGGAGTGACGGGTACGAACCATCCCAGCGGCACCATCGCCCGCAACAGCGCGTCCAGGGGCACACCCGCCTGCAGGGTCGCCACCCCCGTGGTCGCGTCGAAGGCCCGGAGCATGGCGTGCGCGGGACCATCCAGGACGACTCCTCCCGCGTTCTGGGCCGCGTCGCCGTAGGAGCGACCCAACCCGCGCGCGATGACGCCTCGCTCACCTGGGTTCTTCAATGTCGACTGCGCCGCAGCCTCGGTGAGTGGTACGACGGTCGCCGCCGTGGGTGCCGTGCGGCCCCAGCCGGTCAGCAGACGGTGTTGCTCAGCCGGCATACACGCCGCCGCCGTACGTGACCAGCCACAGCAGCCCCAGGATCTGCAGGGTGCGGTCGGACGCGAAGACGTCCTCCGGCGCACCTGCCTCCCCCTTGGCCGCGAGCAGCGCGTAGCGCAGCATCGCCAGGACGAACGGCACGATCGACAACTCGAACCACAGCTGGTTCGACGTCGCCTCGATCAGTGACCACAGGCAGTAGGCCATGATGGCAACAGCCGCCGACACCGCCGCCACGTACTGGATGAAGCCCTCCGGGTACTCGCGCAGGGCCTCGCGATGACCCACCGCTCCCGTCCCCAGCGTCATCACCTCGGCATGGCGCTTCCCAGCCACGATGAACAGCGACGCGAACGACGTGACGATGAGAAACCATGTGGAGAGTTCGACCCCCGCCGCGACACCCCCCGCGATGGCGCGGATGACGAACCCGGACGAGACGATCGAAAGCTCGATGACCGCGACCCGCTTCAGCCCCAGGCTGTAGCTGAGCATCACACCCACGTAGACGGCGAGCACGACCGCCAGGCGCCAGTCGGCAACCACCAACGCGAGCGCGAGTCCCGCGACGAGCAACAGCCCGGCGACAGCGACCGCGACCGGGACCGGGACGACCCCTGCAGCGACGGGCCGGTGGCGCTTGCGCGGGTGCTGCCGGTCAGCTTGTACATCCATCGCGTCGTTGAGCAGGTACGTCCCGCTCGCGACCAGGCAGAAGCACACAAAGGCCACGGCCGCCCGCGCCAGCACCTCCGGGCGGAACAGCACGCCGGCGGCAGCGGGTGCCGCGACGACGAGGACGTTCTTGATCCACTGCTTCGGCCGGCATGCCCGCAGCAGACCCCGCACCACACGCCGTCGTGGATGCCTCGTCGGCGTGGACTGCGGGGAGTGCTGAGAGATCGTCACGGCGCCACGACCGCTGGTGTGGTGTAGATGAGCGTCGCCGCGGCGAGCAGCACGGCGCTGGACGCCACGAGGAGGGAGAACGCCTGCCCACGGACCTGCCACGCCAGCGCGACAACCAGGGGAAAAGCGGTGAAGATGAACCGCGGGCGAGCGCCCAGCGTGTAGGACAGCAGTGAGGGCGCCATCACGCCTATGGAATAGGCCCACAGCACGGCCGGCGGCCGCCAGCGGACCATCAGGACGACGGCGGCGACCAGGAAGACCAGACCGACCACGCGCATGTGGAAGATGAACGGGATGTCCAGGAAGTCCAGGTCATCCGGAAGTCGCGCGTACAAACGGAGGTCACGCATGGTTGACCGCCCGAAGTCGATCCGCTCGCCCCAGCCTTCGCGCTGCACGCGGAACCACACGTCCGCGGAGCCGGTCCAGGCCCACAACCACACCAGGTAGCCCACCATTCCCATGGGCGCGATGACGGGAGCAGCGAGCGCACGCCAGTCCCGGCGGTCGCGCATCGCAAACGCTGCGGCGACGGCACACGCCAGCGCGACCGCAATGCCGTTGGGCCGCGTTGCCGAGGCCACCGCTCCGAGGACGCCTGCGAGCACCCAGCGGCGTTGCAGCAGGGCGAGGAGCGCCGCCGCCGCCGCCGCCATCATCACACCCTCGGAGTAGAGCAGCGTCAGCGCGACGCTGCCAGGGAAGAACGCGACCAGCACAGCGGCACGGTCCGCGACCGCCGCCCCGCTGACGCGGTGGACCAGCAGCCAGATCGCGACGATCGACAGCACGCCGGAGACGGCCGTGACGAAGATCCCCGCGTGCACCAGGGACAGGCCTGTCACGGTCCCGGTCGCGCGGATCAGGAGCGGGAACAGCGGGAAGAAAGCGATGTCGATCTGCCCGATGTCCACCGCCGTGAGGTCCGGGTAGCCGTAGCCGCCGGCAGCCTCGAGGTACCAGTTGCCGTCCCACCGGTGCAGGACGTCGACGACGCGGTCGCCCTCTTCCCGCAGGTGGTTCGCAATCGCTATGACCGCCAGGGACAGCACGCGCGACAGCGCCCACGCCAGCACGGGCGTGGCCAGCGGCCGCCAACCGGGGAACCATGGCCGCATGTCGGCGACCTCGTCCCCCGCATACGGGCGGGCGGTGACCGCGGTCATGCAGCGAAGTATGACGGTTCCGGGCGGTTGCGCGTCGGCGCGGCCCCGCGCCCTAGCCCTAGCCTAGGCCGCGCGGGCCGCGGCCATGACCTCGTCGGCCGACGGGTTGACGAAGAAGCGGTCGCCGACCTGCACCGTAGGGACGATCTCGTCGCCGCCGGTGACATCGCGCACGATCTGCGCCTTGGAGCGGTCCTGCCAGATGTCGACCGTTTCGTAGGAGACACCCCGCTGTGCCAGCTGGCCCTTGAGCGTCTCGCAGTAGCCGCACATCGGTCGCCAGTAGATCGTCACGCCTGCCACGGGTTTCCTCACGGGTCGGTGGTTGTGTTGTCACGATTCCCAACCTCCGGCAGCCGCTAATCCTGCGAGGGCCTACCACAGTCGCCCGAACGGCCGACGGCGGTAGCGGATTAGACGGGCGCGCCGACGCTGCCTTCCTGCGACGCCTCGATGCGCGACAGCTCGCCGCGCGGCGAGATCCTCCAGAACGCGCCGGCAGCGACATCCCAGTCGTCGAGCAGCTGCTGCCCGCGCACGGAACCGGTGAGCTGCACATGACGCGCCACCAGGCTGCGCAGCCGCGACAGCTGCGCGCCGTCGGGCCGCCGGGCCTCGACCAGCTGGGTGTTCACCCTCGCCAGGATCGTCGCTGTGCCGTCGACGACGTAGCACTCCCCGCCGGTCATGCCGGCTCCGACGTTCGTACCGGTTTCGCCGAGGACGACGACGACACCGCCGGTCATGTACTCGCAGGCGTGGTCGCCGACACCTTCCACGACCGCCCATGCACCCGAGTTGCGGACGGCAAATCGCTCACCCGCACTGCCGGCGACGAACATCTCTCCGCCGGTGGCGCCGTACAGGACGGTGTTGCCGAGAAGGACCGGCATCCCGGCGTCGTTGTCCGGAGGGCGGATGACGATCCTGCCGCCGGCCATGCCCTTGCCGACGTAGTCGTTCGCCTCTCCTGTGAGCACGAACTCGACGCCGCTGGCGAGGAACGCGCCGAAGGACTGCCCTGCCTCACCCGTGAACCGCACGCTGACGGATCCCGGCGGCAGGTCGTTGCGCTGGGCGTCGCCGAACTCCAGGCCGATCGCCCCGCCGATGCGCGCCCCGACCGTGCGGTCGGAGTTGCGGATGTCGTACTTGAGGTTCAGCACCGTGCCGTCCCACAGCGATTCGAAGGAGTCGTCGAAGACGCGGTCACCCAGGTCGCTCCGTGGCGCCTGGATCGGGAGGCTGCCCTGGTAGGAGCGCGGGTCGCCGTCGTGCGTGGCGTCCACCAGCAGCGGCGCCATGTCCAGAGCGTCGGCATGCTCGCGGGCGGCCAGAGGGCGGGGCCGCAGCAGGTCCACGCGCCCGACGGCCTCGTCCATCGAGCGCAGGCCCATGGTCGCCAGACCGTGGCGTACCTCCTCCGCGACGAACAGCAGGTAGGTCGCCACCATCTGCGGCGTCCCCTGGTACTTCTCGCGCAACTCGGGCCGCTGCGTGGCCACGCCGACCGGACACGTGTCCCGGTGGCAGGCGCGGACCATGATGCAGCCCTCCGCCAGCAACGCCGCGGTGCCGAAGCCGTACTCGTCGGCGCCGAGGAGCGCCGCGACGATGACGTCCCGCCCCGTCTTGAACCCGCCGTCGACCTGGAGCCGGACCCGACCGCGAAGCCCGTTGGCGACCAGGGCCTGCTGCGTCTCTGCGACGCCCAGTTCCCAGGGCAGCCCCGCGTGCTTGATGCTGGACAGGGGGGACGCACCGGTCCCACCATCGGCACCGGCGATCTGCACCGCGTCGGCGAGCCCCTTCACGACGCCGGCTGCGATCGTGCCGACCCCTGCCGCGGACACCAGCTTCACGCTGACGGACGCGAAGGGGTTCACCTGCTTGAGGTCGTAGATCAGCTGCGCCAGGTCCTCGATCGAGTAGATGTCGTGATGCGGCGGCGGGCTGATCAGGGCCACGCCGGGCTGCGTGTGGCGCAGCCGCGCGATCAGGTCGCTGACCTTGTGTCCGGGCAGCTGCCCGCCTTCACCCGGCTTGGAGCCCTGCGCCATCTTGATCTGGATCTCGTCGGCGTACGCGAGATACGCAGGTGTCACCCCGAACCGGCCGGACGCCACCTGCTTCGCCTTGGAGTTGCGGTCGCGCCCGGACCCGCGCGTGGTGAAACGCGCGGGGTCCTCTCCGCCCTCCCCGCAGTTGGACATGCCGCCGATGAGGTTCATCGCCTCGGCGAGCGTCTCGTGGGCCTCCGGCGACAGCGCTCCCAGCGACATGGCGCCGGTGAAGAACCGCTGGGCGACGGACGTTGCGGGCTCCACCTGTTCCAGGGGCACTGCTGTGGCGCCGCGGTCGGCGGCGGCCACCGTCTCCAGCAGGTCGCGCGGCTCGGCCGGCGGACGTTCGTTCACCAGCGTCGCGAATCGCTGGTAGTGCTCCCAGCGGCCTTCCTTCGTCGCGCGTGTGAGCAGGTGCGCCGCACGCAGGTCCTCCGCGCCCTCGGCACGCAGCGGCAGGAGGTCGCCCTCCAGGCCGACCGCATGATGGAGGGCGCTCACCACGTCCGGATTGGTCGAGTGATACTCGCCGCCCTTGCGGAACTTGAAGAACCCGGGGCTGTCCAGCTTCAGGTCTGTTCCGCTCTCGACCGCCCCGAACGCGACCGCGTGCCGCGCGAGCACATCTGCCGCGAGCACCTCCAGCGACACGCCCCCGATCTGCGACGCCGTGCCTGCCAGGGCCGTTTCGATGACGTCCGCCCCCAGCCCGACCGCTTCGAAGATCTGCGCGGACCGGTACGAGTCGAGGGTGGAGATCCCCATCTTCGACATGATCTTGAGGACTCCGTCGCCGACGGCGTGGCGGTAGGCCTCCTGGGCTTCGCCTGCGGACGCCGCGTCACGGCCCAGCCGGCCGTGGTCGGCCAGGTCCGCGATGGATTCGAGCGCGAGCCGGGGGCAGACGACGTCGGCGCCGTATCCCAGCACGCATGCGAAGGTGTGAGTGTCGCGTGCGTCGTCTGTCTCGCAGATGATGCTGGTCTGTGTACGCAGCCCGGCGGCGACCAGTTGGTGGTGGATCGCGCCGACCGCCAGGACGGCCGGGACGGTTGCCCGTTCGGCATCCACGGAGCGGTCGGAGCAGATCAGCAGCCCGGCGCCGTTTCGCACGGCCGCCATCGCCTCATCAGCCAGAGTCGAGAGCCGCGCCGAGAGGCCGGGGGGTCCCTCCGCGACGTTGAAGGTGGCGTCCAGGCCCGCGACGGCGAACGGAACCTGGGGCGACAGCACCAGGTCCTGTAAGCCCTGCGGGTACATGACAAAGCCGTCGAGCTCCAGCAGGCGCGCGGCCTCGGGCGCTTCCGAAAGCAGCGGCATCCTGGGGCCGAGCTGCGTGCGCAGGCTCATCACCTGCCATTCGCGCAGGTGGTCGATCGGCGGGTTGGTGACCTGGGCGAAGCGCTGTTTGAGGTAGTGGTACACGGTCCGCCGGCGATCGGACAGCGCCGCCAGGGCGGTGTCGTCGCCCATCGACGAAGTGGGCTCTTTGGCCTCGTTGGCCATGGGCCGCAGAACGGTGGTCTCCTCCTCTTTCGTGTAGCCGGCCGCCACCTGTCGGGTCAGGAGGTCCGCTGCGGCGCCGTTGACGGGCTGGCCCGGCGTGACACGCCGCTGGTACGTGCGGACCCATTCGCCGTACGGCTGACGCGACGAGAGCCGTCGCTTGAGTTGGGCTTCCTCCAGCAGCGGCTGGTCGCTGCGCGGGTCCACCAGCAGCATCTCGCCGGGGCCGAGGCGGCGGCGGCGGACGCTGCCGTGCCCCGCGGTGCGCACGGCACCGACCTCGGACGCGCACACGACGAAGCCGTCGTCGCACACCGTGTAGCGCAGCGGGCGTAGGCCGTTGCGGTCCAGCGCGGCGGCGACGCGCTCGCCGTCGCTGAACACCAGCCCCGCCGGCCCGTCCCACGGCTCCACCAGTGCGGCGTGGTAGCGGTAGAAGTCGCGGACGCGCGGATGGATGTCGCGCTCACCCTCCCACGCCTGTGGGACGAGCATCGCCATGGCGTGGCTGATGCCACGGCCGCCGTGCACCAGCAGTTCCAGGGCGGCATCGAGCTTCGCGGAGTCGGATGCCTGCGCGTCGAGCAGCGGCTGGAGCACATGCTCGCCGTCGTCCCCCAGCTCCGACCAGGCCACGCCCAGACGTCCCGCGCGGGCCCGCATCAGGTTGGCGTTGCCGTCGATCGTGTTTATCTCGCCGTTGTGGCCCAGGTAGCGGAACGGTTGCGCGCGTTCCCACGACGGCGTGGTGTTCGTCGAGTACCGCTGGTGGAAGATCGCGAACCAGCCGATCACGTCCCGCTCCGCCAGGTCCGGGTAGAACTGCGCGATCTGGTCGGCGGCGCTCATCCCCTTGTAGACGATGGTGCGAAACGAGAAGGAAGAGAAGTAGGCGCGTACCTCCTGATCGGCGCACAGCCGCTCGGCCCGCCGGCGCGCGAGGTATGCACGCCGCTCCGCGGTCTGCGGAGCCAGGCTGCCGTCGTGCGTGAACAGCACCTGCGAGACATGCGGCATGTCCTGGCGTGCCATGTCCCCGAGCGCCGTCGGATCGACTGGCACCTCGCGCCATCCTGCCGGCCGCAGACCGGAGTCGGTGAGCGCCGAGTCGACAGCCCCACGGGCCGCCGACCGGTCGCGGTCGCCGTCGCCGTCGTCGCGCCCGTCCAGGAAGCACATGGCGGCACCCAGAGCATGGGGGTCGACGGGGTGGTCGGCGAAGGTGGCGAGGAATTGGGCAGGCAGGGGCAGCATGATCCCCGAGCCGTCCCCGGAGCGTGCGTCGGCGGCGACCGCCCCGCGGTGCTTCACACCCGCCAGGCCCTCCAGCGCAGCTTCCACGATGCGCCTGGAGGGCGTGCCGCCGAGGTCCGCTACGAACCCGATTCCGCATGCGTCCCGTTCGAGGCGTGCATCGTACAGACCAGTCATGATCCCTCTCAGCCGGCGATCGGCGGGCGACCGTGTCGTCTCCTGCCGAATGAAAAAGGCGCCCGCCCCAAGGGCAAGCGCCGTCGCTCGTCGACGGCAGTCTAGCGGCGGCTGCCCGGGGCCGCTACGTGCCCGCGAACTGCGTTCGGTACAGCTCGGCGTACAGGCCCCCGCCACGCACCAGTTCGTCGTGCGTGCCCTGCTGGACGATGCGCCCGTCCTGCACGACGAGGATCACGTCGGCGCGCACGATCGTCGACAGCCGGTGCGCGATGACCAGCGACGTGCGGCCGGCAAGGGCGGTCGCCAGCGCCTCCTGCACCAGGACCTCGTTCTCGCTGTCCAGGTGCGCCGTCGCCTCGTCGAGGATGACGACCGCAGGATCCTTGAGCAGCACCCGCGCGATCGACAACCGCTGCTTCTCGCCGCCCGACATACGGTAGCCGCGCTCGCCGACGATCGTGTCGTAGCCGTCGCGCAACGACGAGATCACGTCGTGGATCTGCGCCGCGCGGCACGCCGCGACGATCTGGGCATCCGTCGCCTGCGGCCGCACATACCGCAGGTTCGCCCGGATCGTGTCGTGGAACAGGTGGGGGTCCTGGCTGACCACGCCGACTGCAGCCGACAGCGATGCCAGCGTCAGGTCGCGGATGTCGTGGCCGTCGATGCGAATGGCACCAGCCGACACGTCGTACAGGCGCGGCACCAGGGCGGTGATGGTGGACTTGCCCGCACCGGATGGCCCGACGAGTGCGATGGTCTGGCCCGGCCGCGCCTGGAAGCTGACTCCGCGCAGCACGATCGGCCCGGGACGCGTGTCGAGCAGCTCTGCCCATCCCTTCTCCAGCGACGCCAGCGACGACTCGCGCGCGGTGGGGTAGGCGAAGACGACGTCGTCGAAGACCACGTGTCCTGTGGGTTCGCGCAGCTCGACCGCTCCAGGCTTGTCGGCGATGGGGTGGCGCAGGTCGAGCACCTCGAACACGCGGTCGAAGCTGACCAGCGCGGTGAGCACCTCGACCGGCGCGTTCGCCAGAGCCGCGAGCGGCTGATAGGCCTGCGTGACCAGGGCTGCGAAGGCGACGACCCCACCGGCCTCCAGCGAGCCGCCGAGTGCGAGGCGTCCGCCAACCAGGTAGACGACCGCGGTGCCCAGCGCACCGACCAGCGACAGGGTCACGAAGAACATGCGGCCCACCAAGGCGGAGCGCACCCCGATATCGGCGACGCGCTTCGCGGATCCGGCGAAGTTCTCGCGCTCCTCCTCCGGACGTCCGAACAACTTCACCAGTTGGGCGCCGGCGACGTTGAACCGCTCGGTCATCACCGTGTTCATGTCGGCGTTGAGCTGCATCGACTCGCGGGTCAGTGCCTGCAGCTTGCGCCCCACGCCCTTCGCCAGCCAGATGAACCCCGGTAGCACCGACAGGGTCAGCAGCGTCAGTCGCCACTCGATCGCGAACATGAAGCCGACGGCTGCTACGACCTGGACGATGTTCGCCGCCAGCGTCCCGAACGTACCGGTGAGGGCCCGCTGTGCGCCGATGACGTCGTTGTTCAACCGGCTGATCAGTGCACCGGTCTGTGTGCGCGTGAAGAACGCCAGGGGCATTCGCTGGACGTGGTCGTACAGCCGTGCCCGCAGGTCGTAGATCAGCTCCTCACCGATCCACGAAGACAGCCAGCGCTGCCACAACGAGGCGGCGGCGGCGGCGAAGGCCACGAGAATCAACCCGAGGCTGTAGCGCAGCACGATCGACCCGGACTCGGGACCCCGCGACGAGAGCGCATTGACGATCGGCTCGATGAGCTTGGCCGGTAAGACGACCAGCACCGACGCGACGGAGATCGCGAGCACGAGTTGTGCCAGCTTGCCGCTGTATGGCCGCCCAACCTCCCGCCACACCCGTGCGACGAGGCCCTTGGGGAGCTTCTTGTCGGCGTCGCCCTCGGCGCCGTGGCGGACCAGGCCGGTTCCCGGCATCATCCCGCGTCCGGCTCCGAACCCTGGCCCCATGCTCATGGCAGCCAGGATGACACGTGGGTGGGACGTGTCAGCCCGCGCCCATCGACGCGACCACCTTCTCGATGCGGGTTTCCAGTTCTGCCCATTCCTCGAACAACGCCGCGGCCCGGTCCTTTGCTTCCACGTGCCGCGCGACCAGCGTCTTGACCGCCTCGGGATCACCGTAGGCAGCGGGGTCCGCCAGCGCCCGGGTCAGCTCGGCGACCTCGGCCTCGGCCTTGCCCAGGTCTCGTTCGACCACCCGCAGGCGGGCGCGCAGGCCCTTGGTCTGCTGGTGAAGCCGGTTGCGCCGTTCGGCCTGGGCGCGCTTCTGCCCTGCGGACGTGCGCGCCTCGGCGCGGCCGTCGTCCGACTGCACCGCGGGTACCACGGCGGTGTCCGCCGCGGCAGCGCCGCGACCGTCCAGGTCCACGCCCGTCTTGGCGGCGAAGTACTCGAAGTCGCCGGGGTACAGTGTCGCCGTTCCGCCGCTGACGTCGATGATCGTGTTGGCGACGGACCTGATCAGGTGGCGGTCGTGCGTGATCAGGACCACCGTGCCGGGGTACTCGACGAGCGCGTCCTCCAGGACGTCACGGCTCGCGATGTCCAGGTGGTTGGTGGGCTCGTCCATGCACAGCAGGTTCGCGGGGTCGGCCAGCATCTTCGCCAGCGCCAGGCGGCTTCGTTCGCCGCCCGAGAGAACCTCGACCTTCTTGTCGACCTCGTCGCCGCTGAAGCGGAACGTTCCCAGCATGCTGCGCGGGTTCACCTTGCTGGTGTCGACCGCGCCGGCGAGTTCCTGCAGCACCGTGTTGTCCAGGTTCAGCGCGTCGATCTGATGCTGCGCGAAATAGGCGACGGTCACGTTGTGACCGGGTAGGCGTTCGCCGGCGTCGAACCCCAGAACTCCGGCCAGGATCTTCAGCAGCGTGGACTTTCCCGCGCCGTTGGGGCCGACCAGCGCGACCTTCTGTCCGCGCTCGAGCACCAGGTCCAGCCCGTCGTAGACCGTCTTGGAGCCGTAGCGCTTCACGATGCCGCGCAACGTCATGACGATCCGGCCGGCGCGGGGCGGCTGCGGGAAGCGGAACCGCATGACCTTCTGGCGATCCTCGGGCACCTCCACCCGGTCGAGTTTGTTCAGCGCCTTGATGCGGCTTTGGACCTGGCGGGCCTTTGTCGCCTTGTAGCGGAAGCGTTCGATGAACTGTTCGGTGTGGGCGACCTTGCGCCGCTGGTTCGCCGCCGCGGCCCGCAGCTGCTCCAGCCGCTGCTGGCGCTGCTCGATGAACGCGGCGTAGTCGCCGACGTATTCGGTCGCGGTGCCGTTGGCGAGCTCGACCACGTGGGTCGCGATCGCGTTGATGAAGTCGCGGTCGTGGCTGACCAGGATGATCGCGCCCTCGTAAGCGGCGAGGAACTGCTCCAGCCAGGTGACGCTGGCAAGGTCGAGGTGGTTGGTCGGTTCGTCGAGCAGCAGCACGTCGGGTCGCGACAGCAGCAGACGCGCGAGCGCAACGCGCATCATCCAGCCACCGGACAGCAGTCCGACGTCGCGGTCGATGTCCTCGGCGGCGAACCCGAGGCCTGCGAGGACGCGTCGCGCATCGGACTCCAGCCCGTAGCCGCCGAGATCCTCGAAGCGGTGCTGGGCCTCGCCGTACTCTGCGAGCAGCACGTCGTCGCCGTCGTCGCTGTCCAGGCACCGCTGCAGCTCCTCCATGCGCTGTGCCACCAGCGCGACCTCGCCGGCACCCGCCATGACCTCGGCGATGACGCTGCGGCCTGCCGATTCGCCGATCTCCTGGTGCAAATAGCCGATCCGGATGTTCTTGCCACGCGCGACCTCACCCGTGTCCGGCTGCTGTTCGCCGGCGACGATGTCCAGCAGCGTCGTCTTGCCCGCACCGTTCGGGCCGACCAGGGCGACACGGCGGCCGGGTGAAAGCCGCAGCGAGACGTCGCGAAACAGCACACGGGAACCGTGGGAGCGGCCGACGGCGTTGAGGGAGATCATGGCGACAGACCTGCCGCCCCGGTGCGTGAGGGCATCCCACGAGGGTACGCGGGTAGGCTGCGGGGATGGATCTTGCGCGGATCCACGGCTATGTCGTGGGTTACCTCATCATGGCCACCTGGGGCGCGCTCTCGCTGTGGGCGCTGGGGTTGTGGCGGCTGCGCCGGGAGGAGGCGCCGACGTTCTGGCGCGCCGTCTCGGTCGCGCAGATCCTCCTGGTGCTGCAGCTGCTCGTCGGCGGCGTCCTGCTGCTCATGGGGCGCGTCGCCGGCGCGGGCGGGTGGTTCGACGCCGTGTTCCACCCGCTGTACGGGTTCGTGTTTCCCGTGATCGTCCTCGTCGTCGCCCACGCACATGCCCGCCAGGGAGCCCGCAGTCCCTACGCCGTATTCGCCCTCGCCGCCTTCGTGATCTTCGCACTGACCGTGCGGTCGTTCACGGTGGGCGCGGGGATGGGCTAGAAGTGAGGTCCGTCATGAGCGAAGAACACGGCACGCACGCCGCACTGGCCCGGGAGCTCGCCCAGAGCATCGAGCGCCTGCGCCGGGACGTGGAGTCTCGCAGCGACCCGATCCTCGAGGAGCTCGCCCACGCGCTCGAAGTGATCCTGCGGCTGACCACCCACGTGCACGACCACGCCGTCCATGCCAACGAGCGCCTGACCGAACTCGAAGGCGGCTGATCATGGCGCGACGGATCAGTCCGACCTTTCTCCGGCGCTTCTTTTCGCTAGCGATCGTGCTGCTCGCGATTCCAGCAGCGCTGTCCATCACCGTGTTCGTCATGGACCAGCCGGTGCGCCTCGGAGAGCGGTCGCCGCGCACGATCGTCGCGCCGGACCTGATCCGCGTCCCCGACCCTGAGGCCACCGCTCGGGCGCGGCGGCAAGCCGCCGACGAGGTGGAGCCGGTGCTGGTCGACGATCAGGAGGCGAAGGCGGCGATCGTGCAGAACGTGCGCGACGCGTTCGCGGCCGTCCGCGACGCGCGCGCACCGGATCAGACGGGTCGCCGGGCCAAGCGAGGGGAGCAGAAGGCGGCGATGCGCCAGCGCCTGCCGATGCTCGGTGAGGAGGCGCTGGACCTGCTGGTGCGCCTCGACGACGACGAGGTCGCGCAGGTTTCGGCGGAGGCGCTGTCCGTGGCGCAACTCTTCGCGCGCCAGCGAATAACGCAGGAGAACGTGACCACCGCGGTGGAGGAACAGCTGCCGACCGAGCTGGTCGTGCGGTCCTTCCCGCCGGGCGTCGCGAATTCCGTCGTGGACCCGATCATCCGCGGGTCGCTGCGCCCGACGGTGCGGGAGGACGTCGCGGCCACCCAGGAAAGGCGGGAATCGGCCGCCGCCGCGGTGTCCGAGGTGATCCGCAGCTATCCCGCATTCAGCGTGATCGTGGCGGCGGGAGACACCCCTGATGAAGTCCAGATCGCGGCGCTGAAGTCGCGGGGGCTCGAGGGCTCCGAGCCCTGGCGCCCCATCGTCAAGGCCCTGCTCATCGCGCTGATCCTGACAGTAGCGGTCAGCGGATACCTGCGGACGTACCGGACCGCGCTGTGGCGTTCCAGTCGACGCGTGCTGTTGCTGGCGGTGCTGTTCCTCGGCTTCTCGCTGGCCCTGGAGGTGCTGGCTCTGCTGGAGCCGTCAGCCGTCTCGGGATGGCGCTACGCGGCCCCCGTCGGCGCGGTGGTGATGCTCGCGACCATCTTGTTCGACCCGCCGGTCGGCATCCTGGTCGCGCTGCCGGCGGCGGTGCTGGTGGGCTACACCACGCAGGGAGAGACAGGACCGACGGTCTTCGCGGCCGTGGCGGCTCTGGTGTCGGTGCCCCTGGTGACGCGGCTGTCGTCGCGAAAGGACCTGCGCCGAGCCGCGTGGCAGTCGACGCTGCTGTACGGCGTGCTGGCCGGCATGACCGCCATCGTCTTCGCAGATGCGACGACGGCGCCCATCGCGATCCTCGGCGGTCTGATCAACGGCGTCGTGACGGCCATGCTCGTCAACACCAGCCTCCCGTTCCTGGAGACCTCGTTCAAGGTCGTCACGGCGACCAGCCTGCTCGACCTCGCCGATCGCAACCATCCGCTGCTGCGGGAACTCGAGCAACGTGCGTTGGGCAGCTACAACCATTCCATCCTGGTCTCCACCATGGTCGAGCGCGCGTGCCGGGCGATCGGCGCCGATGCGCTGCTCGGGAGCACGGCTGCGCTGTATCACGACATCGGCAAGGTCCGGCAGCCGTGGTTCTTCGTCGAGAACCAGTTCGGCATCGCCAACCCGCACGACGAACTAGAGCCCGACGTCTCGGCGTTGATCATCCAGGAGCACGTCACCGACGGCATCTCGATGGCGAAGTCGTACCGACTGCCGCCCGAGATTGTGGAAGGGATCGCGACGCACCACGGAACGACCGTCGTGACCTACTTCTACCGGCGGGCTCTGGAACACGCACATCCCGGCGACCACGTCGACGAGAGCCAGTTCCGCTACAAGGGCCGCAAGCCCGCCTCCAAGGAGATGGCGGTCCTGATGCTGGCCGACTGCACCGAGGGGGCGAGCCGCGCCACGGCGCAGAACAACCGCAACCTGTCACGCCAGGATCTGGAGAACATCGTCTATACGCTGGTCGCCGAGCGCGTCGACGACGGGCAGCTCGACGAGTCGTCGCTCACGTTCCACGAACTGAGAACCGTGCAGGAATCGTTCATCGAGACCCTGACCGGCGTGTACCACCCCCGCATCGCCTACCCTCCGCCGATCGCGCGCAAGGGCGATCAGGCAGAGCTCCCCTCGGGAGCACCGTCGCCGTCAGCACTGACCGCGAAGGGAGACGGGGAGGTCACCGTCCCGACGGGAGGCTGACCTCGCCTTGGACTGCAGAAACGTACGAACCGAGTCCCAGCCGCCGCGCAGCCGAGCAGGTCCAGCAGTACCAGGCCGGCGGCGGCCTCGGGCGGACAGCCCCGCCACGACCGGTGGCCTTTCCGGTGGGGCCGTCCACGCCCATGCGCTGTCGCAGGCCATACACATTGGTTGAGCTGGAGCGGTCGGTGCTAAGGACGCCATAGTGGGCTGCCGATACAGCCTTGGATGAAGGTTGTCGGTTTGTCCGTTGCCGCGCTCGCCCCCTTTTTCGCTGCCGCCAGCGTGCAGCCGACCCTCGCCACCAGCCCAGAGCTTGCTTGGCTTTTCGGTCTCGTCCTGTATCTGGTCGTGGTGATGTCGGTTCTGTTGCCAGTCCTCGCTGTGGTTGTGGGCGTATCGCTGCAGACGCGGAAAGGCAGGCTGAAAAGGACAGCATGGGCGCTGGGGGGACTGGGGGCCATCCTCCTCGTCGTCGGGGGGGCGGCACTTGGATTCGTGTCGGGCGAAGAGGTCCCCGTGATCGCAATGCTGTTCGTCGGGGCTGTCCTGGCGATCCCGCTGCTGATCTTGAGAACTCCACCGAGGCGCCGGAAGTACGTTGGTATTGCGGCGTGGTCCGTCGTCGGGGCGCTGCTCGCCGCGCCCGTGCTGCTCGCCGTCTTCGCCGCGTTCGCCACCGGCGACACGGACCCGGCCGTGCCCGCCGAGATTGGCGGCAAACGCGCTGACTGCCGCGTCGATTCTTGTTGAGGACGCTGACCGTGTTCCGCCAGGCGGCAAGGCTGTCGTCTGCCTTCATCCCCTCACGCCGCAGGACTGGACAGCCGAACCCGGACAGCGGATACAGATGCACGAAGGCCCCGCGTCGTAGGTGCCGCTGTAGTCCTCAAGCATGTGCCCGCCGTCGAATAGGTGTCGTTCGCTACTGGATGCAGGAGCACAGCAGAACCCCTGCGCGACGCACCGTCGCGGTGCGTAACGGGTCGTCAAGAAGCGTCTCCGCGCAAGCGTTCCCGCCCTCGGCGAGCGCGTCGGAGCGCCAGCAAGGAGCTGCTGGTGAATCCCGCTCCATGCGGGCAGACCACGGCTATCGCTGACGAGGCACTTCCGGCACTATGTGATGGGTGGCGCTTGATAGGACTCTGTACGACTGGATCGGCGGCACGTACTCGGTAGGCCGTCGCACTGACCCGCGGATCGCGGCGCGGATTTGGGACGCGCTCGGCAACGCCGAGACGGTGCTCAACGTCGGTGCCGGCACGGGGTCATATGAGCCGCCTGGCCGAGATGTGGTTGCTGTCGAGCCGTCGACTGTGATGAGATCTCAGCGCCCAACGGACGCCGCGCCGTGCGTCGGCGCTGTCGCCGAGCACCTGCCGTTCGCCGACAAGTCCTTCGACGTCGCCATGGCGGTGCTGACGGACCATCACTGGTCAGACCCCATTCGGGGGTTCCAAGAAATGAAGCGCGTCGCCCGCCGGGTCGTCGTGTTTCAGTGGGACGAGCGTTGGCTTGCTCGATACTGGCTGGTGCGCGACTACGTGCCTGAGTTCGCGCGTGTAGGTGGGCGACCTTCGCTGGCACAACGTGCTGCTGTAATCGGCGCGCGGCTGGAGACGGTGCCGATCCCCTGGAACTGTGTTGACGGCTTCTTTCACGCCTATTGGCGTCGTCCTGAGGCGTACCTCGACGAGCAAGTGCGCCGTTGCACGTCGGTGTGGGGTCGTCTCGGGCGAAACCTCGAGGCACGCGCCGTTGCCGCGCTCGCTGCAGACCTCGTTACGTTCGTCTGGCATGACAGAAACAGCGACCTGCTGGAGTTGAGCGAGATCGACCTAGGCGCCCGACTACTCGTCGGCGAGTCCTGAACCCGTCCGGAAACGGCGACTGTGCCGTGTACGAGATGGATGAGTCGGAGCACAACGTCGCCGTGCTCGATATCGATCATCGCGCCGACATCTACCGGCCCCGGTAACTGCGATGCCCTCAGCCACCTCCTGCGACCCTCAGAACGGCGCAGCAGACGGTGGACCCCAACGAAGAAGATCCCGCGATACGTGATTTTTGCGCACGATCGGTAACACTCTGGTATCACATCAGATACCATGGCGCGATGGCTATGACATTACGACTGGACGACCACGAGACTGAGGCGCTCCGCCGGCGCGCAGAGCACGAGGGCCGCTCCATGCAGGAAATCGCCCGGCAGGCGGTACGGGACTACATCGAGCGCACGAGTCGACGAGAACTGCTCGACCAGGTGCTCGATGAGGAGTTGCCGCGGTACGCCGAAGCGCTCGAGCGCCTCGGAAAGTGATCTTCCTCGAGGTTGAGGACTTGGCCCACATCGCACGTCGAGTTCTGCCTTCGGTCCAGATTCGCGATGTGGGGCTGCTGGAGGCCGCCGTCGCCCGACCGCAGGCCAGCGTGCTGGGCGAAGACGCCTACCCTTCACTGCACCAGAAGGCTGGTGCCCTGCTGCACTCGTTGGCGCGCAATCATGCGTTAGTCGACGGTAACAAGCGGCTCGGCCTCGCCGCGGTTCTCGCCTTCTATGGAATGAATGGGTTTCGGATCACCTTCACCAATGACGAGGCGTATGACTTCGTCATGGCCGTTGCAGCGGGACAGCTCGATGATGTCGGGTCGATTGCCGAGCAACTCGAGTCCAAGGCCCGGCCGAGGGGATGATCATTGCGGTCGGTATCCACCGTCGCCTTCGGAGGGAAGATCCGGCAACACATGACACTGTCGCCAAGCCTCAACGCGCGCCGATGTATCAGCCGATCTCCTATCGCTCGTACCGCTTGCGTGGGCGACCAACTACTAGACCAGGCTGTGCTCCTCCGCCCAAGCGGCAACAACGCGATCCATGGCCATGAATGTCGCGGCGTCATCGAGGACCGCCGCCCACTCCGGAGTGCTTGCCGCCGTCTGCGCGTCCTCGACGCTGTCGAACCAGACCTCACCAAGCCCGGTGTACGGGGGACCGCCTCCCTCTGGGTCGTCCACGCAGTGGTTCTGCACGTAGCGTCGTAGTCCCGGCACTTGACGAACGAGAGCGGCGTGTTCGTTCCTCCAGTAGCGAAGAGCCTGTGCAGGCTCCAAACCTGGCTTCGCATCCCACATCGTCAATCGCTTAATCACAGACTCCTCCTTCGACCAGTCACTGATCGTCGTTGCGAACGAGCTGATTCAAGCGGCTTGCACGTGCGAACGTAGCGCTGCGCTGGATTCAGGACGGTTGCCGCTACGACAACCTGCGGGCGTGAAAGAAGTGCC
>WHTG01000186.1 GCA_009377835.1 Nitriliruptorales bacterium
CCTGCTGCTCGAACCGATCCACATCGGCTTGAACCTCAACATCCCGGAAGGCTCGTTGCCCAAGGAAGACACGATCCCGCCGGACTTCTTCCAGGACAAGCGGATCCGTCAGGCGTTCAACTACGCCTATGACTACGAGGCATTCCTCAACGGGGCCCTGGGCGGCTACGGCGCGTTCAACCCGCACTACGTCCCGGAAGGCATCTTCGGCTTTGATGAGTCGGCACCGCGCTACGAGGCGCAGGATCCGGCCAAGGCCGAGGAGCTGTTCCGTGAGGCCGGTGTCTGGGATGAGGGTTTCACCGTCTCGGTCATCACCGAGGAAGCCAACCTGTTCGAGACGGCGGCCCTGGT
Source organism: Nitriliruptorales bacterium (assembly GCA_009377835.1). GTDB lineage: Bacteria > Actinomycetota > Nitriliruptoria > Euzebyales > Egibacteraceae > WHTG01. The sequence continues at coordinate 355 of WHTG01000186.1, forward strand.
GCTGAAGGACTCGCTGGAGAAACTGAATCCGAATTTCAACGTGCGCGTCCTGGCGGTGGCCGAGGCGCAGTTCGACGAGGCCCATGCGCAGGATCCACTGGAGTACGCCATGTGGGTCAAGAACGCCGACCCCGCCGCCGACCCACATGCCTACATGCAGGCCTACCAGCACCCCGATGGCGAATGGGGCTCCGTGCACGGGTTCGCCAACGGTTACGAGGACCCACAGCGCGTGGCCTCGCTGATCGAAGATGCCGCCACCGAACTGGATGAGGACACGCGCGAGGAGATGTACTCGGAGCTGCAAAACCTCCTGTTCGAGGATCCGATGTGGATCATCGCCGCGCAGGAGGGCCTGGTGATGGCCCACGGCAAGTGGGTCGAAGGCTTTGTGATGAACCCGGTCTGGCCACGGCCGAGTCTGAAGTTCGCCCTGATGGACAAGAGCTGCTGAACAACCGCCGGGGCCCACGATCGTGGGCCCCGGCGGTCCCAAACACAGGGGCTGACGGAGGTTCCATTGCAGGTTCGCGACTACGTCGCCCGGCGGCTGATGATCCTGCCGCTGCTCATCGTCGGCACGTCCATCATCGTCTTCGCGCTCTCACGGGTGGGTGGGTCTCCCATCGCGATCTATCTGTCCCACGAGATGACTGCCGACGAGGTCGCGGAGATCGAGGAGCGCTACGGCGTCAACGAACCGCTGCCCGTCCAGTACCTGGCGTGGGCGGCAGGTGCGCTGCGGGGCGACCTCGGCTGGTCTGGCGTCTCCTCGGCGCCGGTGCGCCAGATCTTCCCCAAGAAGTTGGCAGCGTCAGCCGAGCTGGCCGTCGCGGCCGGCCTCGTCGCGGTCGCCCTTGGCATCTCGCTGGGCACGTTCGCGGGGGCCAGGCGCGATCGGTGGCCGGACCACTTTGCGCGCATCTTCTCCATCAGCGGCGCGAGTATGCCGGTCTTCTGGTTCGGGATCCTGCTGCTGATTCTGTTCTGGGTGATTCTGGGCATCGCGCCGATCGGGCGTTCCGACCCTGGCGTCTTCGCTCGGATCGCCCACCCCACGGGGGTGTACACCATCGACGCGATCCTGGCCGGCGACGCGGGAGCACTGTGGGACGCGATCTGGCACCTCATCCTGCCGGCCATCACGCTGGGATACGGCACCACGGCCATCATCACGCGCATGATGAGGTCCTCACTGGTGGAGGAGCTCGGCGAGGACTACGTCGATGCCGCTCGCGCAAAGGGGCTGCCCGAGCGGATCGTCCTTCGCCGACACGCGCGCCGTAACGCCCTCATTCCGACGGTGACGGTCGTCGGTCTGAGCTTCGGGTTCCTGCTGCAGGGGACCGTCGTGGTCGAAATCATCTTTCGATACCCTGGACTGGGGCGATGGCTCGCCGACGCCGTGCTGCGTGGGGACCGCGCAACGATCATGGCGTACGTGTTGTTCACCAGCGTGCTGTTCCTGCTGATCAACCTCATCGTCGACGTGCTCTACGCCTACCTCGACCGCCGCGTCGTGCTGGGGGAGTGAGTTCATGACGGAGCTTGCCGGACCGCCGCCCACGCAACCACTCGCGCTGCACGGTTTCTCCGCGCGTGCCGCCCGCATCCGGTCGTCACGGCAGATGCCCTGCGGGTACCGACGGCCTCGGTGGGCCTGATCATCATCGTTGCTCTGGTGGGGATGGCCCTGCTCGCCCCTGTCCTGACGGTACCCAACACGCCGGACCCGGCTCAGATGCCGCGCGACTGGGGGGCGTTGAACGAACCTCCGGGCACCCCGGGACACCCGCTGGGAACGACAACGTCAGGCGGCGACGTCCTCTACGGGCTCATCTGGGGAGCGCGTACGTCGCTGAAGCTGTCCGTGATCGTCGTCTCGATCACGGTCATCATCGGCACCATCATCGGCAGCCTCGCCGGCTTCCTGGGTGGGCGCATCGACACCGTCCTGATGCGGATCGTCGACGTCTTTCTTTCGATCCCCGAGCTCATCTTCGCGCTGGCCATCGCCGCGGTGCTGGGGCCGTCGCTGCGAAACATCATCCTGGCCATCGCCGCGGTGTTCTGGGTGAAGTACGCCCGTTTGATCCGCGGCCAGATCATCCACGTCAAACAGAACGAGTACGTCGACGCGGCCCGGGTGATCGGCGACTCACGGCTGCGGATCTATCTCAAGGACATTTTGCCGAACTCCATGACACCCCTGGTGGTGCAGGCGACCCTGGACATGGGCCACGTCGTGCTCATCGGCGCCACCCTGAGCTTCATCGGGCTCGCGGAAGCGGGGCTTGCGGAGTGGGGTGTCCTGGTCAGCGAGGGGCAGACGGGCATCTCCGCGGGACGCTGGTGGGTGTCATTGTTCGCCGGAGGAATGATCTTCTTGTGGTCGCTGGCCTTCAACCTCGTCGGTGACGCGATGCGCGACGTGCTCGACCCGCGCATGGAGGGTCGATGAGCGCCACCGATCCGACGTCGCCCGCCTCGATGCACAGCGGCACCGGCCCCGCCTTGGCTGAACGCGTGCCGCTGGTGTCGGTTGAAGGACTCCGCGTGCACTTCACCAGCAAACGCGGGGTCGTGCACGCCGTGGACGGGGTGACTCTGGACATCGGCGACGGCGAGACCGTTGCCCTCGTGGGTGAGACCGGCTCCGGCAAGAGCGTTACCGCCAAGTCCCTTCTGCGGCTGATCCCCCGGCCCCCCGGAGTCATCGCCGGCGGGAAGGCGCTGTTCCGGTCGAAGATGCCGTGTCCCGGCTGCCGCGGCGCTGGTTGCGTTGACTGTGGCCAGACCGGCCGCGTCGGCGAACCGTGCACCGCCTGCGCCGGCGCCGGTTGCGGTGTATGTGGTCAGAGTGGCCGGTCGACGGTCGACCTGCTCACCATTCCCGAGGACGAACTCCGCGACATCCGCGGAAACCGCATCGCCATGATCTTCCAGGATCCGGGCAAGGCGTTGAACCCTGCGCTGACGATCCGGGCACAGATCGCGGAGGTGTTTGCGGAGCATCGCAGCGACGAACTCGTTTCCGAGGCAGGGCTGGACGATGAGAGCGGCCGGCTCCTGCGCCGCGCGGTACGAAACCGCGGCCGGTTCTTCGAGCGCCGGCTCGGCAGCTTGCCCCCGCTGCGCTCGCAGCGACGCCGTGTGGACGCCGTCTTGGACGGCCGGATCGTCGAGGCGCTCGCCGACACCCGGATCCCCAACCCGGTCAAGATCATGCGCAGCTATCCGCACGAACTCTCGGGAGGTATGAAGCAACGCGTCATGATCGCGCAGGCACTCGCCTGCGACCCTGATCTCCTCATCGCCGACGAGCCGACCACCGCGCTGGACGTCACCATCCAAGCGCGGATCCTGGACCTGATCGGGGAACTGCAGGCGCGTCGTGGGACCTCTGTGCTCTATATCAGCCATGACCTTTCGCTCGTACGCGGAATCGCTGATCGGGCTGCGGTGATGTACGCGGGAATGCTCGCCGAGGTGGGGCCCGCCGAACAGATTTTCGCAGACCCGCTCCACCCGTACACGCGCGGGCTGCTCGCCGCCATCCCGACGCCGGGAATGGGACGAGGCCGACTGGCCGCCATCGAGGGCACGGTCCCCGAGTTGATCGACCCGCCCCCGGCATGCCGGTTCCACACACGCTGTCCGCATGCCGCAACGGCCTGTGCGCGGACGGATCCGCCGTTGGCGATTCGTCAGCCGCCCGACCACCGGGCCGCATGCCTGCTCTACGACGATGCCGCCGAGGTGGGGGAGCGCCCCGAGGACATGCCTGACAGAAGTGCTGCGTCGTGACAGCGCTCGGCGTCACTTCCACGGCGGGACCGAGCAGCCAAGTCGCCGACTACGTGATCAGTGTCCGGGGCGTCCGCAAGCACTTCCCCATCAAGGAGGGCGTCCTCCAGCGCGTGACCGGCCACGTCCGAGCTGTCGACGACGTCAGCTTCGACGTCCCCCGCGGGAAGACCGTGGGGTTGGTCGGTGAGAGCGGGTGTGGCAAGAGCACGCTCGGACGCGTCATCAGCGGCCTGACCGACGCCACCGAAGGCGGGGTGTACTTCCGGTTGAGCCATGCCGCCAAGGACCGCCTCGACGAGTTGCTCGCAATCCCCGAGGCGGAGCGCTCCGCCGCCGAGGGGCGCGAGCTGGCGGAGATCGACCGTGCACACCGGATCGACGCGCTCGGCAAGGATCGGTGGCGGGAGTACAGAAGGAACTGTCAGGTCGTCTTCCAGGACGCATTCGCCTCGCTCAACCCGCGGCACCTGGTCAAGGACATCATCGGGCGCCCGTTGAGGATCCACCACGAGGCCTCCGGGACGCAGCTGACGGAGCGGATCGTGGACCTGCTCGAGAGCGTGGGCCTGGGTAGCCAGCACCTGTACCGTTTCCCTCACCAGTTCTCCGGCGGGCAACGTCAGCGCATATCCATCGCGCGGGCGGTGGCACTCGACCCCGAGTTCATTGTCCTGGACGAGCCGACGAGCGCCCTGGACGTCTCCGTGCAGGCCCAGATTCTCAACCTGCTGCACGACCTCCAGGAGCAGCGGGGGCTCACGTACCTGTTCATCAGCCACGACCTGAACGTCGTGGAGCACATGAGTGACCGAATCATCGTGATGTATCTGGGGCAGATCGCCGAGACGGGGCCCTCCGAACAGATCTTCGCGGCGGCCAGGCATCCGTACACGGAGGCGTTGCTCGAGGCGAACCCCGCAGTGGAGGGCGGCGCGCGCGCGGTGACCCGGCTGAAGGGATCGGTGCCCGATCCGGCACGCCCCCCGCAGGGCTGTCGTTTCCACACCCGCTGCCCGGTCGTCACCAGTCAGTGCGGGTGGGAGGTCGACGATGCGGTGACCGAGGCCGAATTGCGCGATTCAGGCCTGGACGGTCTGTCGGGCGTCAGCCGACAGTCGGCATTCTCGGCAGACCTGACGTTCGAGACCGAGGCGCAGGCCGCCGCGTTTGTGGCCCAACTGCAGGCACAGGAGACGCCTGAGCCACTCGCCGCGGCTCTGACGGAGTTGCGGCAGACCGGCACGGACGTCTCGGTCCGCTTCCAGCCGGTCGTGCCCGTGCGGCTCGAGCGGGTGGGCCCCGACCAGCTCAGTGCCTGCCTGCTGCACACCGGTCAGCAGCCCGCGGCGGAGGCGGTCGCACGCTGACCGACGGCGATTTACCCGCGGTTCTCGCAGCCTGATGAATTCGAGCGCCGCTACGCGCTGGTCCGAGAGATGATGCGGCGGGAGGGACTCGATGGCCTTGTGGTCTTCGGGTGGTCGGCGATCGGGCGCGCCCTGCAGGCGGACGTCCACCACCTGACCAACTTCCTGGGGATGCGGGACAATTACGCGCTGTTCTGCCTGGACTCGCCACCCGTGCTGTTCGTGCAGAGCTTCAACCACGTTCCGACGGCGGCCGAAGTCGCGGTCGTCGACGACGTCCGCTGGGGCGGCAACGACAGCGGCGCGACGGTTGGTGCGGAGGTGGCGGCGCGGGGTTTGCGCGACATCGTTGTCGTCGGGTTGGCGCCGTACCAGCAGCCATGCCCGGC
>WHTG01000230.1 GCA_009377835.1 Nitriliruptorales bacterium
CGCACGGCTTTGACGGCGAGGGCGACAAAGTGGGGTGCGAAGGCTGAACCGGACCATGGATGTCGAGCGGGTGCTCGCCCCTGCTCGGGCGGCGAGGGCGTCTAGAACTGGAAGTAGATGAACGGCGCGACCCCCTGTGGGCCAAGCGCATCGGTGACCAGCAGGGCGAGCGCCAGCGTCGCGCCCTGGGCGGCGGGGCCGTAGTGGGAGAAGGTGATCTGGATGCGCTGCCCGGTCCCGCGCGGGAGGAACTGCACCGCGATGGCGCCGGCGATGACCAGCACCACCAACGGAGTCACCAGCGGTGCCGGTCCCCAGGCCGTGATCATGCGGCCGAGCATCGTCGCGGCCGTGCCGAACGTGTCCGCCCGGAAGAAGACCCAGCCGAAACACACGATGTGGAAGGTGATCAACCGCGCCACAGCAGGCCTTGTGGACCAGACTGACCCCTCGCCGAAGCGGCGGCGCTCCAGTGCGAGCCCGACTCCGTGGATGGCCCCCCACACCACGAAGGTCCACGCCGCGCCGTGCCACAGGCCACCCAGAACCATGGTGATCAGCAGGTTCCGCTCGGTTGCGCGTGGCCCGCCGGCGTTGCCGCCCAGCGGGATGTACAGATAGTCGCGCAGCCACCGCGACAGGGTCATGTGCCACCGGCGCCAGAAGTCCTGCAACGACACGGCGGTGTACGGGCGGTCGAAGTTGTCGGGGAAGCGGAAGCCCAGCAGCAGGGCGCACCCGATGGCGATGTCGGTGTATCCCGAGAAGTCGGCGTAGATCTGCACCGCGTAGCCGTAGACCGCGACGATGATCTCCAGCGCGCTGTGGCTGGACGGGCTGGAGAAGACCGGGTCGACAAGCGTGGTGGCCAGCAGATTCGCGACGACGACCTTCTTGAACAACCCGCCGGCGATGAGTGTGAACCCGCGGGCACCGTCGACGCGCCGCGGATTGCGCGGCCCGCGCAGCTGCGGGAGGAACTCCGTCGCCCGGACGATCGGCCCCGCCACCAGCTGGGGGAAGAACGCGAGGTACAGCGCGATGTCGATTGGCCTCGCCGGCGCCAGCCGACCGCGGTACACGTCGACCAGGTAGCTGATCGCCTGGAAGGTGAAGAAGGAGATCCCGACCGGCAGGATCACCTGCAGCAGCGGCAACGGCGCGCCCAGTCCGACCGTGTCGAACAGATTCGCCAGCGACGTGGCGAAGAAGCCGTAGTACTTGAACCAGGCGAGAAGCCCCAGGTCGAACACGAGCGTGACTGTGAGCACCCGCCGGCGCTGGCGGTCCCCGGGGAGCCGCCCGATCAGGGCCGCGCCGGTCTGCGTCGCGATCGTCACGGCGAGCAGGAGGCCGACAAACCTCCAGTCCCACGCCGCATAGAACACATAGCTCGCCGCAAGCATGAACGGCTTCCACCGCAACGGGGTTGGCATGAGCAGCCAGCTGGCGATCAGCACCAGCAGGAAGAACACCGCGAACTGGATGGTGGGAAACAGCATGGGCGGGGCAAGCGTATGGCCCTCGTTGCAATGCGGCGGGGATGCTCCCGCCCCCCGGCGTATCCCTGCCGACGCCGTCCTCGCCGCCACCGCAGACCTTTCGGTCACGTCGAGCCCCAGTTTCCGACGGCGGCACTCCCAAGCGCTCGAACCGCCGCTCAAGGTGGGTGGGGCTCGCTAGAGTGCCCGTATGGCGGATCGAGTAGGCGACTGGGTCTCGCTGCTCGAAGAGCTGTTTCCGGCTGCCGATGCCGAGTCGTGGGACAGCGTCGGGCTGCAGGTGGGTGAGCCGGACGCGGCCGTGGAGGGTGTGCTGCTGTGCCTCGACGTGACCCGCGCGACCTTGCGCGAGGCGGTACGGCAAGGGGCGGGTCTGATCGTCGCGCACCACCCGCTGTTGTTCCGTCCGCTGCAGCGGCTCACGCCGGTGACCGCCGGCGGCAGCCTGGCGCTGGAGGCGGCGCGGGCCGGACTGCATGTGGCGGCCGCACACAGCAACGTCGACGTCGCCGTCGAAGGGACCACGACACCCATCATGCAGCTTCTCGGCGTCACGGACGCTGCGCCATTGGTTCCGACCGCGACGGCCGCGGATGCGGCCAAGCTGGTGGTGTTCGTGCCACAGGCGCACACGGGCGACGTGCTCGCGGCCGCGTTCGCCGCAGGGGGCGGCAGGATCGGCGAGTACGACGAGTGTTCGTTCCGCGTGGCCGGCACCGGCACGTTTCGGCCTTCGGCGCAGGCCGACCCGGCCGTGGGGGAGCGCGAGCGGCGAAACGATGTCGCCGAGGACCGGGTGGAGATTCTCGTCGAACGCTCGGTGCTGCCGGGAGTGGTGGGGGCGGTCGTGGCCGCCCATCCGTACGAGGAGGTCGCCTTCGACGTCTACCCGCTGCAGCCGGCCGCGCCTGCTGCGATCGGCGCTGCGAAGGGTTTGGGACGGGTGGGGGACCTGCCGGCGCCGTCGACGGTGCGGGCGATCGCACAGCGCCTGCGCGAGGGGCTGCCCTCGCCGCATCTGCGTGTGGCCGGTGATCCGGACAGCATCGTCGACCGGGTCGCCGCCTGCGGCGGCGCGGGGGACTCACTCATCGCGGCGGCAACCGCCGCGGGAGCACAGCTGTACATCACCGGCGACCTGCGCCATCACGTGACCCTCGACGCGCTCACACAGGGGCTGTTGCTCATCGACGCCGGCCACCATGCGACGGAGGCGGCGGCGCTGCCGATGCTGCACCGCCGACTCGCGGAGGCGGCGTCCGGGCGCGGCCTTCGTGCGCGGCTGATAGCGTCGCGTCTATCCACCGATCCGTGGATCGACATGTTGGCGCAGGAGGAGCAACAAGGGTGATAGCGGCGACCCCGGAGGAGCAGCGACGTCTCCTCGCGCTGCAGGCGGTCGATACCGCAATCGGGCAGTTGGAGTTCCGCAGGTCCAACCTGCCGGAGCAGAAAGCGCTCGACGAGAACAGCGACACGCTGGCCAAGGTCAGCAGCGAATACGCCGCGGCGAGGGACCGACTCGAACGCCTGGCGGAACAGCAGCGCAAGCACGAGTCGGAGGTCGCGGTCGTCGAGGCCCGCCGGAAGTCGGAAGAGGGGCGGATGTACTCCGGCCTGATCCGGTCCGAAAAGGAGCTCGAGGCGCTGCGGCAGGAGATCTCCTCGCTGCGGGCGCGCAAGTCCGACCTGGAGGAGTCGCTCCTGGAGATCATGGAGCAGGTGGAGGACCTCGAGTCCCTCGTCGAGACGCTGAAACAGCGTCACGTGGAGCTGACGGGGTCCGTGGCGGAGCTGACGCAGGCGCGTGACTCCGCGGCCACCGACATCGACGCGGAGTTGGTGGAGCATCGCGCGCAGCGGGCACGTGCCGCGGCCGACATGCCCCGGGAGGTCGTGGAGTACTACGACGATCTTCGCCGCCGCAAGCAGGGCCTGGCCGTTGCGGAACTGCAGGGCCGCACCTGCGCCGGATGCCGCCTGGAGTTGACCCAGACCGAACTCGAAGACGCGCGCAGCGACGCGCAGGACAGCCTGGCCCGCTGCGAGCAGTGCGGCCGCATCCTGGTCGTCGCGTAGCCGGGGTCAGCGGCCGGTGCGGGAGAAATGCTGGTAGTCCTTCGAAGACTGCCAGTCGCCACCCCATTTCCAGTCGACCGCCGCGAATGCTCGGACGACGGGTCCCGGACGGACCACCATCCCCTTGCGGACGTTGGATCGGTCCAGGTACTTCCGCCCCGCCGGCGGCTCGACGACACTGCCCCGCACGTACGGGTTCTGCACGGGGTTGATGTCGATCGCACGCCCGTAGGCGTGCTCTGACCAGCGCGTGGTTCCGGCCACGCGACGGCAGTTGAACGCGGACGTGTTGTTCGCCTCCATCGACTTCGCGTCACTGCCGCCGTAGGCCTCGATCAGGCGCATCCTGCGGATCGGGAAGCGCGCCTCGTAGAGCCGTCGCAGGACACGGAGCACCTTGCGGTCCTGGCGCTCGTACACGACCATCCGCCCGCGATGCGCTTCACCGTCGAAGCCCCAGTAGCGGACACGGAGCAGCCGTAGATCCCGCAGTCCAACCGGGCAGCCGCTGTGCCAGGAGACGCCGCGCATCCGGTCGCGCAGTGTCGCCGGGAGCCGTCGCGACGTGCCCTCCCACGGCGGCGCCTCCGCCGTCGAAGCGGGGGCCGTCAGACCGGCGCTCATCATCGCGACCACGACTGCGACGATGAGCGCTACTCGACGCGGCGAGGGGCTGGCGTGGGGCATGTCGACCTCGGATCCGGAGTGCCGGAGGATAGCGGAGGGTGCCGCCGCCGCCATCAAGCGCGTACCCTTGCCGTGGGGAGTTGGCCAGGCGGCCGCGGCGGCTTCGTGCCGTCGAGGAAAGTCCGGACTCCGCAGGGCAGGACGCTGGGTAACACCCAGGCGCGGTGACGCGTGGAAAGTGCAACAGAAAGCAGACCGCCAGGGGCCGACCTCGAGTCGGTACCGGTGAGGGTGAAACGGTGCGGTAAGAGCGCACCGGCGCCGGC
>WHTG01000161.1 GCA_009377835.1 Nitriliruptorales bacterium
ACCTTCTTGGCCATCGGCCTCTTGGCCGCGGGCGTCTTGCCGGCTGCGGCCTTCTTGCGAGGGGCGACCTTCTTGGCCATCGGCCTCTTGGCCGCGGGCGTCTTGCCGGCTGCGGCCTTCTTGCGAGGGGCGACCTTCTTGGCCATCGGCCTCTTGGCCGCGGGCGTCTTGCCGGCTGTGGCCGTCGCGCCTGAGGTTGTCGAACGAGTGCGCGCGGGCAGAGTCCGCCGTCGGCTGGTCAGCACGCTGAGGACACCGGGCCCGGGGATGAGGCTCGTCTCGCCGCCCGTGTCCCATCGCACGGTGATCATGGCGCCGCTGACAGCGGTCACAACACCAGACCGCGGCTGACCTTTGGATGACACTGCGATCCGATCGCCAACGTGTGCCATCTCTATCTCCTCAACGGGATGGGGTGGCGCACCGTCGATGGTGGCGCGGGCAACCGTAGCCTGGTCGGCGCCGTCGCTCGCCCGATGTTCCGCTCGGATGCGCCTCTGTCCGGGACGCCGGGCGCCGAGACGGACGGGCACGATCGCACGCTGCACCCCGGTCGTGTCGAGCGGGTGACCGCGGGCGGCGAAGTGACCCTGCGAACTGGCTGTGGTGGCCTCGGAGCGGTGAATGGGAGTCGTCGCGTCGTGGGCGAGCCGGTCCTACAACCGGGTCGGGTCGAGTGCACCAGGGCCCGGATCCTGGGGTAGGGCATCCGGCCTTGTGCGGGGCAAGCCGGCGCACGTGTCGGTGGCTAGTGCCGAGCTGCACGGGTGCAGGTGGGGCAGCCGGTGAGCATCCGCCAAGCGGCGAGCACGACGAGGGCGGCAAGGCTGAGGAGCACACCTCACGGTCAAGGCGCAGGCTGGGGACCCCGGGGGGTCTGTCCACAGGATGGTCCCAAGATGTGCCCACGGTTATCCACAGAGAGGCCATCCCCGGACAACGGATGCAAGTTGGCGCGTCCTCAGATCGATGCTCGGCGTGCAGCCGGCCCTGGGGCGCCCGATGCGCCAATAGCCGCGTTCAGGTCGACGCCGACGAACTTGATCGCGAGCGCGCGTCGGTGCATCCGGCTGAGCCGATGAGAGCCGCGCGGCCGTCTTGGTGCGTCACGAGTCGGCGGGCTTCACCTGTCGTACCCAGGCCGCCAGTCCTTGCTGGGCGGTTGAAATCCGAAGGGGACGTCAGGTTTCCTGGTAGTGCGGAAAGGAGGAGGAGGGATGGGCTTGCCCTCGGCATTCACGGCGCCAGTCACCTGCCTCTCCGAGAGGCCCGCACGACGGGCATCTCGCGCGGCGTTGGCTGCCTTCGTCTCGCGATCGACGGCCTCCTCTCGCAGCTTCCACATCTGGCGGAGGTCCCAGTCCGCCCACCGCTGAAGCATCCCGCCGAGCCCAGATGCGACCACCTTGCACAGAACGCGCTTGAGCTCATTCTGGAGACGGTCGAGCCTGCAGGAGATGTGCTGACCCATCCACGTTGGACCGCCCGCGAACAGCATCGCGTCCACCTCGTCAGGATCGAGATCCTTGATTGCAAGGTCGGCGAGAACGCCACACGCCTGTGCGTCGGCGTTGACCGGCCCAGCAGTCATGAGCGCCTCGATTTCCCGTAGGAGCACCAGGAGAGTCTCGTGCACACCCTCACCATGGGTGTGCCGCATCCCCAGTTGTCGACCAAGGTGGCTGGTCCAGACGTAGTCGTCGTTCGTCGCCCCGTGAATGAGCAGCCTGTCCCGCTCCTCCGGGTCCTCTTCGGCGTGGAAGAGATCAGCGATTAGGGCGTTCTTGAGGCGTCCGCCGATTCTCAGGGGCTGCGGCTCGTACGACACCGCCGAACGATACGACGGAGGGTGTGACATCCCGATTACCGGCCGGACCTCCCCGCGCCGGCTGTGACGACTCCAGCACCCTGACCCCCAGGAATGGTGGGCCCTCGAGCCGTTCTCCGATGGCCAGGTCCAGCGCGCGGGCCATTCTCGGGGCGAAGGGGATGGTGACGGGTCTTGCCGAGAACCGGGCCCCGCCAGGCCGGTTCACGCCCGGCTCGATGTGCCACACCTATCAGCACACGAACCGACCGAATGCGCCAGACCTCAACCGCACCGAACCGGCGATCTCTCGGGGCCGGTGGGTGCCTCGTAACGCGCGACGCAACCGCTCGAAGCCCTGGGCGAAAGTGCCGGTCGAGGGCAGGGGACACGCGGTTGGCCGCGGACGACAGCGGGGCAAGACGGACGGCACGACATTCGGGTGTTCCAGCGGCTCGCGTCCATGCCCTGTCCGACGGGAGTCGACCTGCAGTGAGGGTGTGGGGGATTAGCAAAGCAGACTCCAGCGCTCGTCGCCCTCTGGTAGAGAACGATCAGGCGTTGCTACGGCGCGGTCACGCGCGCTACCCCGTGGTAGACGTCGTGGTCGTCGCCTCGTCGTCGTTCCCAGTTCCTTCACCGTCGCCTTGATCCGCCGGCGGCGTCGGTACACCAGCGACCAGCGTCCAGTTGCCGACCGGGAGCTGCCATCTCCCGGCACATCCCTCCGGCTCTGAAACCACAACGGTGGTCACCAGTCCTATGTCGCCTTGCAGCCGACCCGGGAGGACCACGTCGTTGCATGCAGCGAGGTCGCCGACGAGCCCCTCGAGGCGCAGCTGGATCTGGTCACCGTCGTCCGTCTCGACGCCGGGTACGAACCTCATCACGGTCTCGCCGGTGTCCTCAGGCGCGTCGGCGTCGTCACCGGGCAGGCTCAGCGCGTAGATCCCGGCGCCGAGCGCGGTGCTCATGGCGCCCGCGACCAGAATGACCCGGGCGAGCCGGAACGAACCGCGAAGCTGCGACACCCCCGTCTCCCAGGACCGTTCGCCATCAGTCAGCCGCCACTCGTCGGACAACGGCGAGCTGTGGCGGATACCGCGACCTGCTCTCGTATCGACCAGACCCCTCGCGGTCACGACTTGCGGCGGCGAAGCTTCCGTCCGATCCAGAGCACCGGGTCGTAGCGGGCGTCGACTACCCGCTCCTTCAGCGGGATGATGGCGTTGTCGGTGATGTGGATGCCTTCGGGGCAGACTTCGGTGCAGCACTTGGTGATGTTGCACATCCCCAGCCCTTCGCGGTCCTGGAGGAGCTGTCGTCGGTCGTTGGTGTCGAGCGGGTGCATCTCCAGCTCGGCGTAACGCACGAACATGCGAGGGCCGGCGAAGGCAGCCTTGTTGTCGTCGTGGTCGCGGATGAAGTGGCACACGTCCTGGCAGAGGAAGCACTCGATGCACTTGTGGAACTCCTGGACGCGGTCGATGTCCTGTTGCCGCATGCGGTGGGTTCCGTCCGGCTCTCTCGGCCGGGGCTTGAACGCGGGGGCCTGCTTGGCCTTCTCGTAGTTGAACGACACGTCCGTGACGAGATCGCGGATCACGGGGAAGGTCCGCAGGGGAGTGATCGTGATCGGCTCGTCGGGGGGAAGGAGGTTCATGCGGGTCATGCACGTGAGCCGAGGAACGCCGTTCACCTCCGCGCTGCACGACCCGCACTTGCCGGCCTTACAGTTCCACCGCACGGCGAGATCGTTGGCCTGCGTTGCCTGGAGTCGGTGCAGCACGTCGAGCACGACCTCGCCCTCCTCGGCCGCGACCTGGTAGTCCTTCAGGTCGCCGCCGCTGGCGTCGCCACGCCACACACGCATCGTCACCGTGCGGGGCGTCACGCGTCCTCCAACAGCTTCGCCAGGTCGTCGGGGAGAGGCGGGCGCGTCTCGAGGGCGGTGCTCAACTCGCCCGTCTGCTGGCGCACGACGACGTTGATCTTCGCCAGCTCGGGATCGGTGGTGGGGTAGTCGTCACGGGTCTGCGCACCGCGGCTCTCCCGGCGTTCGAGGGCAGCGCGGGTGATGCACTCAGACACGGCGAGCAGGGGGCCGAGATCGAGGGCCAGGTGCCAACCCGGGTTGTACTGACGGTGCCCTTCGACTCGTACGCGTGACGCTCGATCCTGGAGCATGGCGAGTTCTTCGAGCGCCTTGGCCAGCTCGTCCTCGGTGCGGATGATCCCGACCAGGGCGTGCATGCACTCCTGGAGGTCCTGCTGGATGGCGTAAGGGTTCTCGCTCCCGGCCGCGTCGAACGGGCGAAGGGCGTGGCGGGCCAGCTCGTCGATCTGGCCGGGATCAACCGTGGGCCGCGCGGTCAGGCCACGGGCGTATTCCGCTGCGTGAAGTCCGGCTCGACGGCCGAAGACAAGCAGGTCGGACAACGAGTTACCGCCGAGCCGGTTGGCCCCGTGGGCGCCGCCGGCGACCTCGCCGGCCGCGAACAGGCCCGGCACGGTCGACGCCTGGGTCTCGGCGTCTACGCGAACCCCGCCCATCATGTAATGGCAGGTCGGCCCGACCTCCATGGCCTCACGGGTGATGTCAACGTCGGCCAGTTGCAGGAACTGGTGGTACATCGAAGGCAGCCGGCGCTTGATGTACTCGGCGTCCCGGCGGTTGGCGATGTCGAGGTAGACGCCGCCATGCGGGCTGCCGCGACCCTCCTTGGTCTCGGTGTTGATCGCCCGCGCCACCTCGTCGCGGGGCAGGAGGTCGGGCGTGCGCCGGGCGTTCTGCTTGTCCGTGTACCAGCGATCGGCCTCCTCTTCGGTGTCGGCCGTTTCGGCCCGGAACATCTGAGGGATGTACCCGAACATGAAGCGGTCGCCATCGGCGTTCCTCAGCACGCCGCCGTCGCCGCGCACGCCCTCGGTGACGAGGATGCCCCGGACCGAGGGGGGCCACACCATGCCCGTCGGATGGAACTGGACACACTCCATGTCGATGAGGTCGGCGCCCGCCCACAACGCCAGGGCGTGACCGTCGCCGGTGTACTCCCACGAGTTCGACGTGATCTTGTACGCCTTGCCTATGCCCCCGGTCGCCAGGACGACTGCCGGCGCGTTGAACAGGAGGAAGCGTCCGGACTCCCGCCAGTAGCCGAAGGCGCCGGCGATGCGTTCGTCGTCCTTCAAGAGGCAGGTGATGGTGCATTCCATGAAGACGTCGATGCCCTTGTGGACGGCGTGGTGTTGCAGCGTTCGGATCATCTCCAGCCCGGTGCGATCGCCCACGTGCGCGAGCCGGGCGTAGCGGTGGCCGCCGAAGTCGCGCTGGAGGATGCGCCCATCCTCGGTGCGGTCGAAGAGCGCCCCCCACTCCTCGAGCTCGAGCACCCGATCGGGGGCCTCTTGGGCCTGGATCTGCACCATCCGCCAGTTGTTGAGAAGCTTGCCGCCCCGCAACGTGTCACGGAAGTGCACCCGCCAGTCGTCGTCGGGGTAGACATTGCCGAGCGCGGCGGCGATCCCCCCCTCGGCCATCACGGTGTGGGCTTTGCCCAGCAACGACTTGCACACCAGCGCCGTCCGAGCTCCCTGGGCCGACGCTTCGATGGCGGCGCGTAGCCCGGCGCCGCCGGCCCCGACGACCACGACGTCGAACTCGTGCGATTCGTGCTCGGCCATGTCAGAAGAACCTGAGATCTCGGATGACGTCGGTGGCGACGAGACGGACGTAGAGGTCGGTCAGCGCCACGCCGAAAAGGCTGACCCACGCGATCTGCATGTGGCGCTCGTTGAGGAACGACACCAGCTGCCAGGCGCGGTAGCGGCGCGGCGACTTGGAGAAGCTGTCGACGTGGCCGCCGCAGAGGTGACGGCACGTGTGACACGACAGCGTGTACGCCCCGAGCAGCACCGCGTTGACCAACAGAACCAGCGTGCCGACCCCCATCCCGAAGCCGTCGGCGAAGTCGAACGCTCTGATGCCGTCGTAGAGGAGGATGAACGGGAACGGCAACACCAGGTAGAAGAACACGCGGTGCACGTTCTGCAGGATCAACGGGAAGCGGGACTCGCCCGCGTAGCGCGCCCGAACGTCGCCCACCGCGCATGCCGGGGGCGACCACAGGAAGGCCCGGTAGTACGCCTTCCGGTAGTAGTAGCAGGTGAGCCGGAACCCCAGCGGGGCCGGCAGGATGAGCAACGCCGGCGAGAGGTTCCACCAGTCGCCGACGACCTCGGCGGTCTGGTGCTCGCAGTTGTCCGCCAGGCACGGTGAGAAGAACGGCGACAGGTAGGGCTCGGCGTAGTAGTCCTCGTTGATGAACGTCACCCACAGGCCGTAGAGGACGAAGCCGCCGAGCACGACGACTGTCACCAGCGGCGCGATCCACCACGCGTCCTGTCGCAGGGTGGCGGCGGGGCCGGTGCGGATGGCGACCCGGGTCTCGCCGACGTGGTCGGTTGCAGAGGTCATCAGCTACTCCAGCGGTTGCTCGACCTCTGCGGGACGTGGACTGAGATGGGCGCGCTCGATGGTGCGAACGCACGCGTTCCAGCGAAGGACGGCCTCGTCGTCGTCGGCCGGGCTCATGGCGCTGGCCTGCTCGTAGCACGACATCGCCGAGCGGAAGATGTCGTAGGCGAAGGTCGACCCCATCGGCCGATCCAGCGTGGAGCGCGCGTCGCGCTCCCAGATCAGGCCTTCGTAGTAGTGGCGCCGATAACCGTCGTCGAGGCGCTTCAAGTACTCGAGCGCCACCTGAACGGACGGTCCGCCACTGCGGCCGAACTGATCGGTCATGGCCAAGATCAGCACGACGAGCGCCTGCTGGTTGTCGGGATCGACGGCGAGGATGTCGAGGCAGATGCTCTCGGCTTGCTCGGCGTCGTTGAGGAGCCGGTAGTGCTCGGCCTTCTTCAAGGCGGCCGGGATGGCGGGCCTCGAGATGGACCTCAAGGTGAAGGATTCGGGCACTCCTGGCCCCCCTCTTTCCCCGATGCGTATCCACGAGACAGGCACGCGCCACGATCGTAGGTCAATGCGTGGCGAGCAGCCTCGAAAGCCGGGCGTCGGGGCGCGCGGGACGCTCGGTTAGCCCTTCGCGCCAACGAGTCTCTTCTCACGCCGACGCTCCCTCGCCGGACCTACCGTGAGCCGGCGGCCATCGGGCCGATTCGGACCGGGACGCTGGGCGACTGGCAGCAGCGGGGGCGGATGCCGGGCTTCGACCGGCGTCCAACATCGCAGGTCACGCGGGTTGTTGAGCGTCGGCGCGTTCGGGGAAGGCTTCCCATCCGCGCGTCTCACGCGACCTTGCTGGCGGTGCGTGCCGTGTCCTGAGCCTGGTTGGCCGGCAGCGTCTCGCTGGGCGCGTTTTGCTTCGCGGCCTG
>WHTG01000051.1 GCA_009377835.1 Nitriliruptorales bacterium
GGGATGAGGGTGAACCCGTCCGAGCTGAGGTACACCGAGGAGCACGAATGGGCACGGGCGGATGGCGCCCGCGTCACGGTCGGCATCACCGACTACGCACAGGACGCGCTGGGGGACGTCGTGTACGTCGACCTGCCGGCGACCGGCACGCGCGTGGAGGCCGGACAACCGTTCGGAGAGGTCGAGTCCACCAAGAGCGTGTCCGATCTGTACGCGCCCCTTAGCGGGACCATCATCGAGCGCAACGAATCGTTGGAGTCGCAGCCGGAACTGGTCAACACCGACCCCTACGGCGATGGCTGGATGGTGATCATCGAGGCGGACGACGCCGGCGTCGTTGATTCGCTGATGTCCGCCGACGAGTACGAAAAGCTGACCGCAGCCTCGTAGCGGTCGCCGCAACTGCCGTTGCTGCACAACGGCGCGGTGTAGCATCACGCGCCGTGTGGGGTGGCACTGCGCGGTGCGGCCGAGGCGCACACCGGGCGGACCCGCTCCGCCGTCGACTTGGGAGAGACGATGTACTGCACGCACTGCGGTCACGAGAATCCCGCAGGCGCGAATTTCTGCGGCAACTGCGGCCGTCCCCTGCCGGGAACGGGTGACACGACCACCGGCGCACTGCGCTTCGACGAATCCGCGGAGCCCGTCGACCTCGCAGATGCCGGCATCGACACCAGCGAACTGGAGGCGGGGACCGCGCTGCTGGTCGGCGTTCGCGGGTCGAATCGCGGCGCACGGTTCCTACTCGACCGCGATGTCATCACCGCGGGTCGTCATCCGGACAGCGACATCTTCCTCGACGACATCACCGTGTCCCGCCGGCACGCGGAGTTTCGCAGGGACGACCAGCGCTTCTGGGTGCACGACGTCGGCAGCCTCAATGGCACCTACGTCAACGGGGAGCGCGCTGAGGACCAGCTGCTCCAGACCGGCGACGAGGTCCAGATCGGGAAGTTCAAACTGGTCGCCTTCCTCGCCGATCAACCGGATTGACGCGGTGGCCAACGACGGCTTCACGATCGGCGAGGTCCTCAATCAACTCAAGGAAGAGTTCGAGGACATCACGATCTCGAAGATCCGGTTCCTCGAGAGCGAGGGGCTGATCTATCCCGACCGCACGGAGTCGGGGTACCGAAAGTTCACCGAGGACGACGTCGACCGACTGCGGTTCATCCTCACCGCCCAGCGTGACCATTACCTGCCGCTGAAGGTGATACGCGAGCAGCTGGAACGTCTCGACGCCGGCGATCCGGCGGCTCCACAGCGACCGGAGCATGCGGCCGACGGAAACCCGATCCTGGACGCGGACGCCGGTCAGCGCGCGGCCGAGATTGCGAAGATCCTCGAGGCGGCGCTCGCCGAGGACGCGTCGCTGCTGGACCAGTCGGGGCAGCACGTCACGCTCAACCTGCGCGAGTTCTGCGAGGCGACGGGTCTGGACGCGGCTGAGGTCCGGTCGTTGCGGGACTACGGCATCATCGGCGGCGAAGAAGGCGGCGGACCGTTCGACGCCGACGACCTGCTCTCGGCCAGGGCGGCGCGCGACCTGTTGCACCTGGGCCTCGAGCCCCGGCACCTGCGGATGTACCGCCAGTTCGTCGACCGTGAGCTTGCGCTGTTCGAACAGCTGGTCACACCTCTGTTGCGGCAGCGCAATCCCGAGGCCCGCCGGCAGGCGACCCGCCAACTGGACAAGCTGGCGTCGCTGACCGACCGGATGAAGCGGTCCCTGCTCGCACGCGCCCTGCGCGGCTACGTCCACGGGGCGTGACGTGCGGCGGCTGATCGCCGCCGCGGCCGCTGTCGTAGCGGTCATGGCGGCACCGGCCGGCGCTGCGCAGCCGGACGTCACCGCCGGTGGTGCGGTGCTGTGGGACCCCGCGGACGATCGTGTCCTGTGGGGCGAAGGTGAGCGCAAGCCATTGCAGCCGGCCTCCACCACGAAGATCATGACGGTGCTGCTGGCCCTCGAGGCAGGCACCATCGACGACCGGGTGACGGTGTCGGCGAAGGCCGTGAAGGTTGCGCGCTCGCCCGGCGCCGCGACGCTGAATCTGACGGCCGGGCAGCGGATCGCGATGCGCAGCCTGCTCGCCGGGTTGATCCTGCGCAGCGGCAACGATGGGGCCGTCGCGGTCGCAGAGCACGTCGCCGGGTCCGAGGGGGCGTTCGTCGACAGGATGAACGCGCGGGCCGCGGAGCTGGGCATGACCGACACCAACTTCATCAACGCGAGCGGATTGACGGAATCGCCCAAGCACCACGCCAGCGCACTGGACCTGGCGAAGCTGGCCGAGGTGGCTCTGCGCAACGACGACTTCGCGACGTGGGCGTCGGCGCCGGCACTCAGCCTCGACGGCCTGGGATCGCTGACCAGCCGCAACGAACTGCTGGGTCGGTATCGGGGAGCCACCGGCGTGAAGACGGGCTACACGGACGTCGCCGGCCTGTGCCTGGTCGCCAGCGCCAGGCGCGGTGGCCGGGCGTTGGTGGCAGTGGTATTGCAGGCCACGGGGGGGCTGGGGGCCGCGACACACTTCACGGAGTCGGCGGCGATCCTCGACCACGGATTCTCCGACTTCCGCCGCGCACAGCCGCTGCGGCGCGGTGACCGGCCCTTGCGTTACCGCTGGAGCGACCTCGAAGTGCCCCTCGAGGCGGCTACGGCCATCGGGCGTACTGTCGCCGCCGACGAGGAGGCACGCTGGCGCGTCCTGCTGGATCCGGCGCCCCAGCGGCCGTTGCAGCGCGGGGCAGCGCTGGGGGTCGTGGAGTTGATGGTCGACGGCGAGGTGGTGGACAGCGCCGCGCTGACAGCCGCCCGGCCGGTCGCGGCGGCGCCGGACCTTACGGGTACGGAGGGGGCGGGGGCCGCCGTCGAGGACGCCCTGCGGGTCTTTGCACGGATGCACGCTGATGATCGTGCCGCTTGATGTCCGCCTGCCGCGGCACACGTAGACTCGGGAGGGCAACCAGCCGCAAGGGAGCGACGCCGTGATCGAGTTGGAACTCGTGGGGGTGCGCGTCGAGTTGCCCCACAACCAGCCCATCGTCCTGCTCAAGGAGCGCGCGGGCGACCGGTTCCTGCCGATCTGGATCGGGGCCGTCGAGGCTACGTCGATCGCCTTCGCCCTTCAGGGGGTCGCCACCGCCCGCCCCATGACGCACGACCTGATGCGGGATCTGCTGACCAGCCTGGAGGTGTCCGTCGAGCGGATCGTCGTCACCGAGTTGCGGGAGCGCACCTTCTACGCCGAGATCCAGATGACACAGGACGGCGACGCGGTCGTGGTGTCCTCGCGCCCGTCCGATGCGATCGCGCTGGCGGTGCGCGCCACCGTGCCGATCTACGCCGACGAGGCGGTGCTCGAAGAGGCCGGCATCGAGATCGAGGACGACGACGAGCAGGAAGTCGAGCAGTTCAAGGAATTCCTCGACAGCGTCACACCGGAGGACTTCAAGGAGTAGCCCCCCGAGCACTCGCCGGCGGTTCCCCACAGGGTTGTGCACAGTCTGTGCACAACCCTGACGGTAAGTCTAACGTTCCACCGGAGGGTAAGGGTCGTGGAAAACGTTGACCCGCCGAGCCGCGGGACGGTACGGTGACGGCGACCTTGAAATTACCCACGTGAAATCCGGAAGGGGTCGGGGTGGCGGAGCGACGGGAGAACCGGTACCTACGCGACATCCCGCTGCCAGGACTCGAGGACTCACAACCCGGATACCGCGGCCCCGCCGTGTGCAAGATCGTTGGCATCACGTATCGCCAGCTGGATTACTGGACGACCACGGGGCTGATCACCCCGTCGGTCCGCAATGCAGAGGGGTCCGGCTCGCAGCGGCTGTACGCCTTCGACGACATCGTGCAGCTCAAGGTCATAAAGAGCTTGCTCGACGCCGGTGTGAGTTTGCAGCGGATCCGCGCGGCTTTGGAGTTCGTCCGCGAACGCGGTCTCGACATGCGCAACCTCACCCTGCTGGCGGACGGCACCAAGGTCTACGCGCTGGATGACAAGCAGGACATCATCGACCTGCTCGGGCGGGGCCAGGGTGTGTTCGCGATCGCCGTCGCGCCCGTGTACCAATCTGTCGAAACCGAAGTCACCCAGATGCCCTCGGAGCGCGCCTACCCCGCGACGTCCCAGGACAGCGAGGTCACCGCCGCTTCGGAAGGTTGACAGCGCTACGCCTTCGGCTCCTTGAGCGCCGTGAATTGCGCTACGCCTTCGGCTCCTTGAGCGCCGTTATTTGCGCTACGCCTTCGGCTCCTTGAGCGCCGTGGCACTAGACTCGGGACCTGGCCGGTCGATCCCCCTTGTCGGGCCGGCAGCCCCGGTCGCCGCTGGGCTGACAAGGAGCCTGCGTGGAGTACGCCCCGCACACTGACGAAGACCTCCAGGCGATGCTGGCCGTTGTCGGCCGCTCCAGTCTCGACGAGCTGTTCGAGCACATTCCCGCCGGGCTGCGGCCGCGGGGGGAGCCCAACCTGGAACGCGGCCGCAGCGAGGACGAGACGCTGCGCGAACTCAGCCGCTACGCCGACGCCAACCGCACCGACGCGGTGTGCTTCGCGGGCGGCGGCGCCTACGACCACTACGTCCCGGCCGTCGTGGGTGCGCTGGTCTCGCGTGGTGAGCTGCTGACGTCCTACACGCCCTACCAGCCCGAGGTCAGCCAGGGGATGCTGCAGGCGCTGTTCGAGTACCAGACCGTCATCAGTGAACTGACCGGACTGCCGGTGTCCAACGCCAGCCTGTACGACGGTGGCAGCGCCGTGGCGGAGGCGGTCTCCATGGCTTGCGCCGCGACGCGCCGCAACGGCGTGCTCGTGTCCGCCGCGCTGGACGAGCCCAGCCGCCGGGTTGTGCGTACGTACGGGCACCCGCTCGGGCGCCGGGTGGAGGAGCTCGGCCTCGACGAGCACGGCACGACGCCGGTGCATCCCGACCGGGGTTCGCCGGCCGGTGACGAGGTGGCTGCCGTGATCGTCCAGCAGCCCAACGCCCTGGGCGTGGTCGAGGACGTCAGGGCTCATGCCGACGCAGCGCACGCCGCCGGAGCACAGCTGATCGTCAAGCTGGAGGCGACGTCCGTCGGTTTGCTCGCGACGCCTGGCAGCCAGGGTGCCGACCTGGTCGTCGGCGAGGGTCAGCCCCTGGGGCAGGGTCTGGCGTACGGCGGGCCCACCTTCGGGTTCCTGGCCTGCCGCGACGACCAGGTCCGGCGCATCCCGGGGCGCATCGTCGGTCGCACGGTCGACAACCACGGGCGCCCCGGATACGTGATGACGTTGCGAGCGCGTGAGCAGGACATCCGGCGCGAACGTGCGACGTCCAACATCTGCACGAACCAGACGCTGAACGCGGTCGCGGCGCTCATCCATCTGTCGTGGCTCGGTCCGCAGGGCCTCCGGGAGCTGGCGGCGCAGTGCCTGTCGCGGGCGCAGCACGCGGCGCAGCGTCTGACCGAGATCGACGGTGTCGAACTGGCGGTCGACGGTCCGTTCATCAAGGAGTTCGCGCTGCGCCTGCCGGTCGCCGACCCCCATGCGGCGGTGTCGGCGCTGCACGACGCGGGCTACCTCGTGGGACCAGTCGTCACCGAAGGTCCCGCCGCCGGGGCCGTGCTCGTCGCGGTCACCGAACGGCGGACCGCCGCGGAGCTCGAGGGGCTGGCGGACACGCTGGCACGCATCATCAAGGAGCAGCCGTAATGCCGGTGATGGGTGACCCCACAGCCACGGAGCCGACCATCTTCGAGCGGTCCCGGCCGGGTCGTCGCGCCTCGAGCATGCCGACGCTCGACGTGCCGCCGGTCGACCCGGCTGCCGTCCTGCCGGGCGTGGAGCTCGCCGACGACGCACCGGCTCTGCCGGAACTGGGGGAGCTGGACCTGGTCCGGCACTTCACGCGGCTCAGTCACCGCAACCACGGCATCGACGTCGGCTTCTATCCGCTGGGCTCGTGCTCCATGAAGTACAACCCGCGGGTCGCCGAGACCGCTGCCGCACTGCCGGGCTTTCGCAACCTCCACCCGTGGGCTCCGGAGGACGCGGCCCAGGGCACACTCGCGTTGCTGTACGACCTCCAGCGTTGGCTTGCTGAGCTGACCGGCATGAGTGCGGCGACGTTCCAGCCGGCGGCCGGTGCGCACGGCGAGTTGACAGGGCTGATGCTGTTCCGCGCGTACCACGAGGATCGCGGAGACCCTCGCCGCACCATCATCATCCCCGACTCGGCCCACGGGACCAACCCCGCCAGCGCCGCCATGTGCGGTTACGACGTCGTCACCGTGCCGTCTGGTCCTGACGGCCTGGTCGACGTCGAGGCGCTCGAGGACCTGGTCGACGAGCAGACCGCCGGTTTGATGCTGACCAATCCGAACACCGTTGGCCTGTTCGAACTCGACATCGAACGGATCGCGACCGTCATGCACAAGGTGGGGGCGCTGCTGTACTACGACGGTGCGAACTTCAACGCGATCTGCGGCCGGGTCCGCCCCGGCGACATGGGGTTCGACGTCGTCCACCTCAACGTGCACAAGACCTTCGCGACGCCCCACGGGGGCGGCGGGCCCGGTGCCGGTCCCGTCCTCGTCAGCGAGCGGCTGGCGCCGTACCTCCCCGCTCCGGTGGTGACACGGCAGGACAACGGCCCGGGCGGCCCCCGTTACACCTGGGACACCGACCGGCCGAAGTCGATCGGGCGACTGCACGGCTTCCACGGCAACGTCGGAATCCTCGTCCGGGCATACGCCTTCCTGCTGTTCCACGGTGGCGACGGGCTGCAACGCATGAGCGGCAAGGCGGTGCTCAACGCGAACTACGTCGCCGCGCAGGTCACCGACGTCCTGCCGCTGGGCTACGCCCAGCACCAGGCGATGCACGAGTTCGTCTCGACCGGCAAGGGTCTGAAGCCACACGGGGTGCGCGTCACCGACCTGTGCAAGCGGCTGATCGACCTGGGCTTCCACCCGCCGACGAACTACTTCCCGCTCATTGTCGAGGAAGCCTTGATGGTCGAGCCGACCGAGACCGAGTCTCGGGAGACACTCGATGCGTTCGCGGGCGCGCTGCGCCGGGCGGTTCAGGAGGCGGTGGACACCCCGGACGTTCTTCGTCAGGCTCCGACGACGACGCCGGTCGGCCGGCTCGACGAGGGGAAGGCCGGCCGCGAGCTGATCGTGCGCTGGCGACCCGAGGAGGGCTGACGCGGGTGCCCGAAGGGCACACCATCCACCGCTATGCCCGACAGCACCGCCGGCTCCTGCGGGGGCGCACGGTCGCAGCATCGTCGCCTCAGGGACGGTTCGTGGCGGGTGCGACCTTGCTGAACGGCCTGGTGCTGGAAGACGTGGAGCCGTACGGCAAGCATCTGTTCTACCGCTGGAGCGACGGACTGGTGCTGCACGTGCACCTCGGGTTGTACGGCGCATTCCGCCAGTTCGACGGCGAGCCGCCACCGCCGACGCCGGGCACGCGGCTCCAGCTGGTCGCCGGCAACACGACGCTGCGGCTGGCCGGACCGACGGCGTGCGATCTCGTCGATCCCGACCAGGAAGCGTTGATTCGGGCCCGGCTCGGGCCGGACCCGCTGCGTCGCGATGCCGACGTCGACGCGGTCCGCGCGGCGCTGGCCCGCCGGTCGACACCGGTCGGCGCTGCGTTGCTGGACCAGCGCGTCGTCGCCGGGATCGGCAACGTCTTCCGGTGTGAGGCGCTCTTTGACTGCGGCATCCATCCGGACCGTCCGGCGAGGTCACTCGCACCAGGGGAGTTCGACTGCCTCTGGGGGCGTCTGAACGCGATGCTGCGCCACGGGGCACGGACGGGTCGCATCATCACGGTGGACCCCACGGAGCTCGGGATCTCGCGCCGTGCGATGCGCCCCGACGACTGGCGCTACGTGTACCGGCGCACGGACCTGCCGTGCCGCCGCTGCGCCTCGCCGATCCGGTCGTGGACTCTTGGTGCGCGCACGATCTACGCCTGTCCGCTCTGTCAGCCGGAACGCTGACGCCTCATCGGCTTCCGCCGCGGCGACCCCTCGCCCAGTCGATCTGGCGGCGCTCCCGTTTGCTGGGCCGGCCGGCCCCTCGCTCCCGACGGCCGAAGGGGGACGCGAACTCCCGCGGTGGGGGAGGTGGGCTGCGGTCGACGAGGCAATGGGCGGCGGCTGCGGCGCCGACTCTGGTGTCGATCGCGCGGACCACCTCGACGACGCGGTCGCGGCCGCCGACGCGGGCGTGGACGATGTCCCCGGTGCGAACCGGAGTGGCGGGTTTCGCCCGGACGTCGTTGACCCGGACGTGGCCGGCACGACACGCCTCCGTCGCCACCGAGCGCGTCTTGCACAGGCGCACCGCCCACAGCCACCGGTCGACGCGTGTGCTTTCCATCACCCCATCCTCGCATCCTGTTCTCGGGTCCTGCATCGAGAGGCCAGCTGAAGCAGACGCCTGACACCGCGGCATTGCCACGCAAGTGGCGAGCGACTCTCGACGTCAGGGCGCCTTCAGCTCTCCCGCAGCGGTCTCGGCCCACGGCTTCGCCCCGAGGCATCTGGTCCCTGCACCTCGTTCGGACGGCCGGAGGGGTGGAAGATCGTGAACACCTCTGGCAATCAGCCGGCGCTGCGCTCCAGCCACGACAACAGCGTCCGCACGCCGTAGCCGGTCGCGCCCGCGGGGAGGTAGTGCTGTGCCTGCTCGGGCGCGAGGAAGGCAGGCCCCGCGATGTCCAGATGGGCCCACGGCAGGTCGCCTACGAACCGCTTGAGGAACAACCCGGCGACGATCGCACCACCGCCTGCACCGTCACCGGTGTTGTTCAGGTCCGCGACCGGTGTGTCGAGCAGCCGCTCGAGATCCGACCACAGCGGCAGCTGCCACAGCGGCTCGCCAGCGGACTCTGCTGCCGCGAGCAGCGCGTCGAGCAGTTCGTCGTCGGTGCCCATCACGGCGCCCGCGTAATGGCCGACGGCGTGGATGGCCGTCCCCGTCAGCGTCGCGAGGTCGACGATCGCGTCAGGTTCGAGGGTCGCCGCGTGGGCCAGCGCGTCGGCCAGCACCAGTCGGCCCTCCGCGTCCGTGTCGAGGACCTCGACGGTGGTACCGCCATGGATGGTGATGATGTCACCCGGACGTTGCGCATCGGCACCGGGCATGTTCTCGGCGACCGCGAGCAACCCGGTCACCTCGAGCCGGGTCCCAAGGGCCGCCAATGCGGAGCATGTCGCCGCGACGGCCGCCGCGCCGGCCATGTCTGACTTCATGGTCGCCATGTAGGTGCCGCGCTTCAGGCTCAGCCCGCCGGTGTCGAACGTGATGCCCTTGCCCACCAGCGCGACGTGCCCCAGCGGGTTGTCCGGTCGGTAGTGGATCTTCACCAGCCGTGGCGGGGCGCTCGACCCACGACCGACGCCGAGCAGCCCGCCGAAGCCCCCCTGCGCCAACGCGTGCTCGTCGAGGACCTCCACGTCGCATGATGGACCGACCAGTTGGGTCACTGCAGCCGCCAGGTCCGCTGGGCGCTTGCGGTCCGGTGGGAGGTTGACGAGGTCGCGGGCGGCGACCGTTGCGCGTACGTAGATCTCGGCCCGTTGCACCATCGCCTCGGCTCGCTGCTGCTGGCTCGACGGCACGAGGATCACGACGTCCTGTAGCTGCCCCTGGCCCTCTGTGTCGGTGCGGAATCGGCGATCCTCATAGGCGCCGAGCAGGAATCCTTCCGCGACGGCCTGAACCACCGCCGGCTCAGCGAGAACCTGCGCCAGCGTCGTGGCGACGGTGTCGACGGTGCGTGCGGCCTTGGCCGCGACCCCCGCGGCGCGGCGCAGGCGGTCAGCGCCGGTCGCATCCATCCGCCCCAAACCGACCAGCAGGACCCCGCCGCTGTGCAATCCCGGCGTGGACAGCAGCAGCGTCTGCCCGATGTCGCCGCGGAACTCCGGCGTGCTGGGCAGCGTGTCGATTCCGGCGGCCGCGAGCACGGCCGCGGCGCCCGGCCCCTCGATGCCGCCTTTAAACACCGGAACGACCAGCAGGTCGGCGGTGACCTGCAGCGGATCGGTGTCGGCGACGCTGACCGAGAGCACGGCAGTCCTTTGTCCGAGAACGGTCCGCGAGTCTACGAGGGCGTCGACCGGGACGATGTCAGGACGGAGTCCAGGTGGTGTTCGCGCCGCACAGCACGACGCACGGCGCTTCCGCCTCCACCGCGCCGGCCAACAGCGCCGCGAGTCCCGCGGCGCTTCCCGGCTCCACCGCGAGGCGGCAGCTGCTCCACAGCAGGTCACGTGCGCGGACGATGTCGTCGTCAGACACGAGCACCACGTCGTCAACCGCCTCCTGCGCGATAGCGAGGTTGAGCGGCGCGGTGACACGCGCTCCCAGTGCAGATGCCGTGATTGACCGGACATCCACCTCGACCGGCTGGCGGGCGTCAAGCGCGGCCCGCAACGTGGGGATCCCTTCCGGTTCCACACCGACCACGCGGGTCGAGCTGTCCCGACACGCGGTGGCGCATCCGCTGATGAGTCCGCCGCCACCCACGGCGACGAGCAACACGTCGAACTGCGCCTTGACGTCCCGGAGCACCTCGCGGGCGACCGTGCCCTGGCCGGCGATGACGGCAGGGTCGGCGTACGGGTGGATGAACGGGGCGCGCATCGCAGCGGCGATGTGCCGCGCCTGCGCCTCGGCCTGGGCGTACTGGTCACCATGGCGGACGACGCTGGCGCCTGACGCCGCCAGTCGCCGCGCCTTCTCGTCGGGCACCGCCTCAGGCACGACGATGGTCGCGTCGATGCCCGTGGCCGCGGCGGCATGCGCGACCGCCAAGCCGTGGTTGCCCCCGGACGCTGCGACCACGGCCGCTGGGCGCGGAGCGAGCGACAGCAGGGCATTGGTCGCGCCGCGCGCCTTGAACGAGCCGGTGACCTGAAGGTGCTCCAGCTTCAGCCAAACACTGAATCCGGCGATGTGGACACGCCACGTCGGGGTGCGACGGATATGCGGTGCGATGCGTTCCGCGGCGAGGTCGACGTCGACCGGGCGGGGAAGGACGGTCATCGCGCGGATCAGGAGTCGAGGACTTCCTTGCCGATGACGGCCCCATCGCGCAACTCGTAGACGATGGGCACACCCGTCGCGATCTCCAGACCAACGATGTCGTCGTCGCTGATGTTGTCGAGATCCTTGACGATCGCGCGCAGGCTGTTGCCGTGCGCCGTGACCAGCACCGTGGACACTTGCCGTGTCGCGGGAATGATGGTGCCGTGGAAATACGGCAGCGCGCGGCGGGCGGTGTCGGCCAGACTCTCGCCGCCCGGCGGGGGGACGTCGTAGCTGCGCCGCCAGACGCGGACCTGCTCTTCGCCGAACTCCTCGGCCGTCTGCGTCTTGTTCCGACCCGTCAGCGCGCCGTAGAACCGTTCATTGAGCTCCCACGCCTGCACCTGTTCCAGGTCGGACTGCCCCAGAACGTCCAGCACGATGCGGCCGGTCTCGATGGCCCGTTCCAAGGTCGAGGTGAACGCCTGCTCGGCATGGACGTTCCGCTGGGCCAGCCGCTCACCGGCCAGACGTGCCTCCTTGCGGCCCGGGTCGGACAGCGGCGTGTCGACCCATCCGGTGAAGCGGTTCTCGCTGTTCCAGTGCGACTGGCCGTGGCGGATGAGAATGAGTGTGCTCATGGGCCGCAGCCTGCCAGTCGCCGGAGGCGATCACCAATGCGGCGTGCTTCGTTCCACGGCTGTCGTCCCGCACGACCGACGGCAAGGTGGCCGCCAGAGCCCGTGCCGCGGCCGAGAAAAGACTGACTGGACAGTAGCCCCCCCGGCTACGCTAACGTAGGTTACGCCTACGTAACCGTTGCCACGCCAGGAGCCGATCCACATGCCGACCACCGCCGACCGCCAGTTGCTTGCCGAGTTGGAGCCTGTCGCCGCAGAGCTGCTCAACCGCCACGAGAATGCGGCAAAGGAGTGGTTCCCGCACGATTACATCCCGTACAGCCTGGGACGTGACTACGACAAGGAGCCGTGGTCGCCCGACCAGTCGCGCCTGACCGGGGTTGCGCAGATCGCGTTCGAGGTCAACCTGCTCACCGAGGACAACCTGCCCAGCTACCACCGCGAGATTCATGAGATGTTCGGGCACGGCGACGGGGCGTGGATCAACTGGGTTCACCGTTGGACGGCGGAGGAAGGACGCCATTCCATCGTTCTGCGCGACTACCTCGTCGTCACCCGCAGCCTCGACCCAGTGCAGCTCGAGCGGGGACGGATGCAGCAGGTGATGACCGGCTACGACCGCGGAGACAAGGACACGCTGCGGGGGATGGCATACGTCGCCTTCCAGGAGCTTGCCACGCGCATCTCCCACCGCAACACCGGGCGCTTCTCCGAGGATGCCGTGGCTGATCGAATCATGGCGCGCATCGCCGCCGACGAGAACCTCCACATGATCTTCTACCGGGACATGCTGACGGCTGCACTGCGGACCGACCCGTCCGCTGCGGTGAAGGCGATCGGCGCGGAGGTCATCGGCTTCGAGATGCCGGGCGCTGGTATGGCTGACTTCAGGACAAAGGCGGTGCAGATCGCAAAGGCCGGCATCTACGACCTGCGAGTGCACCACGACGAGGTCATCTGGCCGCTGCTGCGCCATTGGGACTTCTTCGGTGTCGAGGGTCTGGACGACGAGGCCGAGCAGATGCGTCAGCAGGTCAGTGAGTTCCTCACCGCGCTGGACGACATGGCGGTGACGTACGAGCGCAAGCGCGCGGCGCGCCGGGCCAGGGCGCTGGCGAACGCCTAGATAGGCTCGCGGGAGCGTCGCCGGCAGCGGACCACGACGGCGACGCCGTCAACTCGCGCGCGCGAGTGCAGGGGTGAGTTCGAGTGAGGCGTACCGTCCCCTTCCTCCTGGGCTCAGCGGGGGAACATGGGTGTGGAAGGTGAGAACTCCCTAAGAACCGGATGAGAATGCTTCGCCCGGACCCAGCGGTCCGGGGAGGGTCGCGACAAGCCCTGCCAGGGGAGCGCGGTCCGGCGGGCAGGAAGGTCCTCAGCGAGGGCTACGACACCTCCGGTCGTTCGACTGGACCCTGGCTGCGTGGGCGGTGTGCGCGGCGGTCAGCTGACTCCCGCCTATCGCACCGGGAGTTGCGACAACCCCCGGTACGCCAGCGCGGTTAGAAGGTCCGCGACGATCTTCTTGTCGGGCGTCTGTTCCTCGGCCCACCACGTGCCCACCTGCACGATCATGCCAACCAGAGCGTGCGCGTACAGGGGCGCGGAGTCCAGGGGCACACCGGTGCGCCGGAAGAATCCCTCGAGGACCTCTTGGGCCTTCGTGGCGACGTCCGACAGCAATCCCGCCATCCCGCCCCCTGCGAACCCGGCCGGTGAGTCACGGGTGAGGACGCGGAATCCGGCGGGGTCGCCCTCGATGTAGTCCATGAACGCCATGGCGCTGGAGTGCACCTGCTGACGCGCACCGAGCTGGGGGTCGAGACGGCTGGTGATCATCTCGAGCAGCCGTGCTGTCTCGCGGTCGACCACCACGGCGTACAGCCCCTCCTTGCCGCCGAAGTGCTCGTAGACGATCGGCTTGGACACGCCGGCGCGGTTGGCGATCTCCTCGACCGACGCGGCGTCATAGCCGATTTCGGCGAATACTCCCTTCGCGACGTCCACGAGCTGGTTGCGCCGTTCGCCGGCGGTCATCCTGCGTTCCCTCATGGTCCCACCGTAGAGGACGCTTGCGCCCTCGACGTCCCCGGACAAAAGCGGCGGGGGCGGACCGAAGTCCGCCCCCGCCGGGAAGGGTTACGCAGCCGGGACTACGGCGTGATGACGTCAGACGGGTCGCCATCCGTCTGACCATCGCCGCTGTTCTCGTGGTCGCCCTCAGCGGTCAGGGTGGGATCCGGGTCGACGAGGACCTCGTCGCCGGTGTCCTCGGCGGAGTCGCCCTCGGGGTCCGGGGTGGAGGCGCTGACCGCGGCGGCCCACAGCGTGTCGCCGTCGCGCCGGCCCTTGACCGTCACCAGGTCGCCGGGCTCCAGGTCCGCGAGTGCGACCAGGATGTCGTCGCGGTTGACCCGTGCGCCGCCGGCCAGCGTGAACACGTGCGTGCCGCCGCGCAGGTCGGGGCGGTTGCCGCCGGTGACCTCGACGGTCAACGTGTCACCGTCGACGCTGACCAGTGTGCCGGTGGCGACGTAGCGAGCTGCCTGGGCGGCCTTCTTCGCCTCGCGGCGAGCCTTTGCGGCGGCCTTCTTCGCGGCTGCGTCGGCCTTCTTCTGTGCAGCCTTGGCCTTGGCGGTGGCTGCCTTCGGGGCCTTCGTCTTCGCGGCGGCCGAACGGAGGGTTTCGACGTGCGTGCGGGCGTGGGCCTTGCGCTCGGTCTTGTCGGCCCCCTTCAGTGCGTGAGCGCCTGCGGGAAGCGCGAGGCCGGCTACGGCGATCGATGCGGCGGCGAACACCGCGGCGGCGCGGCGGATGGTGGAGGAGTTCACGGCGAGCATTCCTGCTTTCTGGAGTGGGTGCGATGAGCGGCGACGAGGTTGTGTGTCTCAACACCTGGATCGGACGGCGACGGCGCGACCTGAAGCACCTTTTTGACCTGTTTCGTCTGGTGTGGCACCGGCGTGCCCGACGATTCGCGGCGGTGACGCCGGACGGTTTGCGCGTTCAGCCCACGGCGGATGTCGCAGGTGACGCGTGATCAGCCGGGTGCAGGCTCTCAGGCAGTCGACAGGAGCGGTGAGAACAGCCCCGCGTCTGCCAACTCAGCTCCTCAGATCCGTGACACTGCCCGACGGCAGGTCACGGTCCAGCACAGCCCACAGGTCGCGAGCCGCATCCTCGGGGTCGCGTAACCGACCGCTGTCATGCAACTCGTGGAAGCGCTGCACCGGCGGGAAGTCCGCCTCGTCGGTGGCACGGATCTGCTCCTGCATGGCCGTGGCGACGACGCCGGGCGCGATCGACAGGACCGTGACGCCGGTGTCGCGGGAACGCTGTTCCTCGCCGACCGCCCGGACCCACTGATCCAGCGCCGCCTTGCCGGCGCAGTACGACGACCAGCCCGGGTAGGCGCTGGTGGCCGCTCCGGACGAGATCATCACCAGGACCGCGCGACCGTCGAATCCCGACTCCGCGACCGCCTTGAGGAAAGCGTGCCCCAGCACCTGACCGGCGGCGCTGTTGAGCAGGACGTTGGCGCGGTACGCCGGCGAGTCGACCTCACCCGCAAACCCGATGGGGTCCAGCGTCGAGGCGTTGTGCACGAACACCGCGTGGCCGCCGTCGAAACCGGTCAGCCGTGCCAGCAGATGCGTCTCGACCGCGCTCCACGCCACGGGCTCGGCGAGGTCCGCCGGCAGGTGTTCGGTGCCGTCCGGGCCGGGAGAGCGGGAGATGCTCACCACCCGCGCGTCGTCAAACGGAGCAGTCGTCGCGAGGGCGGCACCGAGGCCGGAGGAGGCGCCGGTGATCCAGACGAGAGTGTCGACCATGCACGGATCCTAGGCGCGTCGGCGGGCCCATTACGCTGGCGGCGTGGCTCACCGACTTCTGCTCGACACGTCCAGTCTGACCTACCGGGCGTTCTTCGCGCTGCCCACCAGCATCAAGGCGCCGGACGGGCGACCGATCAACGCGGTCCACGGATACCTGGACATGACCGCCCAGCTGGTCCGCGACCTCAAGCCCGACGAGGTCGTCCACGTCTTCGACCACGACTGGCGGCCGATGCCCCGCGTGCGGGCGTATGCCGGGTACAAGTCCCAGCGCGCCCCTGATCCCGAGGAGCTTCCCGAGCAGTTCGACGTCCTCCGTGAGGTGCTCGGCGCCCTGGGCATGCCGGTGGCGGAGGCGCCGGGCTGGGAAGCGGACGACGCGATCGCGACAATGTGCGCGCGGGCGTCTGCCGACGACCTGGTCGACGTCGTGACAGGCGACCGGGACATGTTCCAGGTGGTGTGCGTGGGACCGCCGCAGGTGCGCGTGCTGTTCACCGTCAAAGGTGTGTCCCAACTGGCCACCTTCGACGAGGACGCCGTGGTCGCCAAGTACGGGATCCCGCCCGACCGCTACGCCGAGTTCGCGGCACTGCGCGGCGACCCGTCCGACGGTCTGCCCGGCGTGAAGGGGGTGGGGGAGAAGACCGCCCGGACCCTTATCCAGGCGTACGACTCGATCCCGGCGCTGCTGGACGATCTCGGTGCGCAGACGCCGCGGCTGCGGGCTGCGCTGGACGACGCGCGCGGCTATCTGGCGGCGATGGGCGACGTCGTGCCCGTGCGCACGTCGGTCGAGGTCACGGTCGACCGCTCGACACGCGACGACGAGGCACTGGACGCCCTCGGCGAGCAGCACCGCCTCAGCGGGCCCCTGCGGCGGTTGCGGGAGGCGCTGGATGCGTAGCGGGGTGCTGGTGGCAGGGGTCGTGTGCGCGGTGCTCGTCGGCTGCGGCGAGCCGCCGGTCGCGGTCGACATGCCGCAGCGGCGGGACGACCGCCACGTCGCCGACCTCGCCCAGGCGCTGGGCGAGCACACCGAGGATCTGGACACGCGGCTGCGGCGGATGGGCGCGGCCGGCCGCGACATCGTCGCACTCACGTACGAGACCGCTGAGGCGAGTTGCGGCGAGGCGTATCGCGCCGCCAACGAATTCGTCCGCGTGTGGGAGGCCGACATCGCCATCGTCGCGGTGGCCCGGCCCGGGGATTTCCGCTCGACCGAGTCCGACCGCCGGCGATGCCTCGGCGTGCAGCCGCGCGACGAGCGCGCGGTGCCGGCGGCGGTGCGCGAGCAGATCGCCGAGCAGATCGTCCCCCCGTTGGCGGCGGACAATCAGTGGCATGAGGCGTTCGTGGCCGCGGCCGAGGCGTTGGCGGAGCAATGAGGATGGAAGAGCTGGAACTGGTCTGCCAGGAGGCGGCCCGCAACCTCGTGCAGCGCGCTGAGCTGCCGCTGCCAACCTCGGTGGTGCTGCCGCTGCCCGACAGGACTCGGGTCACATCCCTGGAGCAGTGGCCGGCGGGCGACGACGACCGCGAGGCGCTGCTGGACAGATTCGTCCACGACGTCGTCCGGCCTGCGAACGCCCCCTGTTACGGACTGGTCGCGGAGGCGGTCGCGGCCGACGAACAGGACCAGCCGGTCGATGTCGTCGTCGTCGTCTTCGGCGCGCGGCGCAACCATCCGCGCATCACCGCCGCGCCGCTGCAGCAGGGGCAGGTGGGCGAGTTCATCCCGTCGGAGCCCCTGGAGCCCGCCGCGATGCCGTTCGTGAGGGTCCTTCAGCACGCGGTCGACGAGGCCACGCCACCCGATGCATTCAGCGGCTGACCGTCACCAGCAGGATGCAGCCCAGCGCGAGCACCGCCGCAGCGACTTTCAGGCTCGCGAGGTGGAACGCCCGGCGGTAGTTCGTGCCGACGGGGGAGTAGGCGGGCTGTTGCGCCGCATCAGGGCGCGGAAGGGGCGGCGAGGAAGCCAGGCGCGCGGCTCGCGCGCGGTCGTGGGCCGACCGCGCCGTGGGCCGCCCCACAACGGCCCACGCCGCGGTCAGTCGCCGGGTCATCTCCTCGGCGCTGGGATCACCCGGACGCAGATCCGGATGGTGTTCGCGCATGAGGCGCCGGTACGAGGCCCGGATCTCGGTGTGTCGTGCGCGCGGTGAAACACCGAGCACGTCGTAGGGGTCGAGCGTCATCGCGGCCAGCGTAGCGGTGGCGCCGGCGGCGGCTTTGCGCCCCGTCGGCGGATTATTTAGGTTACCCTTACCTAGCTACTGAAGGAGGCCCTGTGCCATCGCGTCCCGTCGCCACGCGCCTGCTTGCCGCGGCCGCGTCCGTCAGTCTGCTGCTCCCGGCCTGCGGCCGCGACGATGGTGCCGGCGTGCGCACGATCGAGGACGGCGGTTCGGCGTCGGGGTCCGGTTCGGGGTCGGCCTCAGGGACCGAGGCGTCGGGGAGCGCGACCACCGACGGGTAGCCCGGCTTCACCAGCCGTGCTGCGCGGTTGGCGACGCCAGGTCGCAGCAGCGGTGGCGGCGAGGGCCGCCAGCCACACGGCGTGGCGCAGCCACACCCCGGATGACGGGAACCGATAGGCCGGGAGCACGGTCGA
>WHTG01000198.1 GCA_009377835.1 Nitriliruptorales bacterium
GCGTTGGTCAGGCCTTGGGCCATGAGCGCGAGCACCTGCCGCTCGCGTTCGGTGAGCTCAGCCAGCGGGTCCCGTTCGCGACGCCGGCTGAACAGCCGTGACACCAGCTCCTGGTCCATCACAACCTGACCGGCCGCGACGCGACGCACGTCAACGGCGAAGGCGCTGAGGTCGGACACCCGGTCTTTGAGGAGGTAGCCGACAGCGCCGTCGAACTCGTCCATCAGCCGCAGCGCGTGGTGGACCTCGACATACTGCGACAGCAGCATCAGCCCGACGGTGGGGGCGAACGAGCGGATCTCGGCGGCTGCCTCGATCCCTTCGTCGGCGAAGTTCGGGGGCATCCGCAGGTCGGTGATGACGACGTCGGGGGCGTCGCGTCGCACCTGTCTGACCAGTTCCGCGCCGTTGCGGGCCTGGCCGGTGACCTCGAAGCCCACCTCGGTGAGGATCCGCGCCATCCCTTCCCGGAACAGCACGGCGTCGTCAGCAACGATCACGCGCATGGCAGCATGGTCCGGATCCGGGTCCCGCCGCCGACAGGGCTGTCGATGGTAAGCGTGGCACCAACGGCGGCGAGCCGGTCCGCAAGGCCCTGCAGTCCGCTGCCGTCGCTCTGTCGTGCACCGCCGCAGCCGTCGTCGCAGATCCGCACCTGCAGTCCCTCCGCGACCTTGGCGACCTCGACCGTGACGACCTCAGCGCCTGAGTGGCGTGCCGCGTTGGTGAGCGCTTCGCTGACCACGTAGTACGCCGTCGCCTCGATCTCACGAGGCGTCCGGCCGGCGAGGGCGACGGTCAGCCGGACGGGGATAGAAGACCGGTCCGCCAGCATGCGCAACGCCGCCTTTAGGCCGGCTTCCGACAGCACCATCGGGTGCAGGCCGCGGGCCAGCTCACGCAGGTCGGCGGTGGCCTCGAGCAGCTGTGCTCGTACGGCCCTGGCCCGTGCGGCCAGCTCGGGCTCACCGGTCGCCTTCGCCTGCTCGGCCAGCGATCCCAGCTCCAGGCCCATCGTCACCAGGCGTTGCTGGGCGCCGTCGTGGAGATCCCGCTCGATCCTTCGGCGGGCCGCGTCCTGGGCGGTGACGATGCGCCGGGCTGTGGCCTGGA
This sequence comes from Nitriliruptorales bacterium, assembly GCA_009377835.1. Taxonomy (GTDB): domain Bacteria; phylum Actinomycetota; class Nitriliruptoria; order Euzebyales; family Egibacteraceae; genus WHTG01. The sequence goes on from WHTG01000198.1 coordinate 1,114, forward strand.
GCTCCCGCGCCTGCTGCTGCTGCGCGATAACCAGACCCGTCTGCGCGACCAGGTCGTCCAGCAGCCGGTCCTCGGCCAGTGTGAGCGCCTCCCCGACCGGCTTGCGCAGGGTGATCGCTCCGCGCACGGTGCCCTGGTGGACAACCGGCCGGACATGGCGAGGGGGGCCGCGGTCCAGCTCGCCCAGCCGTGACGGCTCCGACGGGCTGGGCTGGCGGGGCCATCCAGCCTGCGGGAGCAGGCGTGCTTCCTCACCGACCCAGACGATCACCTCGGTCGCACCGACCGCGTTGGCGACCGTGGCGGCAATCCCGTCGAGCAGCCCCTCGGGGGCCTCGTCAAGCTGCGCCGACAGCCGCGACAGGGACTCATAGGGCGTCGCCCGGTGCCCGTAGACGAGCCGGTCGGCCAGGCGCTGGGCGCGCCGGCGCAACGGCTCGAAGGCCACGGCGACGACCGCCGTGGTGAGCAGGGACAGCCAACCCGTGCCGACCGGGATCAGGGCACCGACGCCCACGACCAGGGTGACGTAGCCGACCGTGACGACGAGCACGAGGAACCCGATGACCAGCGTCTTGTTGACCACCGGGTCGATGTCGTACAGCCGGTACTTCAGGATGGCGATGCCCGCGGCGACCGGGATCAGCGGCACCGCAAGCCGTCCGGGAGTCGGACTCCCGAACACGACCAGACCCGTGACGAGCAGCACCGTGGCCATCACCATCGCGTAGACCAGCCAGCGCATCTGGCGTGCCTCGTCGCCGCGAGCCCGGCGCAACCGCACCACCACCGCGGCGGTCCACAGCACCTGGAAGAGCGCGTAGTTCGGCAGAAGGTAGGGCCAGAGCCGCGCGGCCACCTGAGAGCCGGGCAGCGCCAAGGGATGGGACGAAACCAGACCGATGCGGTCGTAGTCCACGGGCCAGAGCGCGGTCGTCGCCGCCATGAGGGCAGCGACCGCGCACATGCCCAAGCCAGCGCGGCGCCAGCGCGGTGACAACATCCGGCCATCCGGGAACGCCATGAAGGTCCAGCCGAACAAGGCGATGGCCAGGGGTAGGAGCCACACACCGACCCAGCCGATCCACGACGCAGCGGGCAGCACACCCTCGACACGGCCGTACTGACGGCCGAAGAACATGACGGCGTGGATCACGCCGACGGCGACCAGCAGCCAGCCCTCACGATGCCGCGGCCGCATCCGTACGACGTACAGGCCTACGGCGGAGAACGAGGCAGCGAGCAGCCCGTTGTGGACGTTGTCGAGATGGAAGCCAAGGAACCAGCCGTAGCCGACCAGCAACGCCACCAGCAAGGCCACGATGGCAAGGCCCGCTTCGAGGGCCGCCGATGGGACCTTCGCGTCCGTCGCCTCCGTCGCAGCCGACATGGCCGAATGCTAGGGGGGGCCACCCGGCCGCGGAAGAGGGCTTTCCCTGAAGAACTCCAGGGAGCGCACTGATGCGCGGCACTCGGACCCTGGGACATCGTTGCAGGCGTCGTCACCCGATCAGGAGGACCACCAATGCGTACGTCGATCGATGCTCGCGCAAGCCTGTCATCCGCTTCGCCCCGCTCCGCCCGACTCGGTGGCACCTGCCTTGCCCTGGGAGGGGTTGCGTTCTTCGCCGGCGGTGTCATCCACCCGCAGCCCACGATCCAGGGCACCAAGGTCGAGACGCTGTACGACATGTTCGTGCAGCCCATGTGGTATCCCTCGCATGCGCTGTTGCTGGCGTCATTCGCCCTGTTCGCAACCGCCGTACTGCTGCTCCGCAAGCGGGGCGATCTCGGTCCCCGCATGGCCCGACTGGTGAACGTGGTCAGCGTGCTCTTTGTCGTCGGCGCCCTGTCCATGGCGGTGCACCTGTTCGATGCATTGGGGGCGGAGTCCATCGCCGACGGACAGCCGGCGCTGGTCCACGAGGTGGCCAAGTGGAACGAGACGATCTTCAGCACCCTCTGGGGGTCGGGCATTGTCGCGCTCGCCGTGGCCGGCGGACTCACCCGCACCCTAGGCAACCGAATCACCATGCCGTTAGGGGTTCTCGGCGGTGTGGCCTGGTGCCTGGCCGCGGCGACCGTCGCGTTCATCGACCGATTCGACCCGCTGTTCCCAGTCGCCGGCTCGCTGATCCCGGTCTGGGCCATCGCCGTCGGGGCGATGTGGGCCGTACGCAGACCAGACCCTCAGCCCGCCGCGGTCCCGTGAACGCCAGGGCAAGCGCCGCATTCCGTATCGGCGGCTACCACAAAGCTTGCGCGTCGGTCACCGCACTCGTCCGGCTCGGGTCGGTCGCTCACGAAGCGTGACAAGAAGCCGCAGCGTCCGACCTCGGCCCACCGGGCTTGGACCGTATCGAGGCGACTCCCGGAGGAAGATGGGCCGTAGTCGTTGAACGTCATACCGGTCGGTGAGGGCTCGGAGCGGCGTGACCTACTCCCAAATGCGCTTCCGACACGGTCGCTGACCGTGATCTCGCCGCTATCCAGCGGCGCCCGCGTCTGGCCCACGCGCGTCACCCAGATCGCGGTCGCCGGCGGCCAACGCGGCCTGGCCGCACGGATCGGCGCGACATCCAGAGCCCCCAGCCCCCGATACGGGCGCTGCTGCACAGCCTTGACGGAGCGCCGGGGCTGCGGCTGACCGCCTTCGGACTCCGCTCCGAACACGTCACCCCCCATCTGCGGCCACACCGATCGTCAGCTGATGGACCCCGTTGCAGCCACCGTGTCTCCGTACAAGTCTGCTGGGGGAATCCGGGAGTCAGGACGCTGCCACCGCAGCCGCTCGCCGCGGCCGAGCATCCTTCATCTGGGCAGCGGGGCTGGGGAGCTTCCACGTGGGCAGCGCCATGGCCGCCGAGACGTTGCTCGTGAAGCGTTTACGCCACTTGGAGACCACCTCGCCGCGGGTCGCCAAGCCCCGATTACAGGGCCGGCGTCTAGGAAAGTGCCGTCACGACTCCATTGCCAACCAGCCCGATGCCGTGGCTACCTGAGGTAAAGCGCGCAAGCTTGCCCCGGCATCTGCGCCGCGGGGCGTGCTCTTGGTGACGGAGTGAGATGTCGTTGGGCCGCCGGAGCGTCAGTGGCCAGTCAGGGCGTCGGTGCCTCCCGAGGGGCGACATGACTGACAGGTCTGCCACGGATGACGGATGGCGATGTTACGTCAGGCTGACGTGGTGTCGCGGAGAACGAGCTGCCATGGTCGTTTCATCCAGTGTGGCGCAGAGGGTTGCGCGGTGACCGCGGTGGCGCAGTTGGCACCGTGGTCGCGCAGGTCCTGGTGGATGGTGGTCACGCCTGCAGCGGCTGCGGGCGGCGTGTCGTCCCAGCCGCTGATGGCGAGGTCGCCGGGTATGGCGATGCCCCGGTCGGCCGCCGCATGTACCGCGCCGAGCGCGAATTCGTCGTACATGGCCGCGAGCGCGTCAGGCGCCTGCGACGTGTCGAGCAGCCGGCGGGCCATCGTTCGTCCGTCATGGCTGGTGTTGCGGGCACAGACGCCGATGGTGACGTCGGCCCAGTCGTGGCCGAGGTCATTGCAGGCGTCGCGAAAGCCGAGCAGCCGGTTTCGGGTGACGGGGAACGTCGACGTGTACGGGTCGATACCCCGCACGATGAACGAGCGGCGGTCGGCATCGAGCGGAAACGACATCACTGACGGCCGCTGCCGACCGGCAAACGCGGCGCGGCCGATGGCGCGCGCGGCGGCACGGTCGTCGATGCCGACGAGGGTGACACCGTCGCGTGCGGGTCCGCCATGGATGGCGACAGGCAGGCGCGTGGCCATGACCGCCTCGAGGGCCGGCGCATCGTCGGTGGTGGTCCACACGACGAAGCCGTCCACGGCCGCGCGCGTCACGAGATCGGCGTCGGACGCGTGCCCCGTGATCGGCAGCAGCATCAGGCTCAGGTCGCGGTCCGTGCAGACCCGTGCGACACCGGACAAAACCGCGTGGCCTGATAGTCGTCGAAGGCGTACCCGAGTGGTTCGCCGAGGACGATCCCGATAGCGCCGGTAGGGCCGCGGCGCCGCATCAGGCGCCGCTGACGTCGGGATCAACACGCTCGCGGGATCCGCGGAACGCGCATCGGGGGTGCCGGTGATCCTGCGAACACAGGCGGTGTTCTCGGTGATGGTCGTGACAGCAGCATCACGACCGGGCGCATGCTGATCGGTGGCGGGCTCGTGCGCCCCGTTCGCGGCGCTCGCCGTCATCGGTGTGGCGCTGGGCGGAATGATCGCGACCGATCATCGTGCCGGCCCAGACCACACGTCAGACAACACCGGATCCGATGCGGCAGTAGAGATGTGCC
>WHTG01000027.1 GCA_009377835.1 Nitriliruptorales bacterium
ACTCGTGGCGTTCGGTGCCGAGTACGTACAGCCCGCCGACGTCGCGGATCTTGTCGCCCTCCGTCTTGACCTCGACCTTGTAACGCTCCAGCGCAGCGACATACGCCTGCTGGTACGCATCCGGCTCCTCGTCGGGATCGTGCTGCTTGCGGGCGTCCGCTGCGGCCAGGGCTTCCGGGTTGCCGCCGAGCATGATGTCCACACCGCGACCGGCCATATTCGTCGCAACCGTCACGGCGCCGACGCGTCCGGCCTGGGCGACGATCTCAGCTTCCTTGAAGTGATTCTTGGCGTTGAGCACTTCGTGTGGGATGCCTCGGCGAACGAGCATCGCCGCGAGTTTCTCGGACTTCTCGATGGAGACGGTGCCGACCAGAATCGGCTGCCCCGCCTCATGACGCGCTGCGATGTCGTTCGTGACCGCCTCGTACTTCGCCTTCTCGGTCTTGTAGATCTGGTCCGCGTGGTCGATGCGGATCGGCGGCCGGTTCGTGGGGACCTGCACCACGCCGATCTTGTAGATGTGCGCGAACTCGCTTTCCTCCGTCTTCGCCGTACCGGTCATACCGGCCAGCTTGTTGTAGAGGCGGAAGTAGTTCTGCAGCGTGATCGTTGCGAGGGTCTGGTTCTCCTCCTTGATCCGCACACCCTCCTTGGCCTCGATCGCCTGGTGGAGCCCCTCGGAGTACCGACGGCCGTGCAGCGTCCGTCCGGTGAACTCGTCGACGATGAGGACCTCGCCGTCTCGGACCATGTACTCGCGGTCGCGCAGGTACAGCTCGCGGGCACGGATCGCGTTGTGCAGCTGGTGGATGAGCGGAGTGTTCACGCTCTCGTAGAGATTCTCGACACCGAGGAGCTCCTCGACCCTCGCCACACCCTCCTCGGTGGCCGCCACCGTCCGCTTCGCCTCGTCGATTTCGTAGTGGACGTCTTTTTGCAGTTTCGGCACGACGCGCTTGGCGAAGACCGTGTACCACTCCGTCGCCTGGTCGGCAGGACCTGAGATGATGAGCGGCGTGCGCGCTTCGTCGACCAGGATCGAGTCGACCTCGTCCACGATCGCGTAACCATGTCCGCGCTGGACCTTCTCCTCCTTCGACAGCACCATGTGGTCACGGAGGAAGTCGAAGCCGAACTCGTTGTTGGTGCCGTAGGTGATGTCGGCGTTGTACGCCGGCCGCTTCTCGGAGCGCGACTGCTGCGACCAGATCAGTCCCACCTCGAGGCCGAGGAAGCGGTGCACGCGACCCATCCATTCCGAGTCGCGGCTGGCCAGGTAGGGGTTCACGGTCACGACGTGGACACCCTCGCCCGAAAGGGCGTTGAGGTACACCGGCATCGTCGAGGTCAGCGTCTTTCCCTCACCGGTGCGCATCTCCGCGATTTCACCGCTGTGCAGTGCGATGCCGCCGAGGATCTGGACGTCGTAGGGGCGCTGCCCCAGGACCCGGTTCGCCGCCTCCCGGACGGTGGCAAACGCTTCGGGCATCAGATCATCCAGAGTCTCGCCCTCGGCGAGTCGCTGCCTGAAGATGTCTGTCCGCCCCGCGAGCTCGGCGTCGCTGAGTTCCGTGACGGTGCTCTCGACGGCATTCACCTCGGCGACCAGTCGCTCGAGCTGGCGAAGGCGCCGGCCCTCGCCCATCCGGAGAATTTTCTGCAGGACCATTGACGATGGCCTTTGGTCTGTGCCGGGCCGACTGCGGCCGCGATGGAACGAACCGCCAGTGTAGGGGCACGTGCCGCGACGGGATGTCGCAGGAGGCCGCGTCGGCGCGGCGCCGGGTGTATGACGCGCAGCACCGATGCAGCGCGAGAACATCTTCGCGTCTTCCCCAGATTCAGGGAATTCTCGGCCATGGCTGTCACACCCTGGGTCTATTGTTTGGGCATGTCATCGAACACCAGTTCGTCCTTGGCCTCGGCCGAGGATCTCCGACAGCTGGCCGCTGACCTCGCCGCGGCAGAGCGCCACATCGCACGTGCGGTCGTGGCGGCAGGGCGGCTGGCCGGTTCGGGTGTCTGTGAGGAAGTCGAGGGTCTGCCGCTGGACATGTTCATCGGGTTGGCGGTGCGCCTGACCGGGGCGGACCGGGCGATGATCGTCGGCGCCGGCGAGGCGCTGCGGCACATGCCGGTGATGACGCAGCTGTTTCTCGAAGGCGCACTGTCATGGGGACAGGTACGGCGCATCGTGAGCGCGGTGCGGGGGCTGCGCCTCGCAGACCGCGCCGAGCTTGACGAGCGGATCGGTGCCACGGCACAGCAGTGGAACGGGGTGGGCGCGTTCGGTCCGGACCAGCTGTGTGATGCCATCGACGCCGCCGCCGCCGAGCTGCGGGCACCCCGCACCATCGAACGGCGCGAGGCCGCCGCACGGCAGGCGAACTTCTTGTCCGTGCAACGGTCGCTGCTGGGTCGCGTGCAGCTGTTCGGCGACTACGACGAGGTCACGGCTGCGCCGATCGTGACGATGCTAGAAGCCGCGGCGGGAGCACCCAGCGGATGCGGCGCGGACGCCGAGGCAACGCCCGCTACGGCGCAGCCCGACGCGGCGTCGGCGGGTCAGGACGATGCGGCGCCAGCGGATCAGCGCGACGCAACGTCAGGTGATGAGGTTCGCGCCGATGCCGGCGACGAGCCCGCACCTCGGGCGACGCGCCGCGGCGGCCAGTACGCGCAGTCGCTGGCCGACGTCGCCGCCGCCTACCTGGCCGGCGGCCTGGGCGCCTCGCGCGCACGGCCGCTGATCACCGCCCACGTCGACCTCAGCCAGGTGCACGTCAACAATGCCGGCGTCATCGAGCTGAACGTGCGCGGCCCGCTACCGCGCATCAGCCTCGCCGCGCTCGAGCTGCTGTCGACCGACGCCGACTGCCGCGTCGTGCTGTTCGACGGCAAGCGGCCGCTGGCGGTGTCGCGGAAGCTGCATGCCGAGGACCTCCCGGACGACGTGGCGTTCGCGGTCGGCGCGCGTGACCTCGGTGACCGCTGGCCCGCTTCCAACGATCCCCTCGGTCACACGGAGAACCACCACATCACCTGGCGCTCGCGCGGCGGTGTCCACCACGTCGACGACATCGTCCGCCTTGCGCGCCGCCACCATCGCCTGCTGCACGACCACCAGTGGCAGATGCGGCTCAACCCGAAGACGGGGATGCTGACGATCACGCGCGGCAGACGCGTGTGGCGTTCACTTCCCCGCGGCACGCCGTTGTCACAGCCCGCGAACGGCCCACCGGTCCCGCCGCCGGGACGACGACGCCGCGCCTTCACACCGGAGCCCAACGCCACGCCTGACCAGCTCCCCTTCTGAGGGTGGCGAGCGCACCCGCTCACCCACCGGTGAGCGGGGCGTCGGCGTGGTCTCTCATGGCGGAGCACGCGCGGCCCTGCCGGCGGACACCACCGAGGCAGGCCGGCAAGGTTGTGGCGTCACACGACGGTCGACGAAAGGATCCCGCAGCTGGGTGCGGCCGTAACGATCCGGCTGCACGTGCGCCTGCGTCACACCGGAGCGGCCCAGCGCCTCGAGCAAACCTGAGCGCCACGGGTGAGCAGCTCGATCTGCAGCTGCGGGACCATCACGCCCGCAACGTGGACCAGCACTGTGACAAGCAGGATCGACGCGGTGACGGGCATGCGGCGCCACCACGCGATCGATGCTGCTGCCCTCCCTTCCATGCCGTTCCCCCCCGGGCGCAACAGTGGGCTGTGGCCGGGTCGACCGCAATGGCCCCTTTTCGCCATCTTGGGCCGTTGGGCGCGGTGGCGCCCGGCCGGCGCTACCCGTCCCGGCCGGCGCCCCGCGGTTGTATCTCAGAGGCTCGCTCCAACGGCATCGCCGCCGCGAGCAGCTGAAAGAACCACGTCTCGATGTCGGCAGGCGTGTCCGCCAGGGCGCGGCTGTGCATGGCGGCACGGGCGCCGCACTCCGAGCACACCACCTCTGGTACGTCGAGCTCCGCGGTCACTGGGTCGGCGCACGTCGGCAGCTCACGGCGCACCGTTGCGCGCAGACGCTGCCCTGTGGGCCGCAACCGCAGCTTGCTGCGGCAGTTCCCGCAACGGGTAGGCCCCAGCATCCGCCGTTGCGGCGCGACCGTTCCAGCGTTGAGCCCGCCATCGTCGCAGTCCACAACCTCGATCGCGAAGTCGGTGAGGTCGGCGAGGAAGTCGTCGCCAGGGCGCCATCCGTGGATGTGCCCGCGAGCGCAGCGGTGCAGCGGCAAGCGGAACACTCCGGTCCCCTGCTCGGTGCCCATTCCTGCGTGTCCCCCATACGTCGCCCACACCGGCTCGAGTGGTTCGGAGCAGGTCGGACACACACGCGCGCTCACCAGCTGCCGCCGCCGCCGCCCCCGAAACCGCCGCCAGACGAGCCGCCACTGAACCCAGAGCTGCCGCTCGACGCCGGCGCCACGGGCAACGACGACCCGACGGCCGACGAGAAGTCGGTCAAACCGCGAGAGAAACCACGCGCGTCGAAGCCGCCAGGATGCGCACCGATGTACCACCCGCCCACGCCGCCGGTGGTCGCAGCGGCCGCGCCCAGACTCGCAAAGGTCTGCGCCCACTTGTCGACGGCCCCGAAGACGACCGCGAACGGCAGGTACGTCACGAACAGGTTCTGGTGCTCGGCGTACTCGGCGCGCCCCGCCTCTGCCGTGACGATGAACTGGCGGAACCCTAGGACTCTGTTCAGCGTGCGGCTGCCGTGCGGCGTGCGGTGCGGCATCCAGCGGTGCGCGACCGCGAGGACCACGCCGATCGGCACCAGCGGCAACACTGCGACCGCCCAGGTGGTGAACATCATGGCCAGCACGAAGGCGCCGACTCCCAACGCCATGACGAGTACTCCGAGCACCAGCCACATCGTGCGCACGTGATCGGGCCGTCGAGGAAACCACCCCTGGTCGTGCGCGTCGGTGTACAGCAGCGACTGCGTCGCCTTGTAGTGCTCGACGAACGTGCCCTTCAAAGCCTTGACCCGGACCGGCGAACCGTCCTCGAACAGGCCGTTGAGCAGGCGCTGCTCGAACGGCTGCAGCGGGTCGTCGCTGGCGAGGCGCTCCAGCTCCCAGTCGGTCTTGCCGAACCACAGCTTGCGCTCCTCGATCTCGGTGATGCGCAGGTGGCCGCGCACCGCGAGGTCCACGATGGTGGCGCTGATGTCCACCGGGTCGACGCGCTCGTCGATGAGCACGCCCACCTGTGCGGGGCGCAGGCTGTCCGGCGGCCGGAACTCGACGGGCGTCACCCGCGGGGCGAACAGCCCGCGACGCTCCGCCGGTCCGGCGTCGACCATCCCGTCGACCGCCACCCCGCCGCGGGTCACCCGGTCACGCCCCTGCCGGAAGGCCAGCAGCCCTACGCCGACCAGGCCGAGCAGCGCGACGAGGACCGCGCCCGGCAACGCTGCCCGGCTGCCGTTGAAGGCGCGCACCGGGTTCCACTTCTCCACCAGGATCGGCGGCGCGACGGCCACGGCCGCGGAGGGGAAGGCAGCGACGAACGTCAGACCCTCGCCAGGCTGGAGGTTGGAGGCCGAGAAGGTCGCCGTCCTCTTGCCGAAGGACGACTCGTCGCACACGAAGGTCGCACCGACCGGGCCTCTGAAGCAGGCGACCTCGCTGATCCGCGATGCGTGGACCGTCACCCGGCTGCGGCGTATCGGGACCTCCCAATCGTTGCCGGTGGCGTTCCAGTACAGCTCCCCGTGCCCCTCGAAGGCATTCAAGGCCCCGCGCACGTCGTAGCTGATGCGATACGTCTGCCGCCCCGACACCGTGCGGTCCTCGTCACCGATCCGCAGCGACAGCTCGCGACCCTCGAATCGCGTCGGCTCCTCGACGACCAGGTCGCTCGGCGCGCTGCTGGTCACGTGGATGTTGTCGATCTCGATGGCGCGGACGAACTCGCCGGCCGGCCGCCCCGCGGGTAGGTCGATCTGGACGTCGCCGGGCGACAGGTCGTAGCGCACAGGGATGACACGGAAGATGCCGTGGCGTTCCAGCGAGCGGAAGTCGACGACGATGTCCTCGACGACGTGCATCGCGCCGTCCGCCTCCACCGTGACGTCGATGTCAAAGCGGTTGATGATCCAGCCGAAGCCGTCGTCCTGTGCCGCCACGGGGCCGGCGACGACAACGACCGCCCAGCACAGCAGCGCCGCCGCAATTGCGGCGCGGCGCACCGGTCTCACGACCCGAAGTCGACCGTCGGGACGGTGCGCGCTGCTTCACCCGCCTTGAAGAACTCGGCGGCCTTGAAACCGAGCGGACCAGCGACCAGGACGTTGGGGAACGTCTGAATCGCCGTGTTGAGGTTCTCGACCAGCGCGTTGTAGTAGCGCCGTGCGAAGGAGATCTCTTCCTCCAGCCGTGACAGCTCGCCCTGCAAGAGCGGAAGTTCTCGCTCGCCTTGAGGTCCGGGTACGCCTCGGCAACCGCGAACAGGCGGCCCAGCGCCTGCTCCAGCATGTTGTCCGCCGCGCCCGCCTCGGCAGGTCCCTGCGCCCGCACGAGGCCGGCGCGGGCCTGCGTGACGTCGGTCAGCACGCCCTCTTCGTGAGCGGCGTATCCCTTCACCGTCTCAACCAGGTTGGGCACCAGGTCGGCGCGCCGCTGCAGCTGCACATCGATCCCGGCCCAGCCCTCCTGCACCTCGTTGCGGCGTCGCACCAGCCGGTTGTAGGTCAGGGCGACCCACAGTGCGATCACGACGACCAGCACCACAACGACTATCAAGACGATGATTACTGTCATGCCCCGCCGCCCTCTGGCTCCGACCCGGCCCGCCCCGCCGGCGGGCGTTCCATCTACTTGATCTCGAGCAGCTTTTCACGCACCGCGTAGACGACGGCCTCCATCCGGGAATGCAGATGCAGCTTCTCCAGGATGTTGCGGACGTGATTCTTCACCGTGTTCTCGGAGATGAACAGCTCTTTGGCGATGTCGCGGTTGTTCAGACCCTGCGCCACGAGCGTGAGGACTTCCATCTCGCGCACCGTCAGCCGCGGCGTGGGCATCTGCTGCTTCTCTTCGTCCTTGCGGGCCATCGCGGCGAACTCGGTGAGCAGCTTGGAAGCCATGGACGGCGAGATCAGCGACTGCCCCGCATGGACCTGGCGGATCGAATCCGCAACCTCCTCGATGGAGATCTCCTTGAGCAGGTACCCGCTGGCGCCCACCTTGATCGCGTCGTACAGATCCTCCTCCTCGTCGCTGATCGTCAGCATGAGGATCTTGGTGTGCGGGACGGCGTCCTTGATCGCCTGCGCCGCGTCGATGCCGCCTCGGCCCGGCATGCGAACGTCCATGAGCACAAGATCGGGCATGAACTTCTGCGCCATCTCGACAACTTCGTGCCCGTCGTTGGCCTCACCGACGACGTCGATGTCCGTCTCGGACTCCAGCACCATGGTCAACCCGCGCCGGAACAGCGCGTGGTCGTCGGCGATGACCACCGTGATGGACTCCTTCCCGGTGGTGACGGAGCCCTCATCCTCAGCAGCCATCTACCCTCCCCCGCAAGCATCGTGGGATCGTCCTGATGGTCCAGTCTAACCAGGTCGCCTCCGCTGACCAGTGAAATCTGCCCATGTCAGGAATCACTCCTCCTGCACCACGCCTTCGATCATGCCCATCTGGCCGTCCCTGCGGCGGTACACGACACTGCTGGCGCCAGTGGCGGCGTGGGTAAACAGGAAGAATTCGTGACCCAGCAGTTCCAGTTGCAACGCCGCCTCCTCGGGGTGCATCGGCCGCAGCGTGAAGCGCTTGGTGCGTACGATCTGGGCCGCCGGACCGTTGTCCGTAGGCGCCTCGGGGGCCAGCGGCTCCGCATGCCCCGCAGTCACGCCGACCGCGGGGCCCGACCGGTCGCGGCCGCGCACCCGGTCGACCTGGCGCGCCTTGTACTTGGCGAGTTGCCGCTCGAACCTGGTCACGGCGGCATCAACGGCCGCACGGTGGTCGGCTGCTGCACCCTCGGCGCGGATGTGGTGTCCCTTGGTCCTTGCGGTGACCTCGACGACAGCAGGCTCGGCGATCCTCGGGTTGTGTTCCTCACTGAAGACGACTTCCACACCGGTGAGCCTGTCGAAGAAGCGGGTCGCGTGCTCGACCTTGGCCAGGACGTCTTCCTTGATGCGTGCCGGCACCTCACAGTTCTTCGCCTTCACGATGATGTCCACGCCCGACTCCCTCTCGTCATGCAGCTCGGCAGGAGCTCCCGGAAACGCGAATGCCCCGGAGCTGCTCCGGGGCATTCGCGTTGCAACAGCGGCGGTGGGGAAGCGACGCGGTGCGCATCGACAGCCTTTCGCCCGTTGGTGAAGTGCTGGTCGGCATCGTCCCTCGGGCGTGGATTCCGCGCAAGGGCCAATGCGGACGACAGCGCTGGCAAGCGGGGCCATAAACTGCGTGGTGGATGGCAGCCCCGCTTGACGACCGTGACGCGGACCTTCGCACCTGGCGTGAGCAATTCAGCGACGCCATGGCTATCCGGAAGTTGCGCCCGCGGCAGTCGGGCACGTGCGTCGGCGTCGTCCTGAAGATACGCCTCGACCCGGGTAGGGAACTCGCGGTAACGGTGGAGGACGGCAGCGGCAAGCTCACGGCGCTGTTCACCGGCAGGTCGAATCTGCCGGGGCTGGAACTGGGCGGTGGCCTGCGGCTGACCGGCACGCTCGCCGTGGACGGCGACGGTGAGCTGCACATGCGCAACCCGGCGTGGGCGCCGGTCGCCGAGCCCTATGCCTGACCGGGGCGGTCGCCTACCAGGACCTTGCGCAGCTGCTCCACCTGATCCTCGCCCACGATGGCCAGGACCTCGTCGCCCTCGGTCAGCGGCGTCGTGCCACGGCAGACGACGACGTGGCCCTCCCGCAGCACGGCGACGAGGGTCGCGTCTCCGGGCAGGTCCAGCTCCTCGATCCGCCGGTCCACCGCAGGTGAACTGGCGTCCAGACGGACTTCGACGAGTTCCACCTTTCCGCGCTGCAACTTCAACAGGTGGACGATGTCGCCGCTGGACACCTCCTCCTCCACCAGAGCCGTGAGCATGTGCGGCGGACTGACCGCGAGGTCGACCCCCCATGACTCGTCGAACAGCCACTCGTTCACAGGGTGGTTGACGCGCGCGACCACACGCGGCACGGCGAACTCCTGCCTCGCCAGCAGCGAGACGACGAGGTTGTCCTCGTCGTCTCCCGTGGCTGCGATGACGACGTCGGCCTCCCGCACGCCTGCGCGTTCAAGAACCGTCGGCGAGCACGCGTCGCCCGTCATCCGGCGGATCTTCTCGCCGGGCACCATGTCCAGGGCCTCGTCGGACAGATCCATGAGTGTCACGTCGTGTCCACGGTTGCCCAGGTCGTAGGCGAGGTAGCGGCCGATGTTGCCGGCGCCGGCGACGAAGATGCGCATCAGCGATTCTCCAGGTCCTCGACGCGCTGGCGCGCAGCGTCGATTGCGTCACGGTTGACGGCCAGGTGCACGTGGTCGCCCCCCTCGAGGACCGACCCCGCCACCGGCAGCATGGTGCTGCCGCCGCGGCTGATCGCGGCGAGCACCGCCTGCCCATGCTCCTGCACCTTGGTCACGGGTACCCCGTGGATGTGTGGCGGGACGGTGGCCGTGATGACGACCACGTCGCCACTGCCGCCCGGATTCACGCTGCCCTCGACGCGATCGCCCTCCGGCAACAGGGCTCGCAGGACGGCCTCGGTCGTCCAGCGTGCCGAGGCGATGGTGGTCAGGCCCAGCCGCTCGTAGATGCTCGCCCGCTCCGGGTCGTAGATTCGTGCGACCACCCGCTCGACGCCGAACCGATCCTTCACGGTGCGCGCGGACACGACGTTGGAGTTGTCGCCGCTGGTGACGGCGACGAACGCCTGCGCCTTGCGGATCCCGGCGGATTCCAGGACGTCGCGGTCGAAGACGATGCCGGTCTTGACCTTGCCCCCGTAGTCGTCGCCGAGGCGCCGGAACGCACGGGGGTTCTTGTCTATGACCACGACGTTGTGGCCATCTTCGCTGAGGGTGCAGGCGAGTGCCGAACCTACCCGGCCGCAGCCCGCGATCACTACGTGCACGTCAACTCCGAGGTCGTTGTCGCGGTGGACGATGCCCACCTACGATAGCCACCGCGCGTGGCTACACCCGCCGTTGCGCCAGGCAGGAGCCGCATTTGACCGATCTGTCGACAGTCAAGCGCGTCGTCATCGGCAGACCCCGCGCGTCACGGGAGCTGAAACACCAGCTCCTTCCGAAGTGGATGGCACTGCCGGTCTTCTCCTCGGACCCGCTGTCCTCCGTCGCCTACGCGACGGAGGAGATGATGCTGGTGCTCGCGCTGGCTGGCGCCGCCGCGTTCACGAACGTGATGCCCCTGGCGTTCGCGGTCGCCGCGCTGCTCGGGATCGTCGTCATCAGCTACCGACAGACCGTGCGCGCCTACCCGCAGGGTGGTGGGGCGTATCGGGTCTCGCGTGAGAACCTCGGCGAGCTTCCCGGGCTGACCGCCGCCAGCGCGCTGCTCATCGACTACAGCCTCACCGTGTCCGTCTCGATCGCCGCGGGCGTGGCAGCCATCATCTCCGCCGCGCCCGTGCTCGGCCCCTACCGCCTGCAGCTCGCACTGCTCTTCGTGGCGTTCGTGACGGTGGCGAACCTGCGCGGGGCGAGGGAAGCGGGCACATTCTTCGCCCTACCCACCTATGCCTTCGTCGTGACGATGTTCGCCATGATCATCACGGGGCTCGTGCGCTGCGCCGGCGGGTGTCCGGCGGCACCGGTGACTGGGGTCGTCGAGGCCGAGGCAGGGCTCACGGTCTTCCTGGTCCTGCGGGCGTTCGCCTCCGGGTCCACTGCGCTCACGGGGGTGGAGGCAATCAGCGACGGGGTGCAGGCGTTCCGGTACCCGCAGAGCCGCAACGCCGCGACGACGCTGGCCGCGATGGGCGCGATAGCGATCACCATGTTCCTCGGCATCAGCTTCCTGGCCACGCACATCGAGAACGTCGTGGCGTTCGACGGCATGCCCCGGACTGTCAATGCGCAGATCGCAATGGCGGTGTTCGGGCCGGGCGTCTGGTTCATCATGGTGCAGGTCGTGACCGCCGGCATTCTGGTGCTCGCGGCCAACACCGCCTACGCGGATTTCCCGCGATTGAGTTCCATCCTCGCCGGCGACAAGTACCTCCCGCGTCAACTGGTGGCGCGCGGTGACCGCTTGGCGTTCAGCAACGGCATCGTGATGCTCGCGGTGATCGCGTCGCTGTTGCTGATCGCGTTCGAAGCACAGCTCACCCGCCTGATTCAGCTCTACGTCGTCGGGGTCTTCACGTCGTTCACCCTGTCGCAGCTGGGGATGGTCCGCCACTGGTTGCACGTACGCGAGTCCGGATGGCAGCGCTCCGCCCTGGTCAACGGCGCCGGCGGAATCACGACGGGTGTCGTGCTCGTCGTCGTCGCGGTGACGAAGTTCACGAACGGGGCCTGGATCGTGCTCACCGCGGTGCCCCTGGTCGTGCTGCTCATGAAGCGCATCCGCCGCCACTACGACGAGGTGCACCTGGAGCTGCTCGAGGATGTCACGGAGGCGGTGACACCCCGCCCGATCGACATGGCGATCGTGTTCGACCGGATCGACGAGTCAATCGCACGCGCCCTGTCATACGCCAGGTCGGTGAACCCGGCGCGGCTCACCGCGTACGCCTTGCCCCCGGCCGGGGTGGACATCGAGGCCGAGTGGCGGGAGTTCGTGCACGGCATCCCACTGGAGGTCCTCCGTGGCGCGGGCGACCGCCGCGCGGACGTCATGCTCATCAACACGCTCGCCCGACGCAGCGTCGAACACAGCGATCATTTCACGACCGCCGTCGTTGCCGAGACGCTGTCCGCGAGCATGCTGGAGGTCGCCCGGCAGCACCGGCTCGCACTGCGGATCAAGGCAGGCCTGGTCGGCCGTGGCCTCATCGTGACGAATGTGACGGCCCCCGAGCTTCCCGGCCCGTACGTCGTGCAGGATCCCGTCGAACACCACGTTGTCGTCCTCGTCTCTGGCGTCAACCGCTCCACCGTCCGCGCGCTGTCGTACGCACAGGGGCTGCACGCCACGACCCTGCGAGCGCTGTCAGTGAACCTGCAGTCGGAGCGCTCCAGCGAAATCCTCGAGGCCTGGGGCGACTGGGGAATCGGGGTGCCACTGGAGCTGCTCGACAGCCCCTTCCGCAGCCTCACCGACACCATCCGCGAGTACGTTCGCGACTTCGAGCCCGACGGCCGCCGCACGGTGTTGACGTGTGTCCTTCCCGAGTTCGTCCTCCCGAAGTGGATACACCGCCCGTTGCACAACCAGACCGCGCTGCAGATCAAGGCGACGCTTCTGCTCGAACGCGGCGTCGTCGTCACCAGCGTCCCCATGCCGTTGCGCACCGGTCGTTCGGGTCCCGAGGAAACGGTCGTGCAGACCACGCCGTCCGAGTGACGCGGCTACCCTCCGCGACGGCGTACCGCATCACCGCCGACCGCGAACGTCGCGACGAGTACACGGCCGGCACCGGCGGCGAGCAACGCCTGTGCAGCCGCGGTCGCCGTCGCTCCGGTGGTGCGGACGTCGTCGACGAGGACCACGTTTCCGGCGACCCTCCCCGCGGGTGCGAACGAGCCGAGCGGTGAACGCCGCCGCTGCATGGCGGTCAGCGCCGTCTGGTCCGGCCGCTCGCCGACGCGACGCAGGAGAGGCACCGCGTCGCGGCCGGCCAGGAGCCGGGTGATCTCCACGCCGCGCTCGCGCTGACGCCGCCGCGTCGACGGCACCCACGTCACCGTCCAACTCCGGGGTATGACCGGCAGCGACCGGATGGCGTCGCCCAGGGTGGCCGCGGCGGCGTGCCGACCGGCGATCTTCAGCCCTCGGACCGCGTCGCGCACCACGCCGTCATAGGCGAAAACCCCCACGGCAGCGACCCGCGGGCTCAGCAGCACCGGCCTTCCTCCCGGCAGGCGCAACGCCTCGGCGGCCGTGCGGCACGCCCCACACCAGCCGGCCGCCGGTGCGCCGCAGGCGGCGCACCGCGCCGGCAGCAGCGCGTCCAGGAGGAGCATCGAACGAACGGTACGGCCGTCTACGGCGGCCGCCGAGTCCGAAAGAAAGCTGTGGAAAGTCGCCCGGGTGGTGGCACACTGACCTTTGCCGCGGTCAGCGGCGCAAGGGGGGGCGGGAATGACGACACTTCGCGTACGCGTGTTCGCGGTCACGTTCGGGATGGTGCTCGGCGCGGGGACACTGTCCGCCGTCGCCGCGCCGGTGGCGCAACGGCAGCCGGAAGCTGTGGAGGAGGCAGGCACCGACGTGCCTGCCCCCACCGAGGCGCCGGAGCCGACGGAACCCGCCGCGGCGGTGACGGAGGACGACCGCCCCGCAGCGCCAGACGAGGCGAAAGCTTCGGCCTCGACCACGCCACGACCCGACAGGCGGGACCGTCGGGCCGAGAAGCCGGAGGCTCGCGCCTCCGCTCGAGGAAGCGGACAGGGGAACGCCCACGGCAAGGCGGTCTCCGCAGCGGCCCGTGGCGCCACGCCTCCCGTGGGCGACTGCCGCAACCACGGCCACTGGGTCTCGACGATCGCCAAGGGCCAGTCCTCGTGCGACGACAACCCACGCCCCGCCGACGGCCGGGATTAAGGCAGCACCGCCTGCGGTTGCAACGCCACGATCCCGGTCGCGCCGAGCAGCCTCAGGTCCCCGAGTCGTTCCCACAGCTCTGACGCGGTGACGACGAAGTGCACCGCGACAAGATCCTGGCGGCCGGCCAACGGCAGCACCGTGGGTGATTCGAGGCCCGGAAAGAGGCGTCGCAAGTGATCGAGCCGCTCATGCGGCACGTGGAGCATGACATAACGGTGGCGCCGCGCCGTCAGCGCTGCGTCCAACCGCAGAGTCAGGTCGTCCAGGCCGTGGGTGTCGTCGCGCCGCACGAACAGCGCTTCGCACACGGCCACGACCTCGAGCACACGCAAGCGGTTCGTGGCGAGGCTGGTTCCGGTCTCGCGCAGATCGACGATCGCGTCGGCAAGACCGGCCGCACACACCCCCTCCAGTGACCCGCCCATCGGCACGACGGTGACGTCGATTCCCTTGTCGGCGAAGAACCGCGCGGTGATCACCGGCAGATGCGTCGCCACGACGGTGCCCTGGAGGTCGGCGACGCCCTCACGGCCGTCGTCGTCGCGGGCGGCGACCACCAGGTCGGAGCGGCTGAATCCCAGCGGCAGCGCCCGCAGGTGGTCGAGGTTGTGCTCGGCGACGATGTCCGTGGCCAGGAACGCCGCATCGAGCTGGTCCGCCGCCAGCGCGGCGGCCGCGTCGCGTGGCCGCATCTCGATGAACTCCAGCCCGTTCACCGCCGCAATCGAGCCGGCGCCGTGCAGCATCGACGTCTCGTACCCGGCGGCGGACAGCAGCGCAAGGCACTCGTCGCGCAGACGTCCTTTGGAGGGCACCGCGAGGCGGACGGCGTCTACTGCCACCGTCCCTCCAGAACCGTCATGACCGATTGCAGGGGAACACCGGCGCCGACGAGCCCTGCCAGCGTGTGGAACAGCAGGTCTGCGCCCTCTTCGGCGGCGCGTTCGGTGTCAATCTCCGGCCGTCCGAGTTCGAGGGTCAACTCGAAGGCTTCCTCCATGATCTTGCGGCGCGCCTTGTCCGCGTCGAGCAACAGCGTGATCGAATACGACCCCTCCGGGTATGCGCCCTCGCGCGCCGCCACCAGCCGCTCGCGCAGCAGCACCTCGAGGTCGTCGAGGATCACCCCGCACCTCGGGGCGGCGCCGGGACGCGCGCCATCACGTACCGATGTCGTACGAGGCGAGGTAGTGCTCCTGCTCGGCCGTCAGCGAGTCGATCGTCTTGCCCATCGACTCGAGCTTGAGCCGCGCGACCTCGGCATCCAGGTCCACCGCGAGGTCGTAGACCCTTGCCTCGAGACCCTCGTGGTTGCGCGCCAGCCACTGGGCCGCCAGCGACTGGTCGGCGAAGCTCATGTCCATCACGCTGGCAGGGTGGCCTTCCGCGGCTCCCAGGTTCACCAGGCGTCCACTGGCGAGGAGCACGATGCGGCGGCCGTCGGTCAGGACGAACTCCTCGGCATTGGGTCGAACCTCGCGTCGGTCGTCCGCGATCTTCTCCAGCGACGCGATGTCGATCTCCACGTCGAAGTGGCCGGAGTTGCAGATGACGGCCCCGTCCTTCATCGCCTCGAAGTGCTCCTGGCGCAGGATTGAGGTGTTGCCGGTGACCGTGATGAAGACATCCCCCTGGGGTGCCGCCTCCTCCATGGTCATGACGCGGTACCCCTCCATCGCCGCCTCCAGACCGCGAATGGGGTTGATCTCGGTGACGACGACGTCGGCGCCGAGGCCCTTTGCACGGCTGGCCACGCCGCGCCCGCAGTACCCGAAGCCAGCCACGACCACGGTGCGCCCGGCGAGCAGGAGGTTGGTAGCGCGGATGATGCCGTCCAGCGTCGACTGGCCGGTCCCGTAGCGGTTGTCGAACAGGTGCTTCGTCGGCGTGTCGTTCACGGCGATGATCGGGTAGCGCAGAGCGTTGGCCCGCTCCATCGCGCGCAGGCGGATCACACCGGTGGTCGTCTCCTCCGTGCCGGCGAGGACCTGCGCGGCCTGCTCGGGTCGCTGCGTGTGCAGGCGGTTCACCAGGTCGCAGCCGTCGTCCATGGTGATGGTGGGCTGCAGGTCCAGCGCCGCGTCGATGTGACCGTAGTAGGTCTCGTTGTCCTCACCGCGGATGGCGTAGGTGGAGATGCCGTACTCCGACACCAGTGCGGCCGCGGTGTCGTCCTGCGTCGACAGGGGATTGGAGGCGACCAGCGTCACGTCGGCGCCACCGGCGCGAAGCGTCCGCATCAGGTTCGCCGTCTCCGTCGTCACGTGCAGGCAGGCGGCCACGGTGTGACCCTCCAGGGGCTTCTCCGCCTCGAAGCGCCCGCGGATCGCACGCAGCACCGGCATGGACCGCTCCGCCCATTCGATCCGCGCCTTGCCGAGGGGCGCCGCGGACAGGTCGGCTACGTCGTGCGAAGGCAGTGCCGGCATGGAGAGACAAACCTTTGATCCGGAAGGGATACGTCTGCTCCAGCGTAACGCAGCACCCCGTGGTCGCCCGACGCAGTCGAGGTGGGCACCTAGACGTGCGGCAGGACCTCGCGCAGCAGGCGCGCGAGCCTTGGCCCGCCGGCTTCGGCGGCCGTGAGGACCTCGGCGTGGCTCGTCGGCGTGCCTCCCCGGCGATGGACGTTCGTGATGAGGGAGAACCCCGCCACGCGCAGTCCCAAGGCCCGCGCCGCGACGACCTCGGTGACGGTCGACATGCCGACCGCGTCGGCGCCGACCGCGCGCAGCAGGCGGGTCTCCGCAGGTGTTTCGTAGGCCGGCCCGACGACACCCGCATAGATCCCCTCGCGCGCCGGCACCCCCAGTCGCCCCGCCGCCTCCAGCGCGACGCGCCGCAACTGGCCGTCGTATGCCTCGGTCATGTCGACGAACTGCGGGTGCGCGCCGGCGCGGATCAGCGGGCTGTGGCCCGTGAGGTTCAGATGGTCTGCGAGCACCATGGTGTCACCGGGTTCCATGTCCTCCGCCAGCCCGCCGGCGGCGTTGGTCACGATGAACGTTTCCGCGCCGGCCTCCGCAACGGCGCGGACACAGGCCGCGACGTCGGCGACCGGGACACCCTCGTAGAGGTGCAGCCGCCCCTGCTGCACCGCGACGCAGACGCCGTGCAGGTCCCCCACCACGAGCCGTCCGGCATGGCCGGGGACCGTCGGCGCCGGCAGATCGATGTCCGTGAACTGCAGCACCAGGGGATTCGCTACCTCGTCCGCGAGTTCACCGAGCCCGGAACCCAAGGTGAGCAGCACCCGGGGCACCCGACCTTCCAGTCGCCCCGCCAGAGTGGTCATTGCACGCCGGCAGGGGAGCCCAGACGGCTCTTCAGCTGGTCTATCGAGGTGATGGGCGTCGGGTCCCGGTCGGCGGCCAGTGCGGTGTAGACGCTGACGAGGTCGGCCTGGAACAGCAGCGAGGCCAAGCGGGCGAGCGCGCTCTGGCCGCGCCCGACGACGTCGGCGGTCCATGCCAGGCGCCCGGAGAGAAGCTGCGTGGTCAATTCGAAGCGGCGGGTGACGCGCGGGTGCTCACCCACGGGGTCGCGCAGGATGATCATCGCGGCCAGTCCGCGCAGCGGTGACGGGGACTCCCATCCCACGACGTCGTTGTGATCGGCCTCCGGAAGCTCGCCGTGAACTGCGGGGATCTTCGCGTTCTCGTTCAGCTGACATTTCAACCGGTAGGCCGCAACGGAGCCGATGCCGCGGCCGCCCCACGCAAGCGGAACGACGCCCAGGGCCACACGGCGGGCGAGTTCTTTGGCGGCGTTGCCCGCGGTCGGGACATCCCGTCCCTGCTCCCGGCCAAGACGGTCCATCACGGCGACGGCCTCGTCAAGACCGTCATCCAGACCGAGGGCGACCAGGGTCGGCACCAGCAGCACCCCGAGGGAGTGGCGCGGAGGGCGAGTGCCGCCGGGCACCAGGGCGACGTGCGCCCCGTCGGCCGCGGCGCGCTCGGCAAGGGCCTCGCCGCTGGTGACCACAAGGCGTGCCGCCCCCCGGCGGCCGGCCTCTTCGAAGGCCGACAGCGTCTCCTCGGTCGCGCCCGAATGGGAGAGCGCGACCACCAGGGTCCGCGGCCCTGTGAACCCCGGCAGCCGGTATCCCTTGTGCACGACGACCGGCAGCGCGTACCGCTCCAGACTCAACGCCCAGATGATGTCTCCGGTGATCCCGGACCCCCCCATCCCGCTGATGACGACGGCATCGAACCGCCTCAGGTCCAGCGGGCCGGGCCCCAGCGACGCCGCCTCGGCCCACTGGCGCGCCGTCGCTTCGACGTCGCCGAGTGCGTCGGCGGGATCAACGACGTCGTAGGACTGCGGTGAGTCGAGATCCACTCAGGCGCCCGCGTTCCGGCCGGACCCCCGCGGCGCGGGACGTGTCGCCTCCTCGACGAGCATCACGGGGATGTCGTCTCGCACCGGGTAGTGCAGCCCGCACTGCGTGCAGATGATGAGGTGGCGACGGTCCTTGTACTCGACCTCACCGTGGCAGTCGGGGCATACGAGCAGTTCGATCAGGGCGGCGTCAACAGCCATCGTCAGTCCTTCGTACCTTCGCGAATGAGGCTCAGAACCCGGTCACGGGTGGCGGCCATGGTGTCACCGTCGGCGGCTTCGACGTTGAGCCGGAGCAACGGTTCGGTGTTGGACGGGCGCAGATTGAACCACCAGTCCGGTCCGTCGAATGTCAGTCCGTCGGTCCAGTCGGCGGTCCCCTCGGCGGAGAAGGCCTCGGCGACAACGTCCATGGCGCCGGGCTGGTCAGCGACCGTCGTGTTGATCTCCCCGGACTGCACGTAGCGGTCGTAGGGCGCGACGAGGTCGGATGCGCTCGCACCGTGGGCGGACAGTGCCCCCAGGAAGATCACCCCGGCGATGAGACCCGAGTCGGCGCGGAAATTCTCCCGGAAGTAGTAGTGCCCGGAGTGCTCGCCGGCGAAGACGGCACCGGTGTCCTTCATGACCTGTTTGATGTACGAGTGGCCGACGCGCGTCCGGACGGCATGCCCGCCGGCGGCTTCAACCGTCTCCGGCACGATGCGCGAGCAGATGAGGTTGTACAGAACGGTCTCCGCGGGGTGCCGGGCCAGGAGCGTGTCGGCTATGACGGCCGTGACCAGCGACGGGTTGACCGGCTCTCCTCGCTCGTCGACCACGAACACCCGGTCCGCATCACCGTCGAAGGCCAGGCCGACGTCGCAGCCGTGGTCGCGGACGGCGTGTTGCAGGTCGACGAGGTTCTCCGGCTCGATGGGGTTCGCCGGGTGATTCGGAAACGTGCCGTCGAGTTCGAAATACAGCGGCACCAGCTCGACCGGCAGCTCCTCGAAGACCACCGGCACGACCAGCCCGCCCATCCCGTTGCCCGCGTCGACAGCCACCTTGAGGTGGTGCATGGCGTCGACGTCCACGAAGTTGCGCACGTGCTGGGCGTATTCGCCGAGCACGTCGGCGCTGCGGTGGGACCCCTCACGGTCGCTGGCCGGGAAGTGGCCGCTCTGCGCACGGTCACGGATCAGGGCCAGACCCGTGTCGATGCCGACGGGCTCAGCCCCTGCCCGGCACAGCTTCAGGCCGTTGTACTCGACGGGGTTGTGACTCGCCGTCCACATCGCCCCCGGCAGGCCGAGGCGACCCGACGCGTAGTAGAGGAGGTCCGTCGCCGCCAGCCCGATGTCGACGGTGTCCACACCCTGGGCACGGACCCCCGCCATGAACGCCGCCGCCAGGTCCACGCTGGAGGGACGCATGTCGCGGCCCACGACGACACCCTCACCGTGCAGTTCGACCGCGGCCGCACGCCCCAGCGCCTCGGCGACCTCGGCGGTGAGCTGGGACCCGACCAGGCCGCGCACGTCGTACGCCTTGACGATCGGTCCGAGGTCGAGCACGTCTGAGGCTCCCTTGCCGGGCGGGGCACCGCCAGAGGTGGCGGACAGGAGCATCCTACGCATCGGACCACAAAATTGACGCGGCGCCGCAACCCCTGAGGGGCACGGCGCCGCCGGGAAACGTGTGGGTGCGGCTAGCTGGCGACCTGGGACAGGACGTCTGGGAGGCGCAGGTCGTTGCCGTCGGCAGCACTGTGCCACTGGCGATGCTCGCAGGTGCGGCAATGGCCGAAGGTGACCGGGGCGCCGCTCAGCGTCATCGCGATGCGAACCAGGTCGGTCGAGGTGCACTTGGCGCAGGCGCTCATCTATTGACTCCTGGGAGGGTGGTCCGTCCGCTGCGAGAACCTTCGGCAGAAGTCTGCCGAATCCACATGGCTTGATTCGGTGGTTTTGGTGGCGCCAAAAAGAACTACGGCGGGGTAGCCCTCCCACGGCCTGGGTCCCGGCGGGGGTCAGCTGCACCCGGCGCGCGTCCGGGAGTCGTCCACGAGGCGGCGCACCTCGGCGGGCAGGACGCCGCCGATGTACTGGGAGCGGCTGCGTCCATCCTGTTTCCAGTACGCGTACCAGTAGGGCCCGTGGGGGCAGCCAGAGCATCCCTTGCCGCAGTCGACGACCTGCCGGCGGTAGGTCACCGTCGTCATGCCCGGCACATCGTCGACCTCGACCGCCGGGCCTTCCGACCCGATCAGCAGCCCCCTGACGAGGATCAGCAGACGCCGCAGCTGGTACTCGTCGAGGCGGCGGACGGCACGGACCAGGTCACGTGGCAGGCTCACATGCTTCCACCCGGCACATAAGAACTCACAGGCGCAACAATCAAGGGTTGAGTCACCCGCCCGCTACTTCCGCGGCGACCGGCGGCGGGTTTCGGCGTCGAACGGAACGATCACGGCCGTATGGGCACCGGCGAACTCGTCGACGGGGATCGCCAGCTGTCCCGGGATGGGCGGCTCCTCCATCTGCGGGGGATCCCACGATCCACCCGGCGGCACCGGCGCCAGGTCACGGCTGGGCACCGGCGGCAGGGAGCGGGCATGCTGCACCTGACGCACCGGCGGCTGCGCGGGCTCACTGGCACGTGCCGGAGGGCTGTCGGCCCACGCCGACGCCTCGGCATTCGCCCGCACCGCCGTCTCGGCCTGAGCCGCGGCCTCGTCGGGCAGCGGTCCGGAGCGGATGGAGGTCGCTCCCGGCACACCGGCCTCCGCCGCCAGCCGGGGCAGCTGCTCGGCGAGTGCGGCGTAGCGGTTCTTCCCCGCCGCGGCGCTGACCAGCGGGCGTGGCTGGTCGCCGGAGGGGTCGGCTGCGGAGGCCGTGCGCCGCCGGGCCGCCTGCTTCGCACGGTCGACCGCCGACGGCTCGACCACGACCTCTTGCGTGGTGCGGTCGTCCACTCGTTCCCATCCCTGCGGCACGACCAGGTGGTCGGCGTGGTGCGGGCACAGGTCGTACAGCGACGGGTCCGGCGAGGCCAGGTCCAGCAGCCACACCTGTCTGGTGGCATAGCGATACGACAGGGACGCCGCGGCCGGCCACCGGCATGCAGTCTTCGAGCACGAGCGCAACACGTCAGCCATGCGCGCGACGGTAGACCACATACCCCGTGGAACCGCGGAAGCGCCGCGGCCTACGCTGGTGTGCCCAGACCGGGGACAAATGACCGCGATGGTCCCTGACCGCCACGCACGCGCCTCCAAGGTCGACCACGACCCACGCCGCCGCCCGTCCGACGGCTTTCGGGTTCTGTCGTCAAACAGGTTCCGCGGGCTGGTCGAAGACGCCGTGGCGGCGCTTCCGCAACGTTTCTCGCGGCCGCTGACCGGTGCGGTCGTCGTGGTGCGCGATCTGCCGCCGCCACCGATGGTGGACCGCGACGGCGAGGTCGTCCTCGCGACCGTCGACGAAGGGCGCCTCACCGTCTACCGGCGTCCGCTCGAGATGCGCGCCGAGACCCGAGGGATGCTCGAGGAGACCGTGATGCTCGCCGTCGCACAGGCCGTCTCCCGCGCCCAGGGCCTCGACGACGACCTCGACGAATTCTTCGACTAGCCGCCCGTGGGCTCGCTGATGCTCTCCAGGCCCTGGAACCCACTGAGAGGGTTGTCGACCTCCTCCGGCGGCGGGCGGACGTCCGTGGCGAGCTGCGGGTCGCGGTGTACCGGCGGCCGGCTCGTGGCCCCGATCCACTGCGCCGCCCCGGCGCCCGTGGTCTGCCACCCGCGGAACACCGCGGTCGCCACGGACGACCGGAGGTCCGCGACGACAGGGCCCTGTGCCCGCACCACCACCGGCAGCGACCCGGCAGGCTGACGCGACTCGGTCAGGTCGACCGAGACCCGTCGGTTGGGGCCGATCTCGATGCCTGCCCAGCTGCGCGGCGCGCCTGGGGCCACCACGTCGACCGACGTCGCCTCGGGACCGGGGTTGAAGACGCTCACGAGGCCGGTGTTGCCCTGTGATCCGCTGCCTAGCAGCGCCCACGTCGTGGACAGCTCGGACGCCCCGGCGCCGCCGAACAGCACCTGTTTGCCTCCGTGGGGCCGTGACGTCAGCCGTGTAGCCACCACCGGCTGACCGTTGGTCACCACCAACGACACGCCGAACTCCGGCTTCTCCGAAGCACTGGCCAGCTCGATGCGCGACAGCCCTCCGGCGGGGACGGAAACCTCACCCAGAAGACTTGAGCCGCCGCCGGCGGGGTTGCTCACCCGCACCTCGACCGCCGCGACATCGTCCCCCGGGTTGAGCACCGACAGCCAGGAGTCGCTGTCGTCGTCGTCCGTTGCGGTTGCGAATGCCCAGGACATGCTCGGTGCCGGTGCGGCGGGCAGGAGCACCCGCCCGGCTGAACCCGAGGTCCGGCGCGGCGGCGTGACGTTCAACTCGCCTTGCGCGACGACCCGACCCGCGAGCACTTCGACGATCACACCGAGATCGGGCTCTTCCGGGCGGTACCGGCCGAGGTTGACCGTGGTCGTGCCGCCGGCCCCGACCAGGAGGTTGTCCGCGATCACCAACGCCACGGGCCCGTCGGGGGTCGCGAAGAGCAGCCGAACGACCGCGTCCGACCTGAACGGATTGAACACGTGGACGTGGGCCGTCGATCCCAGCGTCGTGCTGAACCCGGGGATGTACCAGTGCGGCGACGGCCGGGGCTCACACGGCGCGGCGGCGGCACGGTCGTCCTTCCCCACCTTCCGCCAGGTCACGGCGACCGGGCCGCCGGTCCACCGCACGGCGACGGGTGCTGTCGCGTCTCTGCCGTCCAGTTTCAGGACCTGCTCGCCACCCGGTTCCAGCGTTTGCGGCTCATCGGCCCGCACCCTTGCGGCGCGATAGCGGTCGACGACGAACTGCGACGCTTCCTCTCCCACCGCTGCGACGTGCAGTACGCCGGTGCCGCCCTCCCCCGCCACAGCAGGGCAGTACCACACACCCGCCGCGGCCGGCTCCTGGTCGACACGAGCGGCGGCGGGCACATCGGGCGCCGGCACCACGACATCGAGGACCATGGCCAGCGCAAGCAGCGCGGCGACGGCAATCAGCAGTCCAGGCACGTTGCGGCGACGCCGGCGCGCGCGGCGACCGCCGCCCGCTGCGGTGCTCATACGTTCGTCTCCTGTGGTGGTGTCGCATCGGGCCGGTCGGTGTGCGCGGGCGCGGCCTCGGCAAGCTGGCGCGGCAGCGTCCGCGCACGCTGGCGAACCTCCCGCCGCTGCGTGAAGCCCGGCGGCCGGAGCGCGAGCGACACGAGGGCCAGCGCCAGCAGGGCCTGCAGGGCGAGGACCACCCGATGACCCATCACCCCCGTGGGGGCGATCTCCACGCGGGCTGGACGGTCCAGCGTCCATGCCGGCACGTCCACGCCCTCACCCAGCGGCAGCGTCAGCGCTTCACGCTGCAGCCTCCCGCCCCCCGCTCGCGCCTCCCAGCGTGTGCCGACCTCGCCCAGCACGACGACCCCGGGGTCGCGTGCGAGTCCGCCGTAGGAGGCATCGCTGGAGTGCGTGAGCGCGTTGCGCTCCAAGGCACGGGTGTCGCCGGGATCCCCAGTCGTCTCCAGAGTCGCCGCGACGGCGGTCGGGAGCACGGCCGCACGCGGCAGCCACGAACTCACGCTGTACACCCGGCCGTCTCCACTGGGCAGGGGCTCCAGGGCGGGCTGCTCGGCAAGTGCGCGTTCCAGTTCCTGCGACCGGCCGTCGGCCGCGACGACCACGTAGCGCACGTTCAGGGCGCCCAGACCGGCGCCGGCACGCGGATCACCGCCACCGGCCACACCCGCGACGGCAGCATCGAGCGCAGCGGACAGGTCCGCGTTCGCGGGAGCGCCGAAGCGCACCATGGACGGACCGCCCGCCTGCACGACGTCCCACGCCACCGCGCCGTCGCGGTCGGCGACGAGCAGCACGCGGTACGCACCGACACGCGCGGCATCCGCGTCGACGAACGCCGGGACGAGTTCCGGTTGCAG
>WHTG01000081.1 GCA_009377835.1 Nitriliruptorales bacterium
CCAGGACATCGGCCACCCGGCGCGCGTCACGGGCGTCATCGAGTGTGCAGCAGCCCTTGCCCGGCAAGCCCGACGGCGTGTCCGCCATCTTCAAGTGGACGCCGGTGACCTCATGGCCCTGCTCGCACAGCAAGGCCGCAGCCATGGACGAGTCCACGCCGCCGCTCATCGCCACCAGCACACGCATTGCTCCACCGTACCGGCGTCAGACGAAGGCGCCGCCGGCGTCGCGCAGGCGCTTCACGCAGTGGGTGAATAAGTCCGCGGCGGTGGTGACGTCATCCTCGCTCGTCGTGCGACCCATCGTGAAGCGGACATGGCCGTGATCGACCGGGGCACCGACGGCCGACAGCACGTGGGACGGCTCCGTTGCTCCGGACTGGCACGCAGAACCGGTGGATGCGGCGACGCCGGCGGCGTCGAGGGCCAGGAGCAGTGCCTCGCCGTCGCAGCCGGCTACCGCGACGTTGATGTTGTGCGGCAGACGCCGTTCGCGGTCGCCGTTGAGGGACACGCCCTGGACCGTGAGCAGCCGGTCGAGCATCCGGTCGCGCAACCCACGCAGCCGCGGAACCTCCTCGGCCATCGTCGACGTCACCAGCTCGGCCGCCGCGCCGCAGCCGACAATGCCGGCAGCGTTGAAGGTGCCCGACCGCACACCGCGCTCCTGACCACCACCGTGCAGCAGCGACTGCACCGGGATGTCCCGCCCCAGCAGCAGCACGCCCACGCCCTTCGGGCCGTTGAACTTGTGCGCCGACAGCGCCAGGGCGCCGACCCCCCACTCCTGGGGGTCGAGCGGCGCACGCCCAAAGGCCTGGACAGCGTCTGTGTGCAGGATCACACCGCAGTCGCGCACCGCCGGGCCGACGACGTCCAGCGGTTGCAAGGTGCCGATCTCGTTGTTGGCGGCCATGAGCGAGACAACCGCTGTGTCGTGGCGGAGGGCTGCAAGGAACTGTTCGGGGTCGACGACCCCGCTGGGCCCGACCGGCACGACGTCGAGCGAGAATCCCTGATGCTCGGCGAGCCACTCCATCGCCTCCAGCACGGCGTGGTGCTCAATGGCCGTCGTGACCAGGTGCGAGGCGCCGTCGGACTCCCGCCGCGCCCACGCGATCCCCTTGACGGCCGCATTGTCCGCCTCCGTGCCACCACTGGTGAAGATGACGTCCAGCGGCGGGACGCCCAGTGCCGTCGCCACCTGTTCGCGGGCGCGTTCCACCCCCCTGCGCGCCGCCTGGCCCGCGGCGTGCGCCGACGACGGGTTGCCATAGTCGGCCTGCAAGAACGGCTCCATCGCCGCGAGCACCGACGGGTCCAGCGGCGTCGTGGCGGCATGGTCCAGATAGATCATGCCGCCGACACTACGTCAGTAGGTGGCGACCCGCTCGCCGATGAACACCCGCGGGTAGATGAAGTCCTGGTTGCCGTCGTAGGTGCGCGCGCACCCGTGGCTCGCCGGATACAGCGGGATCGACGGGTAGCCGTGGATGGCATAGCCGCCGTAGAAGAAGATCGACTTGTACATGCCATTCGCCTGGCGGTACGGCCGCTTCTCGTAGACGGTGAACGTGCCGCGGATCGTCGGTGTCGACGCCTTGCCGGTCGACGTGTGGATGTGGTTGCGGACTCTGCCGCGCTCGATGAGCAGGATCAGCTGCTTACCGATGTTGATCTCCAGGTGCTTCGCCGGCAGGTCCGGTCGACGCACCTTCAGGCGTGGATTGCGCAGCATGAGCCGCCACTCGCGGTTGCCGAACCGTCCGTTGGGGCGCAGGCCCGCCACCTTCTCGAACGCGTAGATCGCGAAGACGGAGAAGCGGTCCCTCGTACCGTCCACGTGTCCACGTGGCACGACGTAGCCCTGCCGGCGAAGGGTCTGTTCCGCGCAGAACCAGTTGCGGAAGCGGCCGCGCCTGATCTGGCAGCCCGCGACGCGCGGCAACGACCTTTCGCCTCGCACGGCGGTGACGCCCCGGGGGTTGAAGTCAGAGAGGAACTTCGCCACTGGACGCGAGAGGCCACGGCCGGTGGACGACAGGACCACCGCGTCGTTGCGGTCGCCGGCGCTTGTCCCCCACGCAGCGGCATCGGCCCAATGGTTGCCGTTGAGGATGACCGGGCGTCCCGTCATGCCCAGTCTCCGGCCGTGCCGCGCCAGTCGGGCGATCGTCGCCGCAGCCGACGACCCCCGCATACGGGAGACGTTCGGGAGATCAGCCACGACGTGGCTGTTGATGACGCTGCGGTTACCGATCACCAGCACGCGCCGCGCCCCCAGTGCCTCCACTCGTTTCGTCAGAGCGGCACGGCCGCTGCCGCGCCGCGAGAGCAGGACGGGCATCCGGCGGTTCGCCGCCACGGCCGGCACGCCCAGGCTCGGCCGCCACCTCTGGCCACTGGCGACGATCACGGTTGCGGTCCCGGCCAATCCGACGACCTCCCGTGCGACCGCCATCGCCGTCGAATAGTTCGATGGACCCTGGAGGCGGACCACGTCCGCACCGAGGCGCCGCACGTGGGAGGCCACCGCCGTGGACAACCCACCGACGATATAGACCAGATTCGGGTTCAGGCGCCTGATCTCGTCGGCGACGGCCGGCGGCAGGGCATCGCGCTTGGTCAACAGCAGCGGTCCGTTGACGGTGCCCGCCAGCGGTGATCCCACCAGGGCCCCGTAGATGGCGCCGCCACCGGCGAGGACCACCCTGCGCGACCCGTGCGGCCAGCCACGCCGGCTGGCGGTCACCGCCGCCCGGTACCGATGCGGCGCGCTGACCCGGCGGACGTCAGGGCGTCGCCACGACAGGCCCGTCAGATCGATGGTGGCGGACGGCTGGGCGCTCGCCAGGTACGTGGGCGCCGGAGGATCGGTGGGGTCCTCAAGCGGCTCCCCCTCACCCGGTGCAGGCTCGTCGACCTGGTCCGGTGGGCCATTCTCGGCGGCTGCTGGAGCAAGCGGCATCAGCCATGCAACCATTGCCGCCACCAGCACGCGGCTCCGGCGCCCGCGAAACCCCGTCATTTGCCCACTCCGTTCCTTGTCGACCGACCCGGCGAGGCGAGGGTGGAGCGGTCCGGAGACCGGACGCTCCAGACGCTGCGCAGCGGCAGTCTCCGGCTCAGGGGGCCTGGACACAAGGATCTTTGTCGCTTTGTGGCCCGGGCTTCAGGCGAGTTCCCCGCGCGACGCCGAACTGCGGCCGGCGGAATCGACTTGCTGGGCAGCCACTGGCGAAACCAGCCGCCCCCGTTCGCGCTGCAGCGCGGCGGGTCGTGCCTATTTGCGCCGGTTGATCTCTTCGATCAGCGGTGGGATGACCTTGTAAAGGTCGCCGACGATCCCGAAGTCGGCGATCGAGAAGATCGGCGCCTCGGCGTCCTTGTTGATCGCGACGATCGTCTGCGACGTCTGCATGCCTGCCCGGTGCTGGATCGCGCCTGAGATGCCAGAACCGATGTACAGCTGGGGCGACACGGTCTTGCCGGTCTGACCGATCTGGTGCTGGTGGGGGTACCACCCGGCGTCCGTCGCGGCGCGTGACGCGCCGACCGCTGCACCCAGCGCGTCGGCCAGCTGCTCGATCAGCTCAAAGCCTTTTTCCTCGCCGAGGCCACGGCCCCCCGCGACGATCACCGATGCCTCGGTCATCTCCGGGCGACCGCCGCTCTCCTGCTCCACGGTGTCGACCACGGGTGCACGCTTCGCCTTGTCGTCCAGCGGAACGTCCAGGGTGACGACCTCCGGGGAGGTCTTGCCACCTTCTTCGGCCGTGAAGGCGTTGGGCTTCACGGTGACGAACTGCGGGCCCTCGGCCCTCGCAAAGCACTTCGAGGTCATCTCGCCGCCGAAGATCGCCTTCGTGACGACCATGCGGTCGCCGTCCAGCTCGAGGTCGTTGGCGTCGGTCACGACGCCCCCTTTCAGACGGATGGCGGCGCGAGCCACCACGTCCGACGTGAACGGATCCGCCGCGGCGAGCACTATCGACGCCTTTGACTGCTCGATGGCCTGCAGCAGCGCGACCACGCGCGGCTCGGTGGTGTAACCGTCCGCGTCGGCGCTGTCCCATGCGAACACCTTCGCCACGCCGTACACACCGAGGGCTTCGGCCGCGCCGGCGGCGCCCTTGCCGAACACGGCGGCGCTGGTGGTCGCCCCCATGTTCCTGGCAGCCGTGAGGATCTGGTTCGTGACCTTGCGCGGGGTACCCCCGTCGTGTTCGACAAGGACCAGAATGTCAGCCATGTGTCATCCCTCCGGGATGGGCTGGTCGCCTCCGGCGACCGACTCGTTGCTAGATGAATTTCTTGGAGGTCAGGAACTCCACCAGCGCCTGAGCGCCGACGCTGCCGGACCCGTCGTCCTCCACTTTCTCGCCCGCCTCCTTCGGTGGCCGCGGCGTCGCCTCGACGATCTGTGTCCACGAGTTCTCCAGCCCCACCTCACCGGCGTCCACCCCCACGTCGCTCAGCGACTTCGTGGTCAACGGCTTTGACTTTGCCGCCATGATCCCCTTGAACGACGGGTAGCGCGGTTCGTTGATCGCCTCTACGACGGACACGACCGCGGGCGCCTGAGTTTCGGCAACCACGTAACCGCTGGAGGTCTCGCGTTGTGCCGTGAGCTTGCCCTCCTCCACGTCGAGCTTGCGCACGTACGTCAAGGCTGGCAGGTCGAGGTACTCCGCGAGCATCGCCGGCACCAGGGTCGTGCGTGCGTCCGACGACTGGTTGCCCATCAGGATCAGGTCGAACTCCTCGTCGGCGAGTGCAGCGGCGAGCACCCGGGCGGTCGCGGCGGCGTCGGAACCGTGAATGCCGGGGTCGGTGATCTGGATCGCCCCGTCCAGGCCGTACGACAGCGCCTTGCGCACCGTTGTCTGTGCCTGTTCAGGACCCATGCACAGCACGATGACCTCGCCGCCGGTGCGCTCTTTGATGCGCATGGCCTCTTCGATCGAGAACTCGTCGTTGGGGTTGAGGACCGGTTCCCCCGCGTCGCGGTCCAGCGTCTTGTCGTCCGCAAGGGCTTTGGTGGCTGCCGTATCCGGCACGCGTTTGACCGGGCAGATGATGCGCACGGGTGCCTCCGAGCGTGTGGGTTGGGGGCGTGTAGGTTACCGCCCGGTAACTTGCGACGTCGAATCGGGGTGCCGCCCCGGACCGCGCCCGTCAGCGGTGACCGCGCGGGGAGCCTACCGCGGAACTGTTGGGTCGCCTCAACACGAAATGGACACCACGTGCCATATCCACCCGTCGCCGGAGCCCGTACGTTGCCTCCGTAGCTGGCGGGAAACTGCGGTTCGTGCGGAGGACCCGTCCGGTGGAAGCCGGGAGTTCTTTGCAAGTTTCGGACGCATATTGTGCATGCCACGAAGCGAAACGGATCGCAGTTGCAACTTTCATTAGTTCTGGTGATGCCGGGCCCATTACTTGTTCCTACTGTTTCATGAAGAGGGCCGCGCGCGAAGGAGAGCAAGACGCCATGGAGGGATATTGCGCGCGATGCCACCGGTGGTTCGACATCGACCATCCGGATCTGGACGCCGGGTTCCTGTGTCCGAACTGTCTGACCCACGCCAGCGTCGTCCGGGCCAAGAAGAGAATTGCCCACGGTCGCACGCGCAAGGCGACGATCACGCCGCCGGTCGCCCCCCCGGCAGCACCCCCAGGGCCTGACCCCCGTTAGCCCCGCCGGCGGGGCGCGAAACGCCCGGCGGCCGAACGCGGGCTTGCCCCTTCTCCCGTTCTTGCGGGCTGTGGCCCCGCGTAACAATAGATATGGTGCGGGAGATATGGTGCGGGCCGACTGGCCGGATGTCGATCAATGCGATCCGCGGCACGCCAACCGACCATCGCGGGAGCGGGCAGGCCTAGCCGAGACGACCGCTCTGCTCAGCCACGCCACCCTCGTGTCCCCACGGGCCATGGCACGCACGCACCGCTGGCGGACGCGGCGCGAGGTCCCGCGTGCAACCCCCTGGTGCGAACCTCCGCATCGGCATCGGCCGACTGGCCCGCCGCTTGCGTCTCTGAATCGCCTTCACCGATGCCACGCCTTCTATCCGAGTGCAGCCAGCCATTTGTGACTAGATCGTTCCACCCATCCAACGACGTAACCACGCCGGCACAACGTTTTTCGGCGTCTCCCCTGACCATCTTGACGACCATTATTTCGGGCATAGAGGACATCTACGGGCAACTTGCGGCGACACAGGTTTCATCAACGTTGGGGATGCCCCGAAAGGAGCACGTCCGCAAAGTGTGAGCAGACAGCGCACGTGGTTCCGGCCCGCGCGTTTCCCGGATGGACCCTGCCCAGATGCCGACCCCGATCCAGTTGACCCACGTCCCACTCCCACTCCGCCACCGGCTGATGTGGAACTCGGCGCTGGGCGCGCTCGTCCTCACGGTGTCCGTTTTGTGGTTCCCGGCCGTACGGTTCGCCTATCACAGCCCGGGGTTCCACATCGTCCTCGAAACCCTGGCAAGTGCGGTCGCCGCCCTGGCTGCATTCCTGCTCTTCGGACGTCTTCGTCAGTCCGGGAGTATGAGCGATCGCGCACTGGTGTACGCGCTGACGCTGTCCGCGCTTGTCAACATGTTCCTCTCGGTGCTCCCGACTCTGACCGAGACGTACTTCCTCGCGCACTTCTCCTCCTGGGCATCGACCATCAGCCGCCTCGTCGCTGCTGCCGGGTTCGCGTTCGCAGCGTTCGCACCGACCACGCCGAGGCGCCAGCGGCGCTACCCGGGGTGGTCCATCACGGCAGCGGCGACAGCCACGCTGCTGGCGATCTCACTCGCTGTGCTCATCGTGCTGCCGGACCTCCCGCGCGCGGTCTCCGTCATCTCACCTGCGCGCGGTGGAGTGCTGCTCGTCCATCCGTCCGTGCCTCTCCTACAGGCTCTGGCGTTGTTGTTGTTCGCCACTGCCGCCGCGGGCTTTCTCCGCCGTGCTGACACCACCGGGGACGGGCTGATGCGGTGGCTTGCCGCCGCCTCCCTGCTCGCCGCGTTCGCGCGACTCCACTACGTCCTGTACCCGTCGCTGTACGCGGACTGGGTGTACAGCGGCGACTTCCTGCGCCTGGGCTTCTACTGCATGCTGGTCGCGGGCGCTGTCGGCGAGATCCGGCGCTACTGGTTCGGCCTGGCGGACGCCGCCGCGGTGGCGGAGCGTCGGCGTCTCGCGCGCGACCTGCACGACGGCGTCGCCCAGGAACTGTCCTACATCGTGTCACAGGCACGCCTGTTGCGGGAGCGGACGGAGGGGGCAGACATCCTGCGCACCATTGCGGGCGCCGCCGACAGGGCGCTGGATGACTCCCGACGCGCCATCGCGGCGCTGACCACCGACGCGGACGAGCCGCTGGACGTGGCGCTTGCACAGGCCGCCGAGGAGGTCGCCCAGCGGGTCGGCACGCATGTCCGGCTGGATCTCGAGGCCGGCGTCGACCTGCCCGCGCCGCTGCGTGAGGGGCTCATCCGCATCGCCCGGGAGGCGATCAGCAACGCCGGCCGCCACAGCCACAGCGGCGTCGTGTGGGTGCAGCTGTCCGTCAACGGGCGCGTGCAACTTGCCGTCCGGGACAATGGCATCGGTTTCGACCCCGGGCACCAGCCGCCCGACTGCTTCGGGCTGATCAGCATGCGCGAGCGCGCCGAGGCACTCGGCGCTGAGTTTGCAATCACCTCGTCACCCGGGCGAGGGACGAATGTGGAGGTTGCGCTGTGAGCGCAGAACCCGTCGCGTCCAATCTGCGCATTACCCTCGCCGACGACCACCCGCCGACGCGGGCCGGCGTTCGTCGTGCACTCGAACTTGCCGGATGGGAGGTCGTCAGCGAGGGTGGTGATGCCAGATCGGCGATCGACGCGGCGCTGGAGCACCGGCCCGATGTTGTGCTGCTCGACATCCACATGCCCGGAGGGGGCATCCCGGCAGCTGAGGTGATCGCCAACGCTCTTCCCGAGACGTCGGTCGTGATGCTGACGGTGTCGCGCAACGACGCCGACCTGTTCAACGCGCTGCGCGTCGGCGCCTCCGGCTATCTGCTCAAGGACATGGATCCCGACCGACTGGCGCTGGCCCTGGAGGGTGTCATCCGGGGGGAGGCGGCACTTCCCCGTTCGCTGGTCGCGCGCCTCATGGAGGAGTTCCGCGGGCGCGGGCGGCGCCGCATGACGCTGCCGAACCGCCGTGCGGTCAGCCTGACCAGCCGCGAGTGGGAGGTCCTCGAGGCGATGGGCGAAGGACAGCGCACGGCGGAGATCGCCCAGCGACTCGGTGTGTCGTCTGTCACTGTTCGGACCCACGTCTCCGCAATCTTGCGCAAGTTGAAGGTGCCGGACCGGGCGGCCGCCGTTCGCTTGCTCGCAGAGCGCTGAGCCGCCGAACCGCGACGCCGCGGGTTCGGAGCCGGACGCAGCCAAAGGGACAACGACGCACTCTGTGGACACCGGGTAAATCGCCGAGACGGCGGGGACGCTCGGCCGGGGTCGCCACTCCAGGACCGGCAGCGGCTTACCTCCACGACGATAACCGACAGACCCCGGTCGCGGTCGATGTTGTGCATCCGACCCGACACCGTCTGGTTCGGCAGGAACACGTCGGCGCCTGGATCTCGCCGCTGGTGCAGCGGCTCAACCCGTGCCGGTCCGACGAAGCACGCGCCAGAGCACCTACTCGTAACATTCACCACGAGAGGGCCGGGTCAGAAGTTGCGCCAGAGCGCGGTGTCGATTCCCCGGCCATGCGGGGCCTTGTCGCATTCTTTCATCTCCAGGTTGGCCGTCCGACCGCTTGCACGGCCGCAGGAGTGACGAACGGCCGTCACGGCACAGACGCAGTGCGCATGGCATCGGTACGATCCCGCGGCCGTGACAGCGTCAGTTGCTGCGGCAGTGCCAAGTTCCGCGGCAAGGAGCATCTCCGGTGAAGGCTTTGATTCTGTCGGGTGGAGCGGGGACGCGGTTGCGGCCCATCACACACACCAGCGCCAAACAACTCGTTCCGGTTGGCAACCGCCCCATCCTGGAATTCGGCCTCGAGGCGATCAGCGAGGCAGGCATCAGCGACGTCGGCATCATCGTGGGTGAGACCCACGAGGAAATACGAGCGCACGTAGGCGACGGCAGCCAGTTCGGGACAACGGTCACCTACATCCGCCAGTCGGAACCACTGGGATTGGCCCACGCCGTGTTGACCGCCGCCGACTATCTCGGCGACGACGACTTCGTGATGTATCTCGGTGACAACCTCATCACTGGTGGCATCACCGAGTTCGTCGAACACTTCCGCCAAGAGCGATGCGCGGCGCGGATCCTGCTGGCACGAGTGCGGAGTCCGGAACGCTTCGGGGTCGCAGAGCTTGACGACTCCGGCCGGGTGTCGCGCCTTATCGAGAAGCCCAAGGAGCCGGTGTCCGACCTGGCGCTGGTCGGCGTGTACCTGTTCACGAACCGCATCCTGGATGCCGCCCGCGCCATCGAGCCGAGCGACCGCGGTGAACTCGAGATCACCGACGCGATCCAATGGCTGATCGACGCGGGAGACGAGGTTCGTTCGCAGATCGTCACCGGCTGGTGGAAGGACACGGGCAGGCTCAACGACCTGCTGGAAGCGAACCGCATCGTTCTGGACGCGCTGGAACCCCGTATCTCCGGCACGTTGGACGAGAACAGCGAGGTGCAGGGGCGCGTCGTCGTCGAGGAGGGAGCCGCGCTGGTGAACTCACATGTTCGGGGGCCGGCGATCATCGGTCGTGACACGCGGTTGGTGAACACCTTCGTCGGCCCGTACACGTCCGTCTATCACTCCTGCAACGTTTCGGACACCGAGATAGAGCACTCCATCATCCTGGAGGAGTCCACCATTCGAGACATCTCCCGGATCGAGGACTCGCTGATCGGGAAGCAGGTGGTCGTGCAGCGGAACTCCCGCAAGCCCCGGGCCTACCGGCTCATGCTGGGCGACCACAGCAAGATCGGCCTGGCCTGATGCGCATCTTCGTCACGGGCGGCTGTGGATTCATCGGGTCGAACTTCATCCGGTACGTCTTCTCCGAAACCGACGACGTCCAGATCACGAACCTCGACTTGCTGACCTACGCGGGCAACCCGGCGAACCTGGCCGACTACGAAGACGACCCGCGCTACCGTTTCCTCAAGGGCGACATCGACGACGCCGGGTTGCTGGCCGACGTCCTTCCAGGTCATGACGCGGTCGTGAACTTCGCCGCCGAGAGTCACGTCGACCGGTCCATCACGGGCAGTCGACCGTTCCTGATAACCAACATCGTGGGCGCGAACACCCTTTTCGAGGCCGCCATGCGAGAGCAGATCGAGCGGTTTCTGCACGTCTCGACCGACGAGACGTACGGATCTATCCGCGAACCCGACAGCTTTGTCGAAGGCGACCCACTGGAGCCCAACTCTCCGTATTCCGCGGCAAAGGCCAGCGCCGATCTCCTCGCTCGTACGTACCGGGAGACATACGGCTACCCCATCACCGTCACCCGTACGACGAACAACTTCGGGCCGTATCAATTTCCGGAGAAGGTCATCCCCTTGTTCATCACCAACCTCATCGACGGGGACCCCGTCCCCCTCTACGGCACCGGCGAGAACATCCGCGACTGGACGTACGTCATCGACAACGCGGCGGCGCAATGGCTGGTGCTCACCACCGGCGACATGGGCGAGATCTACAACGTCGGCGCCGGCAACGAGATGACGAACCGCGAGCTCACCATGCGGATCCTCAGCCACTTCGGCGCGGGCGAGGAGATGATTCGCCACGTCGACGACCGCCCGGGCCACGACCTCCGTTACTCGGTCGACGCAGGCAAGGTGCGCAAGCTCGGGTGGTCGCCGGCGGTCAGCTTCGATGAGGCCCTGGAGCAGACCATCAGCTGGTACTGCGCGAATGAGGACTGGTGGCGTCCGCTGAAGGCCACCGGCGCCACCCAACGCCAGGGGCTGCCACCGCGATGAAGGTCCTGGTGACGGGGAGCCGGTGGGCAGCTCGGCCGGACTGCCTGCGGCGCTCGCGCGCCACGAGGTGGTGACCGCGGCCTCCGGTGACCTCGACATCACCGGCGGGCGCGCGGTAGCCGATGCGCTCGATTGTCCCCGGACGGCCTGGCTGCACGCCCACGGGACCCTCCGACCCGGGCTCGGGGACTGGACGGAGAAGATCAAGTCCGGGCAGATCCAGCCCGCACCACCGCCGCCCAAGCCCGCAGAGGTCCCCAAGCGTTGCAGGAACTGTGCGAAGCATGAGGGTATCTGTCCCCACAGGACGACGAAGCGGTTCCGCCACTGCAGACCCGGGTGCCCTGAGGGCGGCGGTCAGTCGGCCGGCGCGGCCGCGGTGAGGATGCAGTTGTAGAAGACGTCTTTCGGCAGCACCCGCCGCAGCACCTGATCGTCGAAGGCGAAGAGCGTCTGCCACGTGCGGTACGCGAGCCACGGATACCGGTCGGGCAGTATCCCGGGCTTGAGCATCGCCTCGGCGGTACGCGTCGCCCAGCCGAACCAGTTCGCGGTCAGCTCCTCGGTCAGCGTCGTCACGTCGGCGAAACCCACCGACCGCGCCAGGACCTCAATGTCCTGGGGCCTGAAAGTGTGCAGGTCGACATGAGGCTCCAGCGACGCCGCCCGGTGTTCCTCGGCGGCAAGGTCGGCGTGGTCTGTGGCGAGGACGGCACCGGCGCCGGCGACAACCGCCAGCAGCTTCACGCCGACTCGGGCGGCCTGCTTCACGCGGTTCGCGACCCGGTCACCCAGGTACGTCGGCTCGCCGGCGATCACGAGGCGCCCGCCCGGCTTCAGCACACGGCGGAACTCGCTCAACGCTGCGTCCAGATCGGGCAGGTGGTGGAGCACGGCGTGGCCGACGAGCAGGTCGAATGTCGCGTCGGGGTACGGCAGCCGCTCGGCGTCGGCGACGCTGCCGTGGACGTCGATCCCCAGCGTTCGGCCATTCTCGACACACCTGGCCACCATCTTCGAAGCGATGTCGGTGCAGTGCAGCTCACCGACGAAACCGGCCTGCGCCAGGTTCAGCAGGAAGAATCCGGTCCCGCAGCCGACCTCGACGACCTTCTCGAAGTGCCCGCCGCCCGGGACAGCCCGCAGGAATCTCCCACGGACGTACTCGATGCAGCGCTGGTCGAAGCTGATCGCCCACTTCTGCTCGTAGTGGGCCGACTCCCAGTCGTGGTAGATCACCTGCTGCTGCTTGACGTCCACGCGCCCCTCGGATCAGTGTTGGACGCAGGGTAGCCGCGCTCAGCCCTCCGCCGCCCCGCGTCTCAACGCCCGGGGCAGGTAGACCGCGCCGGGGCCACCTGCGGCCGCGACGTCTGCCGGGTTGGACAGGCGGCAGCGCTGCAACGAGAGGCACCCGCATCCGATGCACGAGTCGAGACCATCGCGCAGCTGCATGAGAGCCTCGATCTGCTCGTCGAGGCGGCGGCGCCAGGCCCGTGACAACCTCGTCCAGTCCGCCCGCGTCGGCGTTCTGGAGTTGGGCAGGCGATCCAGCGCGGCACGCACCTCCTCCAGGCCCAAGCCGATGTTGCGCGCGGCCCGGATGAACGCGAGCCGCCGAAGCACGCTGCGCGGGTAGCGGCGTTGGCCGCCGGATGTGCGATGGGATGCGATCAGTCCCTCGCGTTCGTAGTAGCGCAACGCCGAGCTGGCGAAGCCGCTGCGTCGCGCCACCTGGCCAATGGTGAGCAGATCCGCAGAATCCATGCCACAGCCCTTGACTTGAAGTGAACTTCAGCTTCTACATTACCGATCGACACGTGGTTTCGCGAGAGGAGCACCATGAACACGGCGATCGTGACCGGCGGATCGAAGGGCTTCGGCCTGTCCCTCGTCCAGGCCCTGGTGGGGCGAGGCTGGGCGGTCATCGCCGACGCCCGCCACGGCTCTCGTCTCGACACCGCAATCCGCGGGTTGAACGGTCCCGGCCGCGTCGTGGCGGTCCCCGGTGACATCACCGATGCCGAGCACCGCGCCCGCCTGATCGAGGTGGGCCGCGGCATCGGGGGGTTCGACCTGCTGG
This sequence comes from Nitriliruptorales bacterium, assembly GCA_009377835.1. Taxonomy (GTDB): domain Bacteria; phylum Actinomycetota; class Nitriliruptoria; order Euzebyales; family Egibacteraceae; genus WHTG01. The sequence goes on from WHTG01000081.1 coordinate 13,088, forward strand.
TTCACAACGCGAGCGCCCTGGGGCCGAGCCCCCTCCCCCCACTGGCGGAGTTCCCACTGGCCGCCCTGGAACAGGTCTACGCGGTCAACGTGGTCGCCCCGCTGGCCCTGACCCAGCTGGCGCTCCCGCTGCTGGCG
>WHTG01000203.1 GCA_009377835.1 Nitriliruptorales bacterium
GCGGACGCGGAGGTATTCAGCGTCCTATAAGTCCAGGATCCTGGCCGAGTACGAGGAGTTGGACAAGGCCGGCAAGGGTGCCCTGTTGCGGCGGGAGGGTCTGTACACGTCGCTGATCTCGGCGTGGCGGCAGCAGCGGGACCAGGGGGCGCTGGCGGCGCTGGCTAAGCCTGCCGGGCGCCCGGCGGCCGACCCTAGGGATCGGGAGAACGCCCGGCTGCGTATGGACAACGAGCGGCTGGCCGCGGAGCTGGACAAGGCCCGGAAGGTCATCGACGTGCAGGGAAAGCTCTCCGCGCTGTTGGGTCAGCTCGCGACCGACAGTCCGAGCAGCGGGAGCGGGCCCACGCCATGATCGACGATGCGATCACTGAACTCGAGCCGCTGGTCGGCACCCGCGAGGCGTGTGCCGCGACCGGCCGGCCGCAGGCCAACCACTATCGCCGACACCGCAAGAGCCCCGTTCCGGCCCGGCCGCCACGTGAGCGCATGCCGCAGCCACGGGCGCTGAGAGCGGCCGAGCGCGCCGAGGTGCGGGCGGTGCTCAACAGCGAAAAGCACGTCGACAAGGCACCGGCGGTGGTCTACCACGAACTGCTCGACGCCGGCACCTACCTGGCGTCGATCTCGACGATGTACCGCATCGCCGTCCGTATCCGCCGGCCCGCGCCCAGCGCGCGGGGGCCACTGCATGTGCGCCCTGCGGGCAGCGGCGAGTCATGGCGCCGGCCAGTACCCCGATCGAGCGGGATCCCGTAGCCGTCCACCAGTGTCAACGATGGTCAGTATTCAGCCGGAAGCGACAACCAGCAGTGACCGTCATGCCCTGCCCTGTTGCGCTGGTCCGCCGGCGAGGGTCCGGCGGCCTCACCGCGGCACGGGCTTGGTGATGCATCTGTCCACGGCGATATGGTCGAGCACCAGTCCGACGATCCGTCGTAGGCCTCGAACGCGATCAAATTTGGGCAGGGCGAAGATCCCCGCCTCGACCCCGTCGGGGCGATCGCGGATGGTGCTCGCCGAGCACGTCGTGTCGGCGATGCCTTGGTAGGAGCAGCCGAGCGGCAACACCTGCAGCAGCTTGTCGAACACGACCCGATCGCCGAGCCGGTGGCGACAGCCCAACGGATGGTGTGGGGTGTTGGGTGTCCGGGGCAACAGCGCGGCGAACTGGTCCAACAAGCCCGTGCTCGGACCCTGTCCGGTTTGGGGTCGTGCTGGATCGGCTACCCGGCGTTGCAGATGCCGCTGCCGACCGGCGCGCGGCGAGGGCGACGTGGGAGGGCGACCATGGCCAAGAGTGTCGCGGACTTTTTGCTGCAGCGGCTGCGGGACTGGGATGTGCGCACCGTTTTCGGCTATGCGGGCGACGGGATCAACGGCCTACTCGCGGCATGGGAGCGGGCCGGTAACAGGCCGGAATTCGTGCAGGCCCGGCACGAGGAGCTGGCAGCGTTCGAGGCCGTCGGTTATGCGAAGTTCTCCGGTCGGCTGGGGGTGTGCGCGGCCACGTCCGGACCCGGCGCGATCCACCTGCTCAACGGGTTGTACGACGCGAAGCTTGACCATGTGCCGGTGGTGGCGATCGTGGGTCAGACAGCGCGAAGTGCCATGGGCGGGTCGTTTCAGCAGGAGCTGGACCTGAATTCCCTGTTCAAGGACGTCGCGTCGGAGTACCTGCAGACGGTGATGGTGCCTGAGCAACTGCCGAATGTGCTGGACCGGGCGATTCGGGTGGCTACCACACGGAGGACGGTCACCGCGGTCATCGTGCCCGGCGACGTCCAGGAGCTGGAGTACCGTCCCCCGTCGCACAGCTTCAGGATGGTGCCGTCAAGCCTCGGCGTCAGCCCCGGCATACCGGTGCCCGCCGAGGAGGACCTGCGTCGCGCCGCTGACGTGCTCAATGCCGGTGAGCCGGTGGCGATCCAGGTCGGGCAGGGAGCCCGCGGGGCGGCACGGGAGGTCGAGCAGGTGGCCGACGTGCTCGGCGCCGGGGTGAGCAAGGCGCTGCTGGGCAAGGACGTGCTCTCCGACGAACCCCGATGGGTGACCGGGGCCAACGGCCTGTTGGGCACGCGTGCTACCTACGACATGATGCAGGGCTGCGACACCCTGCTCGTGGTGGGCTCCAGCTTTCCCTACAGCCAGTTCCTCCCCGAGTTTGACCAGGCGCGCGGCGTGCAGATCGATATCGATCCCACGATGCTCGGGATGCGCTACCCGTTCGAGGTGAACCTGCACGGCGACGCTCGAGCCGTGCTCGGTGCGCTGCTGCCGATGCTCGAACGCAAGGTCGACCGGTCGTGGCGCGACACCATCGAGTCGAACACGACGCGCTGGTGGGAAGTTATGGCGCGCCGGGCACACGTCGACGCCGACCCGATCAACCCGGAGCGGGTGCTTCACGAACTGGACGCGCTGCTGCCCGATAACGTCATGCTCACCGCGGACTCCGGGTCGGTCGCCAACTGGTACGCGCGCCACCTGCGGATACGCGGGCGGATGCGGGGCACCCTGTCCGGCACCCTCGCCACGATGTGCCCGGCGCTGCCCTACGCCGTGGGCGCCAAGTTCGCGCATCCGGACCGGCCGGTGATTGCGCTGGTCGGTGACGGAACGATGCAGATGAACGGCATCAACGAGCTGATCACGATCAGGCACTACTGGCCACGATGGACTGACCCACGCCTGATCGTCGGCGTGCTCAACAACGGTGACCTCAACCAGGTCACCTGGGAGCTGCGCGCGATGGGCGGGTCGCCCTCGTTCGAGGCGTCCCAACAGCTACCGGAGTTCCCGTACGCCGGATACGCGCGGTCGTTGGGCATGACGGGCATCAAGGTCGACGACCCGGACGGGGTCCGCAGCGCGTGGGAACAGGCGCTCGCCTCCGACCGCCCGTGCCTGATCGAGTTCGTCACCGACCCGAACATCCCGCCGATTCCACCGCACGCCACCTGGGAACAGGCGCAGAAGACGGCAAAGGCGCTCCTGTCCGGCGACCCCGACGCATGGCGAGTGCTCACGGCCGGCGTCAGGTCCAAGGCCCAGGAGTTCCTGCCAGGCAGCGGACACGACCGGTAAACTCATCCGCAGACGCGTGCGGTACCGGTGGAGATCAACACACCGTGCCGCTGGAAGTGCGCCAGAGATGCGATCTTCTCGGGGGCGACCGCTGCGAACGGTTCCGGCGTGTCGTCGAGGACGCGACGCACGAGGCGAGGAGGCAATGATGGTCCGCCGCATGGCCGATAGCGTCTGGTTGCCGACCGCGTCGTTGGTTGACAGCGTTCGTGGGTCCGGAAGGGTTGCGCTCCCGCTCATCGTCAGTGGACCCATCATCCGTCGACCTAGGACCATGGCTCTCGCCCAGATGCTGCAGGTCGATCGCTCGGCCGTGGCGTTGTTGGACAACCTATACACCCGCGGGTGGTCGAGACGAGACCGCCGCGCCCGTCCGGGAACGTTGGGGACGCCGCCCACCGACTGTCGGCGACGCCGTCGAAGGGCACGAGGCCGTCCTCGGTGCGGACGAAGGCGGGGGCGAGTCGCGGCGGGTCGGCGACGAAGCCGGTCTCGGTCATGCCGAGCGCGGCGAACAGCCGATCGGTCAGCAGCGCATCGAGGCCGACCGCTGGGCAGTCGCTCTCGAGCACCCAGCCGAAGCCCATACGCATGGTCAGGAGGTCCTGGACGGTCACCGGGCGCTGTGCTGGCTCCGTCTCGTCGAGGGGCGGGACGCGACGGTCGGCGAGCTCGGGGAGGACGCTCAGCCGACGACAACGACGGTCCCGCCTCGGCGTGAGGTGCACGTTCGAGGTTTGGATGCCGACGCGAATGGCAAGTCCCGCCGCATGAAGAAACCGGCGACGGTCGGCGATGCGCATGCCCGGTACCGACGGGCCTGTGACTACCTGGCGGCAGCGATGATCTATCTGCAGGACAACGTGCTGCTTCGGGAGCCCTTGATGGCCGCGCACCTCAAGCCGCGGTTGCTCGGACACTGGGGCACCTGTCCCGGCATCACGTTGATCTACGTGGCGCTCAACCGCCTCATCCGGCGCACGGGGCAACGCACGCTGCTGGTCACCGGGCCGGGACACGGCGCGCCCGCCGTGCATGCCAACCTCTGGCTGGAAGGCACCCACGCCGACTACGACCCCGCGCTGTCGCGGGACGGCGCAGGGCTTGCCGAACTGGTCCGCAGGTTCTCCTGGCCGGGCGGTTTCCCCAGCCACCTCTCGCCCGAGGTGCCGGGAGTGATCCACGAGGGGGGTGAGCTCGGCTACGCGCTGTCCACGGCGGCGGGTGCCGCACTGGATGATCCGGGGCTGCTCGTCGCCTGCATCGTCGGGGACGGGGAGGCCGAGACCGGGCCCACGGCGGCCTCGTGGCAGTCGACAGCGTTCCTCGACCCCGCGACCAGCGGCACGGTACTGCCGGTGCTGCACATGAACGGCTCGAAGATCTCCTCACCGACCGTCTACGGCTGCCTGGATGAATCCGAACTGGTCGCCTACTTCCACGGGCAGGGCTGGTCTCCCGTCATCGTCGACGCCACCGGCACCGACAACCAGGACACGCTCGTTCTGGACGCGATGGACAGCGCCTATGCGGAGATCGTCGCGCTGCGCGAACGCACCCGCAACCGCACCCCGCCGGCACACCTGAGGTGGCCGATGATCGTGTTGCGCAGCCCCAAGGGCATGGGGGTGCCCGCCCACGACGTCGACGGCACCCCGCTCGAAGGCACGTTCCACGCCCACCAGGTACCGCTCGACGACGTCCACGACGACCCCGGGCAGCTCGCGCTGCTGGAACGCTGGCTGCGCTCCTATCAGCCCGACGAGCTGTTCGACGCCGACGGCCGACCCGCGGCGGACCTGCTGGCATTGCCGCCGGACGGTGAGCACCGGCTCGGCGCGGTCCCGCAGGCCAACGGCGGAACGCTGCGCCGCGACCTGCCCCTGCCCCCGGTGGAGCCGTTCGCCGTCGACGTGCCGAGGCCCGGTGCCGCGCAGGCCGGCCCGACCACGGTGCTGGCCGGCTGGCTAGCCCAGCTGATGCGATCTACCGAGGACCGACGCGACTTCCGCATCGTCTGCCCGGACGAGCTCCGGTCCAACAAGATGGACGCCGTGCTAGACGCTACCGACCGCGCCTTTACCAGGCCGGTCCCCGATTTCGCCGAGCACGTCGCACCGGACGGGCGGGTACTGGAGGTGCTCTCCGA
>WHTG01000008.1 GCA_009377835.1 Nitriliruptorales bacterium
AGGAGGCACCTGCGCCCGTGGTTACACGCACGAGGAAGTTCATCTCCTACGACTTCGCGGGAAGCGGCGGCGGAGAGTTGCGGTATGTGTTCGATCCGCAACGTGATCACTGCGACAGCGGCTCAGCCGTGATGACGTGCTACGGCCCGAGGCCGCCGCGACCTGATCGTCCCGCTCGCCGCCGGCCCGCACCACCACCACCACCGGTCACGCCGCAGGAGATCGTGGAGCGCACGATCGTGAATGTGCGGCTGCCGAACCCGCGACCGAACATCGATCCCGGGTACGCAATCACCGGCATGAGGGCGTATCTGGAGACGGGCAACCGATCGACCCACCGGTTCAACCCGATCGCGACCGTGCTGGGGCCGCTGTCGATCACCGCGAGGTCGACGTACATCGTCGACTGGGGCGATGCCACCATCACGGGGCCGCACGCGACTACCGGCGGGAAGTACCCCGACGGCACGATCACGCACGTCTACCAGGACTCCCAGCTCCTCGACGTCGTCGTGACGCAGCACTGGACCGCCCACTGGTCGCTCGCCGGCCACTCTGGGACGATCGGCGGGTTGCGTTCCTCCGGTGCGCTCGGGGACTTCGCCGTGCGGGAGGTACAGGCGGTCCGCACGCGGTAACCGACCCGGGGAGGCGCGAACCCGCCGCTCTTACACTTCGGAGGCGAACACCAGCTGAAAGGGTCAACCTGCCATGGCGCTGTCGTTTGACCTCACTCCGGAGCAGGAGGAGTTGAAGCGCCTCGTGCGGCAGTTCGCCGTGGACAAGGTCGCGCCCCGCGCGCAGGACATGAACGCGCGCAGTGAGTTCCCGGTCGACCTCGTGCAGCAGATGGGAAAACTGGGGTTGTTCGGCCTCCCGTTCCCGGAGGAGTACGGGGGCTCGGGCGGGACGTTCCTCGACCTGTGTCTGGCGATCGAGGAGATCGGCCGCGTCGACCAGAGCCTGGGCATCACATTGGAGGCCGGCGTCGGACTCGGCGCCGCGCCGGTCTGGGAGTTCGGGACCGAGGAGCAGAAGCGCAGGTACCTCCCGGAGCTCGCCTCGGGACAGAAGCTCGCGGGCTTCGGCCTGACCGAGCCGGGCGGTGGATCGGACGCAGGCGGCCTGCGGACGACCGCAAAGCGTGAAGGGGATCACTGGGTCATCAACGGCTCCAAGCAGTTCATCACCAACGTCGGCACCGACATCTCCGAGTTCGTGACCATTACCGCCGTGACGAACGTCCCTCCGTCTTCAGGAGCGACGAAAGCAGTGCCTGAGGTCACCAACTTCATAGTCCCGACCGGCACCCCCGGCTACACGATCGGCAAGGGGTACCGGAAGGTTGGCTGGCACGCGTCGGACACCCGCGACCTGTACTTCGAGGACGTGCGGGTTCCCGCCGAGAACCAGCTCGGCGAGGAAGGCCGCGGCTTCGCGAACTTCCTCAAGATCCTCGACGGGGGCCGCATCGCGATCTCGGCACTCGCCGTCGGATCCATCCAGGGTTGCATCGACGAGTGCTTACGCTATGCACACGAGCGCGAGGCGTTCGGCAAGCCCATCGGCTCGTACCAGACGATCGCGTTCAAAATCGCCGACATGCAGGTGCAGGTCGAGCTCGCGCGCCACGCCTACTACTACGCGGCGTGGCTGATGATGAACGGCAAGCCTTTCAAGCGCGCTGCCTCCACCGCGAAACTGTATTCCAGCGAGGCGGCGGTGACCGCCGCGCGCGAGGCGTGTCAGATCTTCGGGGGATACGGGTTCACCACCGAATACCCCGTGGGCCGCTTCTACCAGGACGCGAAGATCCTGGAGATCGGCGAGGGGACCTCGGAGGTCCAGCGGATGCTGATCGCGCGCGACCTCGGCTTGCCGAACTGACACGCGGCACGACGAGTAGCCGACTCCTTCAGGGTGGGTCGGCTGCTGAGTGCGGGGTGGTCAGGGTTCGGCGGGTGGGACGCGTATGACGCGGGTGGCGTCCGCGCTGGTCCAGGTGGTGACGCCGGTGTCGACGTCGAACGTGAGGGTCCACTGCTCGTCGTGCTTGAGTTGGTTGTGCGGCGGGCACAGCGGGTTGTCGTTGAACAGGGCGGTGGCGCCGCTGTTGCAGTGTGGTTCGCGGTGGTCAGCTTCGCAGCGGGAGAATTTCACGTCGCACCCCGGGCCGACGCAGTGCTGGTGGGCCAGTTGTGACGCGCCGCGCAGCCATTGGGGGAGCACCCGTCGCGTTCGACTGACCGTGATCGGCAGCCATGGCCCCAGCCCCAGGACCAGGCGAAGGGTGGGGTTGGTGGTCGCGATGATGTGGCGCGCCGTCTCCGCGTCGATGACGCCGGTCTCACCCAGCCGTGGGCGGATGGTCGCCAGATCGTCGTCGCCGAGCATGGTGCGCAGGTCGACGAACAGCGACGCGTGGGTTTTGACCCCGTCGATCGTGGCTCCGGGATGGTGGTCCAGCGCGGTGGCCAGCGCGGCCTGTAAGGCGTCGTGGCGCCGCTGGGTGGCGCCGCGCCGCTGCGCGACAGGGGTGTCGGCAGGGTCGGGGGTGTCAAACACCCTGAAGGTGCGCGCCAGCAGTTCGTTCAGCAGTGTGGTGGTGGACCCACGCACCGAGCTGAGCCCGGCGTACCCGCCGAAAGTGTCGATGCCGCGCAGGTCGTCGTTGGCACACGGCGGCGGGTTGTCGGTGCCGTCGCGGTCGACGGTGTCGATGATGCGGGTCACCGCCACCGCGACCTCGCGCGGCTCGGCGTTGCGCGCCAGCTGCGCCAGGGTGTCGTCGTGCTCGGCGATGGCGGCGGCGCGCGACGGGATCGCGCGGTACACGATCGCGTCGACCTGTTCGGTGGCGACGGCCCCCTCCTCGTACGCCGCACGCAGGTGCGTCATGGCCTGCAGCAGGTAGGCGCGCTTGACCCGCTTCTTCGCCGCGCCCGGCCCCATGGTGGTGTGCAGCCGCAGCCACCCGGCGGTGGTGACGCACGCGTCGTGGCGGGCCGCGTCGCGCTGGTCAAACGCGCGGATCGTGGTCGCCTGGTGGGCGGCGATGCGCCGCTGCGCCGCCTCGGCGGCCAGCAGCACCGCGCCGAGTTCCTCGTCGCTGCACACCTGCGGGTCAAACCCCGCCAGAGCGTCAGCCCCCGCCGTCAACGCCGCCACAACCCTCGCCGCCGTAGGGGGCGCAGCGTCATATGCGGGGCCACGGTCGCGAGCCACACAACCCCCGCGCGTCGCGTAGACGGTGTCCATCGATTCCTCAGAATATGATTCGAACTGGTGTTCTGAATTGTACCCGCACCAGCCCTGCTGAACCAGACAATTCCCCAGAATTCTGGAGTTTTCTTGTGGGTTTGCGTCAGGCGCGGGAGCCTGCCGCGGCGGCCATCCGGGCCACCGCATCGCAGATGATCCCGGGTGTGGTCGCCAGGTTCAGGCGCGCATGGCCGGCGCCCCCCAGTCCCGAACTGAGTCCAGGAACGAGCGCCACCCGTCCCTTCTCGAGAAAGCGCTCGGCCGAGGTGTCGCCGAGTCCGAGTTCGCGGCAGTCCAACCATGCCAGATAGGTGCCGGCAGGCGGCTCGTAGCGGACCACCGGCAACTGCTGCGCCAGCAGGTCAGCCAGAAGCCGCCGGTTGTGGTCAAGCCCCGTGAGCAGCGCGTCCAGCCACGTCTCGCCGTCTTGCAGGGCGGCCACGTGGGCAATGACACCGACATGGCTCGCGCCGTGGCCGACCTCCTCGGGCATCGCCGCGAGCTCCCCCGCGGCGTCGGCGCCGGCGATTGCCACGGCCGCCTTCAGGCCTGCGAGATTCCACGCCTTGGACGCGGACATGAGGGAGAAGCCGCTCTCCGATCCGTTCACGGTCAAGTACGGCACGAACGTCGCGCCCTGCAGGACGAGCGGCGCGTGGATCTCGTCGGCGACCACCCGAACGCCGTGGGTCTTGGCCAAGCCGGGCCACCTCAGTCAACTCGGCAGAGGAGTGGACGGTGCCCGTCGGGTTGTGCGGACTGCAGAGCAGGAACGCGGCCTGTCGACCACCCGCGGTCGCGCCGGCGAACGCACGCTCCAGCGAGTCGAAGTCGATGCGGTGGTCTTCGCCGAGGGGCGCCTCGACGACTTCGCGATCCATGTGCGCGATGAATTGATAGAAGGGCGCGTACACGGGCGAGTTGATGACGACGGTCTCACCCGGTCTTGTGACCAGTTTGCGGACTTCGACGATGCCGAGCATCACGTCCGGGACGATTCTCGTGTGGTCAACGGGCACATCCCAGGCCCACCGGCGACGGGCGAACCCGGCAAGGGCTTCGGCGTAGACCGTGCCCGCCGGGTAGCCGGTGTCGCCGATCGCGACGGCGTCCGTCAGCGCCGCGCGGACCGGCTCCGCCAAAGCGACGTCCATCTCTGCGACCCACAGAGGGAGGACGTCGCCGGGTACTGGCGCCACTTGATGCTCGTGCGCCGCCGCAGCTGTTCCAGGGAGAGTTCACACAGCGGGTTGATCACCCGCGCAGCCTATGACGGCTGCGGTCACCACCTGTGCGCGACGTCGATGACAAGCCGCGAGTGCGATCCCGGACCCTTGAGCTTGAAGACGCGGAACGGCAGCCGAGCCCGGACACCCAAACCGACAACCGTCGTCCCCTCGAACGTCCCGCCCCAGTACGCCTGGCGGAAGGTGCGGTAGTCGCGGACGGGCAGCATCTCGCGCCGCCTGGCCGGTGCGTACGTCGGACGGCCCTCGTCGTCGTGCGCCCGTGCCCCCAGCATCGTGATCTGCAGCGTCGCCGCGCCGCGCAGTTCGACCACGCGGCCGCTCGCGTCGGGGACGAACTTCTTGACGTAGCGCACGACATAGCCCGGCGCTTTGCCGTCCAGTTCGACGACCAGCCGGTCGAAGCACGCGTGCTCGCCGGCGCGTGCGGTGACGATCACCGAATCCGGGTGCGCGGAATTGGTTTTCTTCAGTGATCCCCACTGCGTGGCACACGCTGCGGCGGCCGGACCCGGCAACAGCGCCACCAGCATCCCCAGGGCCGTTCCCAAGACGAAGAGCTTGCGCATCGTTCCCACCTTTCGTTGTCCTCGCCAGTTGCGTTGGTTCAACCGCTAGGACGCCCGAGAACCCGAAAAGGATGCTCGGTCATTTCAAGCGGTTCACGCGCGCGTCATCACCTCACGCAGCTCGCGGCTGCGCGCCAGGAACATGACGACGACGTAGACGACCGCACCGCCGCCAACCAGCCCGGCGGTGACGATGATGTCCAACAGCACACCGCCGCGCTCGGGGAGAATTGTCCGGGCTGCGACCAGTGCGCCCGCCATCACCAGTGCTGCGAACAGGGACGTGGCGACGGCGCGCAGGCCACCGGCGAAGGCGCCCGGCCGGCGCCGGACCAGCCCGGCGCCCAGCAAGACGCAGCCGGTGAGGTAGGACAGCGTGTACGACACGACCAGTCCCTGGATCCGCATCACGGGGTCCGTGATGAGCAGCGACGCCAGGCCGGCGAAGAGGATGTTCAACGTGTTCAACGTGATGCTGGCCAGCATCGGCGTCTTGGTGTCCGTCAGTGCGTAGTGACTGCGTGTGAAGAGCTGGAAGACCGTGAAGGGCAGGAGCGCCAGGGCGAAGATGCGCACGACCGCCGCGATGAACGCCGCACCCTGACCCGCTGCCGCACCGTAGTTCACCAGGATCTTCGTGACCGGCTCGGCCAGGACGAACAATCCCACGGCGGCGGGGATCAGCAGCAGCGCAGTGAGGCGGAATCCTCCTGACACCGACGCGGCGAACGAGTCGTCCTCCCGGACCGCGTCGCGCGACAGCCGCGGGTAGATGGCGGAGAACAGCGACACCGCGATGATTCCGAACGGCAACTGCATGATCGCAAAGGCCACCTGATAGGCGACGACGCCACCCTCCACGTCGTTGGCGAGCGCGATGATCACGGCCAATCCCACCTGGTTCGCCGCGACGTAGCCCAGTGTCCAGCGTCCCAGCCGCCACAACTCCCGGTTCGCCGGCTCCCCCCGCCGGATACGCGGTCGCAGTCGCAGGCCGGGCAGCATCCGGCGCGCCCCAAGCAGCTGGGGGACGGCCATCGCCGCGATGCTCAGCGTCGTGCCGACGCCAAGGACCACCAGAGGGAGGGCCCCCAGAGCCTGCAGGGAAGGTTCGGCGGCGTCGCCGAACCCGCTCGGTCCGTCGGTGAGGACGTAGGCCACGACCGCTCCCACCGCCACGACATTCGTCAGGACGGGCGCGAACCCCGCCAGCGCCAGCCGCCCGTGCGCGTTGAGCACGGCGACCGCGTAGACGGAGATGCCGTAGAACAGGATCTGCGGCGCGAACAGCGCGAGCCACTGGGTGGTGACCCACACGTAGGCGTCGTAATCCGGGCCACCGCGCAGCCCCAGCGCGAAGAACCGCGCGATGATCGGTGAACCCACGAACATCAGGACGGACGCGAGACCGGTTCCCAGCATCACCAGGGCGCCGATCGCCTCGGCCCGCTCCCGGCGCCGATCGTCGTTCGTCTCCCGGGCGAGCATAGGGATGAGCACCGAACTCAACGTGCCGCCGGTCACCAGGACCAGAAGCATGTTGGGGACGGTGTTCGCCGTGTTGAACGCGTCACCCAACCGGGTCGTCCCGAGGACCGTCACCAACGCTGCGGTGCGCACGAAGCCTGTGAGACGGGACAGCAGCGTCCCCATCGCCATCCACGAGGCGGCGGTTCGCTCCGAGGGGGCGCGCGGGGCAGCCGCCACTACTCAGGAGGCCTTGAACGCGATGTGGATGTGGTCGGCGTGGACGGCATCGGTGAAGGACGGCCTGCGCTCCCCCCGCACCGGCGGCCCGTCGAGGTCCCACGGGCTGCCGAGTTCCGGCACGCCGAAGTCCTCCAGCGCCGCCGTCGTGAAGGCGTACGCGGCGGACTTCTTGTCTGGTTGCTGCAACACCACCGGCTGGCCAGCCACCTTCCAGATGTCCACGCCCCGGCCGAGCGTGTGTCCGCTGATGCGGTCAGTGCCGAACACATTTCGGGGGTGCCCCGACTTCAGGACAGCCACGGAGTATGGGGCCACCTCGGCCAGGTCGACCATTGTCGCCAGAAGTCGGTTGTCGATGTCACCCCGCAGGATGTCCCACCGCGCGCTGTCGGGCAGTTCGATGCGCTGGTCGTCCAGCACCTGACCGGCCCTCTTCGACAGCCTGCGTCTCCGCATTTTCACCCGTGCGCCGCCGCTGTCCGCGACATCTTCGACGAGCCATTGGTCGTCGCGGTTCACCAGCCGGACGTCCACCGTCCTGGTCACCGCCGACGTCTCTGGCTGACTCCCCTTCCGGGTGCGGGCGAGGTCCTGTCGAACGACGACCATCACGGAGATGCGGTCGGCGGAACCTCCCAGTGTCAGCCCCCCCAGCTGCGGATAGACGACACGCCCGGCGGAAAAGGCATCGGGCACGAACAGGGCGCGGGACCTACGGAGCACGGCGTCGACGTCGAATTCAGGGTCGGCGCTCGCTGCCGCCCTGCGCAGCACCCGACGCGGTGGCGTCCCGGGGTCATAACTGGTCACTGCCTCGACGAAACGCCCTGCAACGCGCTTGGCATTGGGGTAGGCCTCACCTGAGAGGGGTTCGAAAGCCTCTGCCCGGGACGGTCGTGGCGACGTGGAGGGAGTCGGGGGGGTGTCAGCCGACTGCTGCGGTACACGCGTGGGAGTCGACGACGGCGTCGGGGACGGCACGACGCGCTGTTTGCAGGCCGAGACCCCCGCGGCGGCGAGCATTGCCAGGAAGGCGCGGCGGTCGATGCGGTTGGCGTCGTGTGGAGTCACAGCCGCCGGTCGTAGCACTCCACCAGCCGCCCGTCATGGTTGTGATGTGTGTCTCGCCGCGACCAGCCAAGGCGGCGGTAGAAGCGACCGGCGCCCTCGGGGCCCGCGAACGTCACCAGGACGGCCTCGCGACAGCCCGCGAGCCGGGCAGATTCCAGGAACCTGTCCACCAGACCTGCACCGATGCCGCCGCCGCGGGCGAAGGGTGTCACGGCCACATGCGTGAGGACCGCCGGTGGCGGCGCGCAGTCGACGGCGGGCATGCCGTGCCAGCGGCGTGCCGCGGCACGCCACCCGAAGCGGAACAGCCCGCCGAGGTACCAGGCCAACCGGGTCCGTACGAAGAACACCATCTGGCGGGGATGGCCCAGCAGCGCCGCCGTGCCACGCACTGCGAGAGCGAGTCCGTGGCCGCGCAGGACCCAGGCGTAGTGGGCGCCGTTGCGGACGGTTCCCACCAGGATCCCCTGAGGCCCCGCTGCGGACTGGGCGACGAAGGCGACGGCGTGCGGGCTCTCGACGAATGACTGGTAGTACCGGGTCAGAAAGCCGTGGCCCAGTCTCCCGAAGAACCCGTGCGGGAGTGTGGTCTTGTGCAGGGCGGCGGCGAAAGCGACGTCGTCGGTGGACATGGGCCGAACGATCGCGACGTCGCTCGACGGTGCTGCCCCACTGTCGGCGAGAGTCATCCCGGTCAGGCTAACCAAGGATCTGCCCGAGACCGTGGAGCCGGAACAGGGCAGCGTCACGCGGGCCGGCTGTCACCCGTCAGGTCACGCAGCAGCTTCACGCCCTCCTCAGGGCCCGTGACCAGCAGCCGGTCGCCCGCGACGAGAGTGCGCGTGCTGCGCGGGCGGTAGATCCAGCGCCCCTCTCGCTGGATGCCGAGCACGTACATTCCGGTCTCGGTCTCCAGCGACAGGTCGCGCAGGGACTGTCCCTCGCCTGGACAGCCGGGGGCCACGACGGCGTCGGACACCAACTCGTCGGCTTCGGCAAGGGCCGCCTTGACCACTGGATGCGGGTCGTCATCGCCCTCGGCCAGACGTGTCATCTCCTGCGCCGCGTCGGCGATCTGCTCGGATGACAACGCGATCTGCAGCACGCCGCGCAGTTCGTTCAGCTCCTCGTCGTCCGCTTCCGCTGCCGCGCGCAGCACCCACGTCTGCAGGTCGTTGTACAGATCGTCACACCGGTCCTCCAGCGCCGACACTTCGCGCACCAGCCCGAGGTCCTGGAACAGGATCGCCGAGTACGCCAGGCCGACCGCGACCTCGGTGACGTTCTTCATCTCCACGAGCATGTCGATGGCGCGGTCGAGATTGGTCAGCCGCCCAACCGTCTTCGGAGGCGGCAGGTGGAAGGGCTCGCCGCCGGCGAGTTCCCGTACCAGATCCACACCCTCGGCGGGCCCCTGCAGGAACAGCACGTCGTTGTCCTGCAACACCGTCTCACCGGACGGGCCGTGCACGTAGTCGACGTCGCGGCGAATCGCGATCACCCACATGCCGGTTTCACTGGGCAGCGCCAGGTCGCGCAGCGAGCGCGACGCGAGCTGGTTGCCGCCACGCAGCTTGACGCGCGCGACGATCTCCTCGGCGTGGCGCAGGTCGTCGCGCAACTCTCCCGGGACGTCGATGTCCTTGAGTACGACTCTGGCGATGTCCTCCGCCGCGTCGGCGATCTCCTCGATCGCGTTCGCGAGGTTCAATACGCCGGCCAGTTGCTCGGCGTCGTCGACGGAGCGGGTCGCGAGCAGGCACACGACGCGCATCTCGTGCACTGCGGCGTCCATACGGTCCTCGAGCCGAAGGACCTCACGGCCGAGGTCGTCGTCACCGAAGAACACGGCGGCGTAGGCCAGGTCGACCATGAGCTCCGATGCGTCTTTCGCCTCGACCAGAAGCTCTTTGACGGTGCGGCGCATGATGCCTTCCTTGTCAGCCGATGCCGAGCAGCGCGATTGCGGTGACCAGGCACAGAATGCCCAAGAAGTCCATTGTCGCGGTCACCACCGGCACGCCGTAATTGTCAGGGTCCAGTCCGAAGCGGTACGAGGTCGTCGCCGCGTAGTACGACACCAGGAACAGCAGTGCACTGGCGAGCAGCCCGCCGAGCAACGCGACCAGGATGAGTCGGAGGACCCCGGGAGAAGCAAGTCCGACGACACTCGACGCGGCCTGAGCCAGCATGCCGACAGCGCCGAATGCGGCAACCGCGAGCAGCACGACGAGTGTGCCGTCCAGCAGGGCCGGACGGTCGGGCAGCCGACGGGGCTCCACCAGGCCGAGGTGCAGCTGGGAGGCCAGCCGCGCCGACAGGATCCCGCCGAGTGCTCCGCAGGTGGAGATGAACGGGGGGATCGCCACCAGCAGCGCCGGGCTGGCGATCAGCGCCTCCAGGCGCGCGGAGAGCACCGTGCCGGCGAGGATGCCCATGGTCCCCGCGTACGCCAGCACCGGCAGGCTCTCGTTGACGATGCGACGGGCGATGTCCCCGGCGTGACCCAGGCCGGCCGCCGTTGCCGCCAACACGGCCACGCCGAGGACGCCGCCCAGAACACCCTGGACCACGTCGTTGCCCACAGCCAGTGCCGCAAGCATGATCGCCGGCAGGGTCGAGATGTCCGCGAACGTGCTGATGATCGGGACGCCGATGGCGTCCATGTCCCAGCCGCGGTCGGCAGCCGTTCGAGCAAGTACCAGCACGACCGCCAGCACGGCGACGCTCGACGCGGCGGCAGCAAGGAACGACACGATGAGAAGGGCCCACAGGCTGATGGTCGGCAGTCCGAAGGCGGCGGCGCTCGCCCGCGCGAGCAGTGCCAGCAGTCCGGCGGTGATCACCGTCAGGAGCATCGACGCTTCGACGTTCTGCCGCAGGAACGATTCCCGCCCCCAGTCGGCCGTGTACTGGCCCGTCATGATGCCCGTGCCCAGGCGTGCGCCCATGGCACCGAAGATCGCGCCACGCATGCCGATCGCGGCGGGGACCAGGACCAGCAGTCCGGGCAGGCGCTCCAACATCCCCTCCATCGCCCCGAGGATCAGCCCCGCGACGGTCGTGACGGACACGAGGATGCCCAATGCGGTCAGTCCCTGGCGCACCGTGGAGCGTTCGCGGCGCCAGTGGCTGAACACCGCGCCGGTCAGCGCGGGCATGTTCGGAATGGGTAGCCGCCGACGGGCAGGGCGTGAGGACATCGCGGCGGGAGTGTAGGGACGCTGCTCGGTACGATCTGCCACCCCGTCGCCATTGCTCAGCACCGCAGGAGCTCGCCACGATGACCGGCCTGTTCACGTTGACCGACGACCACGTCGCGTTCCGCAAGGTCCTACGACAGATCTGCGAGGACCGCATCGCGCCGCGGGCCGCGGAGATCGACGAGAGCGAGGAGTTCCCGTGGGACGTCAAGCAGGTGCTCGCTGAGAACGGCCTGCTGGGTCTGCACATCCCCGAGGCGTACGGCGGGGCCGGTGCCGACACACTGACCTTCGCGGTCCTGGTCGAGGAGATCGCCCGCGTCGACGCAGCCTCGTCGGTCATCGCCCTGGTGCAGAAGCTCGGCAGCGTGCCGATCCTGATGGGCGCCAGCGAGGAGCAGAAGCAGGAGTGGTTCCCGCGCATCGCGTCGGGCGAGGACCTCATCTCGTACTGCATCTCCGAAGCCGACGCGGGCTCCGACCCTGCCGCCATGAAGACCACCGCCCGCCGCGAGGGTGACGAGTACGTCATCAACGGCACGAAGGTGTGGATTTCGATGGCCGGGCCATCCAGCCTCTACACGGTGCTGGCGAAGACAGACCCGGAGAAGGGCGCGAGGGGCGTGTCCGCGTTCCTCGTCCGCTCCGACGACACCGGCTTCGCGGTGGGGAAGAAGGAGCGCAAGCTTGGGATCAAGGGCTCGCCGACGTGCCAGGTCCACTTCGACAACTGCCGGATCCCCGCGGACCGGCTCATCGGCGAGGAGGGGAAGGGCTTCACCTATGCGATGCAGGCGTTCGACCACACACGGCTGGTGGTCGGGGCGCAGGCCGTCGGGATCGCACAGGGCGCCATCGACGCCGCCACCGCGTACATGAAGGAGCGCGAGCAGTTCGGCCGGCCGATCGGCTCGTTCCAGGGGCTGCAGTTCATGCTTGCCGACATGGCGATCGAGACCGAGGCGGCTCGGCAACTGGTCTACGTCGCCGCGGCGAAGGCAGACCGGGACGACGCCGACCTCACGCTGTTCAGTTCGATGGCGAAGTGCAAGGCAGCGGATGTCGCGATGGCCGTGACCACCGATGCAGTCCAGATCTTCGGCGGGTACGGCTACGTCAAGGACTATCCCGTGGAGCGCTACATGCGCGACGCCAAGATCACCCAGATCTACGAGGGCACGCAGCAGATCCAGCGGGTGGTCATATCGCGCCAGCTGCTCGGCCGGCTGTAGCGGCCACCAGGGTGACATCGGTCCGAAACGCTCGCCGTGGCGACCTCGCGTCGGTCGTCGCCGTCATGAACGCCGTGGACGTCGCCGCGCTGGGCGAACCCGACACCACCGAGGAGGACATCGCCACCGGCTGGGACGAGTCGGTCTTCGACGTGTGCTCCGATGCCTTCGTCGCCGAGGACGACGATGAGGTCATCGGTTACGGCGAGTTGTATCCGCGCGAGGAGCAGACGTTCGACGCGGATGTCTACGTGCACCCCGACGCCGCCGACGAGGTCGCGAAGGCCCTGCTGGATGCGGTGATGGCACGCGCGGCGACACGCGGGGGCGCCGGCGTCCGGCTTGCGACGTGGGTGCCGGTCGGCGACCGCAGCGGCCGCGCGTTCGCGGCGGCGGGGTTCAAGTCTGTTCGCACGTTCGTGCGGATGCGGTACTCCGGCGACGGCATCCCCGCCGCGCCGGATCCCCCGGCCGGGATCGTGTTGCGCCCGTTTGACCAGGGACGCGATGCCCCGCTGGTGCACGAAGTGCTCGTGGAGGCCTTCGCCGGCCACGTCCGCCCGATGACACCGTCGCTGGAAAGATTCACCGAGCAGCATCTCGACCACCCCGACTTCCGGCCGGGACTGTGGGTGCTCGCGGAGCACGACAGCCACGTGGTCGGCGCCATCACCGTGTTCGACCATGGCGATATCGGGTTCATCCGTCATGTCGGCGTGCGGTCGGGCCACCGCGGGCGGGGGATCGGCGCGGCTGTACACCCGTCTCGGCTTCCGCATCCTGCAGCAGCTCGAACTGGTGGAACGACGGCTGTGACGCTGGAGCCCAGACCTGTCTCGGCGAGCGAGGTGACGTTCGCGCGCACGATGACACAGGCGGACGCGAACCTGGTGGGCAACATCCACGGCGGCGTGATCATGAAGGAGGTCGATGTCGCCGGCGGCACGGCGGCCGCACGCCACGCCGGCGGCGTCTGCGTCACCGCCGCCATCGACGAACTGTCGTTCCTTCAACCGGTGCACATCGGGGACGTGCTGGTCGTCTCGGCGCGGGTCAACGCCGTGGGGAAGACGTCGCTGGAGGTCGGGGTCCGCGTGGAGGCGGAGCCGTGGCAGGGCGGTGAGCGCCGGCACACCACCAGCGCGTACTTGCTGTTCGTGTGCCTCGGCCAGGACGGCAGGCCACGGGAGGTCCCGCCGCTGATCGTCGAGACGGACGACGAGCGGCGACGCGAGCAGCAGGCGCAGATCCGCCGTCAGGCCCGCAAGGAGCGCATTCAGCGCCTGGGGTCGTACGGTCCGGGACCCGCACCGCAACCTGATAGCTGACGCATCGTCCCGCTCGCCCAGCCCGTTGTTCCGTCGTCTGCCACGGTCAGGCCGGCTGAACCGACGAAGCAACGGGGCGGTTGGGCGACGGTTTAGAGGGGGCGGGTGGTGCCGTGGTCGAGAACGTGGGTGCAACGCTCATCGGCCGCGCGCGCCGCGGCGAGGGCGGCGTCGGTTGTGGGACACCACACCACCGATGCGCCCGACACGACCGGCGCGGTCACAACCTCGACGCTGTCACGCAGCGTTGCCGTCACCAGGAGCCGGTCCGTGGCGCCCAACACAGGCGCCGGCGCCAGGTCCGCGTGCGTGTGGACCGTGCCGTCGCGTTCCAGTGCGACATCGTCCGCCTGCACGTCGGGGTCGTCGTAGTCGTCGGCGAAGGCCAGCACGTCGTCACCGTAGGCGATGCCCGGCGGATCACCGGCGACGCGCCCACCGATCCCCGCGCCGATGACGACGAGCCCCGGATGGTCACCCGCGCCCGCCGGCACCGCCGTCTCCGAGACGAACAGGACGTCGGCTGCCCGATCGATGTCGACGGTGCTGGCGACAAGCACCCGTGCTCCGACCTTCCACGCGCCCGCCAGCACCACGGCTGCGGTCCAGTGGTCGTGCAGCATCAGTGCCACGCGGGCGCCACGCTCCAGGCGCAGCTCCTCGACCAGCAAGTTCGCCGTCTTCGACGCCCAGTTGTCGAACGTGGCGAACGACAACTCCGTGCGCTCCCCGCTGGTCGGCCCGTAGTACGTCATCAGTGGGCGATGACCCTGCACCCGTACCTGGTGCGCCAGCAGCGCGCCGAGCGGGCGGCGAGTCGCTGCGGCTGGTTGGCCTTCTTGTGTCATCGCGTACCCTTGGCTCCAACGACTAGATGACCCTCTATGGTCATTGCCATTCTGCTGCAGCCGACTTCCCCGATCTTGTTGCTGCCGCGCACCTGAACCGATGACGAGAAGACAACCACCTCGCCCTGCGGCGCGGCCTTCGCGGCGGCGTCGTCGTCCTCTGCTCCGGCTTCTGGCCGGATTCGTCGTCGCCGTCCTGGTCGGCGTCGCCACCGCCGCCGGGGCGGTGCACTGGGGCCTGGCGAAGATCGACCGCACCACCGTCGCGGGCCTGGTCAACGGTCGCGCACAGGCAGCCGAGTCGATGCGGGAGGATGTCGGACCGCGCCTGCTCAACGTGCTCGTCGTCGGCAACGACAGCCGCGACGGCATGACTGCCGAGGAGCGGCGGACCTTTGGAACCGGGCGTTTCGACGGCGCCCGCACCGATACGATCATGCTGCTGCAACTGGAGGTCGGCGGGCCGGGTCGGTCAGCGGTGCTGTCATTCCCACGCGATCTGTTGGTCACCCGCTGCGACGGCACCCGCGGCCGCATCAACGCCGCGCACGGCATCGGCGTCGAACGCGACGGCGACGGCGCGTCGTGCCTCGTCGAGACGGTTTCGGACGTCACCGGCGTGTCGATCAACCACTACGTCGAGGTGAGCTTTGCGGGGTTCCTGCGCGTGGTCGACGCCCTCGGGGGGGTCGACCTGTATCTCGACGAACCGCTGTACGACGAGAAGGCGCACCTCGACGTGCCTGCGGGGTGCGTGCGTCTGGAGGGCGCGAGCGCGCTGGGATTCGTGCGCGCCCGCCACCTGGACAACGACTTCGGCCGGATCGCACGTCAGCAGCGCTTCCTCAAGGAGGCGCTGCGCGAGGCGACCGACGTGGGTGTCCTGGCGAACCCGAGCAAGCTGTACCGCATCATCGATGCCGCGGCGGGGTCGCTGCAGACCGACGAGGATCTCGGCCTTGCCGAGATGCGCGAGATCGCGTTGGGGATGCAGTCGCTCACGGCGAACGGCCTCGAGGTCTACACCGTCCCTGGCGAGGCGACGGTGAGAAACTCCAGCTGGTACGTCGTGGAGGATTCCAAGGCGGCCGAGGCGCTGTACGCGTCGTTCCGTGACGGCAGCGTCGTGCGGAACGGGCCGCCGTCCCCACCCGAAGACGACCGCCCCGGCCTCCCACCCGTGACCGTGTTGAACGCGTCGGACCGGGTCGGCGCCGCGGCAGCGGCAGCTGCGGTGGTCGAGGCGGATGCGTTCACCGTCTCCGAGGTGGGCAACGCGGAGATCGGTGGTCTGGACCGCACAAGGATCCTGCATCCGCCTGCATTCGCGTCCGCCGCCGAGCGACTCGCCGAGTTGTTTCCCGGCGCCGACGTGATCGAAGGCGTCGACGGGCTGCCGCTGACCGTGAAGCTGGGGGCCGACGCCGCGGTGGACGAGTTGCGAGAACGAGCGCGCGCGTCGGAGGCGGCCACGGAATCACGCGGACATGCCCCCTCCTCCGCTGCAGGGGGTGACAGGGCGGAGAAAGAGCGAGCGCCCGCGACGGAGCCGACGTACCGTGGCGCCGGGTTGACCGACGTCGACTGCTAGCTTTTGCAGCGGCCCGGGGTACCCGGTCGTCGCACGCAGCATCCGGATCGTCGAAAGGCCGCGCCGCCGTGCCCCCAGGGGCGCCCGTCTCGGGCGAGGGTGATTTCGGTCCCCCTGTTGTTGGGGGTCGGCATCGCCATCGGCGGAAACCGAGCTGGCGGAAGATCGGCCTGTTCACGCTGGTGGTCCTGGCAGCGACCACCGTCGTGGCGACGATCACCGCTGCGGCCCTGGTCTGGTACGGCGAGCAGCAGATCACCCAGGTCGAGGTCGAGACGCAGGTGCCAGGTGACAGCGACAGCGACGGCAGCGTCGACATCCCGGAACTGCGGGATCTGCGAAATGTCCTCGTCGTGGGCTCCGACAGCCGCGAAGGGTTGAGCAGGCAGGAGCGCGCGGAGTTGGGAACCGGCCAGTTCTCCGGCACGCGCACGGACACGATCATGCTGGTCCAGCTCGACCCCAAGCGCCGGGGGGCCGCGATGCTGTCCTTTCCGCGCGACCTGCTCGTCGAGTTGTGCGACGGGTCGCAAGGTCGCATCAACGGCGCCTACGAGGTCGGCCTCGCCTCGGGACTCGGTGGCCCGACCTGCATCGTGAGGACGATCAGCAACCTGACGGGGATTCCGATCCACCACTATGCGCACGTCGACTTCGGTGGATTCGTCGAGGTCGTCGACACCCTTGGTGGCGTTCGGATGTACCTCGACGAGCCCATCGTCGACCAGGACGCCCACGTCGACCTGCCCTCGGGGTGCGTCACGCTCAACGGTCGTCAGGCTCTGGGCTTCGTCCGTGTCCGCAAGATCGACGACGACTTCGGGCGGATCGCGCGCCAACAGCGGTTCATCCGCGAGATCGTCGACCAGGTGTCCAGCGCGAGTGTGGCGCTGAACGTCCCCAAGCTGTTCGCGCTGGTGGACGCGGGGGCGGAAGCCGTGGAGACCGATCCGTCGCTGTCGCTGAACGTCATGCGTCAGATCGCCTTCAGCTTCCGCGACATCTCGTCGGATCGTATCGACGCACGCACGGTCCCCGGATTCAACCGGGTGATCGGCGGGGCCGCCTACGTCGTGGCCGATCCGGAACCTGCCGAGGCACTGTTCGACGCGTTCCGCAAGGGCATTGCCGCTCCGAAGGACGTCGGGAAAAAGGCACCCAAGGACGTCGCCGTCGGCGACGTGCCCCCCGTGGTCGTGCTCAACGGCACGACGACCGGCGGTCTGGCCGCCGCCGCCGCCTACGCGCTGGAGGCGCAGGGGTTCAAAGTCGCCGGCACGGGCAACGCGCATGATCAACAGCAGGAGGTGACGCGCATCACCTATCCGGCAGGCCGCCGTGAGGAGGCCGACCTTCTCCGCAAGCTGTTCCCCGACGCGGATCTCGTCCTTTCCGAAGACGCCGAGGGCCTGGCGGTCGAGGTCGGCGCCGACGTCGACAAAGAGGAGTTGCTGGCGGTGGAGCCGCGCCCGACGGACCCCACCGGGGCTCCGACGCCGGAACCCACCCCGACCTATCAGGGAGCGACTCCCTCCGGGAAGAATGACTGCTGATCGCGACCCGACGGGGCAGTGGCCGTCGCTGTCGGTTGTGATTCCGCTGCGCAACAGCGCCCGGGATCTGCCGCGGTGCCTCGACGCGGTGCTGACCCAGGATTACCCCGGCCCCGTAGAGGTCGTGATGGCTGTCGGGCCATCCGACGACGGCACCGACGATCTGGCGGCGCACGCCGCCGAGGCCGACCACCGGATCAAGATCGTGCCCAATCCCAGCGGACGGACAGCGAACGCACTCAACGCGGCCATCGCCGCGTCGGGAGGGGAGATTGTGGCGCGCGTCGACGGACAAGCGATCCTGCCCGCCCGGTACCTCCGGCACGCTGTTTCGACCTTGCGTGCCACGGGTGCGGACAATGTCGGCGGCATCCAGGACGCCACGGGCGACACCACGTTCGAGCGGGCGGTCGCCGTGGCGATGACGTCTCGGTTCGGTGTGGGCAACGCAGCGTTTCACTATGGGGGCGAGCCCGGACCGGCGGACACGGTGTACCTCGGAGTCTTCCGGCGCAGCACTCTGGAGCGGGCCGGAGGCTTTGACGAGACGCTGGTCCGCAACCAGGATTACGAGCTGAACTGGCGGATCCGCGACAGCGGCGGAGTGGTCTGGTTCGATCCGCGGCTCCGGGTGCGGTACCGCCCGCGGTCGTCGCTGCGCCGGTTGGCGAAGCAGTACTTCGAGTACGGCCAGTGGAAGCGCGAGGTACTCCGCCGCCACCCGCGGTCGGCGAGGCTACGCCAGCTGGTACCACCGGCCGCCGTGGCTGCCAACGCGGCCGGTCTGCTACTGGCCGTCGCGGGCCGGCGCCGCGCGCTGGTCATCCCGGGCACCTATGTGCTCGGTGCCGTCACCGCCGCGGTTGTCGCGGGTCGCACGGCGGGGTCGAGTGTGACAGTCCGTCTACCGGCGGTGTTCGCGGTCATGCACCACGCCTGGGGTCTGGGATTCCTGCTCAGTCGCCGGAAATCGCCGCGGAGGCGGTGACGTCCGGTGCATGCCGCAGCTGTTCGCCCATGCTGATCGCGAATGTCAGCTGCACGATGACGAACGCCGCGGCGGCGGCGACCAGGCCGACCGTCGCCAGCGGCGTCGACATGCGCCGCACGGCATGCCAGGCGGCCAGCGCACCGGATCCCGCCGACACACTCAACGCGGCGTGCACGGTCAGCAGCGTGACCGGTGTCACCGGGTTCATCGAGGCGACAGCGACCAGGGCACCCGCGGCGACGGTGACAGCGACGACGGCCGCGTTGCGGCGGTGTGGCCAACGCTGTTCCACGACGGCGATCGCGACGACGACGGTGGTCGCCGCCGCCGCCACGACGGTCGGCAGCCACCATCGGGTCCCTGCCGTCTCCACCCACCGCAACGCGGACACCGGCGCGGCGGCTGAGACCGCTGCGCCGGCGAACGCACCGGCCAGCACCGCGGCCACCGCGGGTCCCGCGGATGTACGGCCCCAGACGAGCGACACCCCCACAAGTGCGGTGGTTGCTCCCACGGCCACGGGCGTGTGCGACCAGGCGACGAGGGCCACTGCGACCCCCATGGCGGCGAGGGCACCACGGTCGCGCTCCACCAGCCATCGGGTCACGAACCCCGAGGCTGCGACCGTGCCCAGCGCCGTGTACAGCGGTGTCGCCAGCAGTGACCCGGTGGCGACCGGCAGCCAGGTGACGGCGAACACGCCTGCCGCGGCCGCCGCGACTCGGCCGGCGGGTCGAACCCAGGCGCGGAAGGCGATGACGAGGGCCCCTGAAGACAGGAGCATCGGGACCAACCGTAGAGTCCAGCCGGGAATCGTGTCCGTGGACAGCAGCCGGAGTTCGTCTGGCGCCATGGGCCTTCCGAGAGCGCCCGCGGCCGCCTGCATCGCGAAGAACGCCACGCCGGCGAACCCGACGAGGGTGGCGTTACGACGCAACTCCGCGTTCACCGCCATTGCGGTCGCGATGGTACGTGGCGCCCCGCCGATGCGCGGCTGTTGCGCGCCGGCCATGGGCTAGCCTTCGCCCACTATGGTTGCCGTAGGTGGAGAGCCCCACCGCCTGTCACCGTGCGCAGGTTGTGACGGAGACGGTTGAACACCGCTGTCGTCGTCGCCACCGCCCGCGCTGACGACGGGTCGGCCGTCTGCCTGCTGCGCGTGGGCGACGGCACCGTGTTGTCCCGGCTGGTGGGGCAGCTGCGCAGCCAGGATGTCGCGTCCGTCCATGTCGTCACGCGACCCGAGTGGGCCCCGGCCGTGGGTGCTACCACGCCCGATGTCACGGTGCGCACGGCCGGCGGCCTGCCAGACGTCCTCACCGCCGTCGCGGACGCGGCGCCCCATGGACCGCTCGCGGTGGCCGAGGCGAACGCGGTCATGCACGACGCGGTCCTCACGGTTCTCCTGGCAGATCCCCGGATCTCGACGGGCATCGTCACGGCGCGGCGCGACGACGACGGCCTGCAACGCGTGAGCGTCGACCGCTCGCGTGTGACCGCGGCCGCGTCGCCCTACCACGGCGGCGTCGCAGGCGACCTCGTCGCGCTGGGGCTGCTCAAGGCATCGGACGCGCGGGCACTGGCAGGGGTCGCTCGGACCGTCGACGCGGTGACTCCTCCGCCCCCGCACGGTGGGTCCGGTTCCGGGCGGCAGCATCCGCCGACCCGGGTGCTGTATCCGACCGCTGCCGCCCCGGAGCCAGCGGTGGCGGTCCTCGTGGCGGGTCTGGTGGCGTCGGGGGCGGCCGTGTCCAGCGTCTCGCTGCGTGGGCTGTTCTTCCAGCGCGTGGCGTCGCAGGAGCAGGTGGTTGCCGCCCTGCGCACGATGGCCGCGGTCGATGAGGACAAGGCGCTGCTCGACGCGACCGTGAAGGAGCAGGACGGCTTCTTCACGACCTTCTTCGTCAGCCCGTACTCGCGTTACATCGCCCGCTGGTCCGCCAGGCGCGGGCTGACGCCCAACCAGGTGACCGCGGCCTCGATGCTGCTGGGGATCATCGCCGCCGGCGCCTTCGCAGTCGGGTCGCGCCCCGGGTTGATCGTCGGAGCGGTTCTCCTGCAGTTGGCCTTCACGACCGACTGCGTCGACGGCCAGTTGGCGCGCTACACCCGGCAGTTCTCGGCGGTCGGGGCGTGGTTGGACTCCGTCTTCGACCGGGCCAAGGAGTATCTGGTGTACGCGGGACTCGCGGCCGGGGCCGTCCGTGCGGGTGACGAAGGGGGTGTGTGGCTGCTCGCCGCGGCGGCACTCGCGCTGCAGACCGTGCGCCACACGGTGGACTTCGCTTTCGCCGAGGCACGTCCCGTGCCGGCGGATCCCGCCGCGGCCGGCGGGATGCGCCGCAGCGACGCCGCTGCACCGCCGGGCCGCCCCGGTCCGGCCGCCCACATCGGACGGCTGGGCGTGCGCGCATCGGTCTACTTCGAGCACCGGCCGGCGATGAAGTGGCTCAAGCGCATCGTCGTGCTGCCGATCGGCGAGCGGTTCGCGCTCATCTCACTGACCGCAGCCGTCGCGGGGCCACGCACCACGTTCACCGCGCTGTTGGTGTGGGGGGCGCTGGCGATGACGTATACCGCGACAGGCCGAATCCTTCGGGCGCTGGTCGCGTGACGGACACGCTGGCGCTGTACCGCGACGACGGGCCACTGGCCCGCGCGGTCATGGCCGCGGTGTCCCGGGGAACGCAGCCGGCGCGCCACCGTCTGGCGTGGCTGGTGCCACCGTTGCTGCGGGCGGTCGAGTATGGCGGCATTGCGGTGTTGGGCTGGAGGGCGGGCGCTTCCGGCCTGGGCGCCACCTATGCCTTGCTGGCGGCGATGGCATTTCGTCACTACGACATCGTGTACCGCCTGCGCCACCAGGCGGCGCCGCCGCCCGCATGGGTCGGAACCGCGGGACTGGGGTGGGACGGACGGGTGGTGGTCGTGCTCGCGGCTGCGCTGACGGACGTCTACGTTCCGACCGCCATCGGGCTCGCCGTGTGGTGTGGCGCGCTGTTCGTGGCCGAGAGCGTGACGAGCTGGGTTCGTGTGGCACGAGACCCGACGCGTACCGTGGCCATGGCAACCGGGGACGACGAGGAATGAGGCGGCGGTGATCGGCATCGTGCTGGCGGCTGGGGTCGGCGCACGGCTGCGGCCGCTCACCGACGCGCTGCCCAAGTCGCTGCTTGAAGTCGACGGCTCGCGCTCGATTCTCGAGCTCGCACTCGCGAACTTCCGTGATGTGGGTCTCACTGAGGCGACGATCGTGGTCGGTCACGCCGCCGCTCAGATCCACGACCGTGCGTCCTCGCTGGAACGCCGGTACGGCCTGCGCTTGAATCTCGTGCACAACGACCGCCACGACGTCTGGAACAACGCCTACTCGTTGTGGTTGGCCCGTGACGCCTTCAAGGAGTCGGCGCTGCTGGTGAACGGCGACACCGTGCATCCAGCGGCCGTCGAGCACGGCCTGCTCGAGGCGCGCGGCGCCGCACCCATCCTTCTTGCGCTGGACGACCGCAAGACGCTGGCCGAGGAAGAGATGAAGGTCGTTCTCGGCCCGGACGGCTGCCTGGTGAGGATCAACAAGGCGCTCCAACCGCGCGAGGCGGACGGCGAGTACATCGGAGTCACACTGATCGAGCCAGAGGCTGCGGACCGGCTGTCGGAGGCTCTGCGGTCGGTGTTCGAGCGTGACACGACGCTGTACTACGAGGACGCCTACCAGCAGTACGCCGACTGGGGAGAGACCATACGCACCACCACCATCGGTCCCTACGAATGGGTGGAGGTCGACAACCACGCGGACCTCGAACGTGCCCGGGAGATCGCATGCCGCTACTAGCACGCACCATCTCCTCGCCGGTGACGATCGAGATCAGCGCTGGTGCCGTGGCGGGACTCGCGCCACTGCTGGCCGAGGGGCGGATCTCCACGCGCGGTGATGTCGCCATCGCCGTCGGGCCGGGTCAGGGAGAGTCGCTGGCCGAGACGATCCGCGAGGCGCTCCCGAAGGCTGAGGTGTTCCCCGTCGAGGGCGGCAGCATGGACACCGCCCAGACGTTGATCAGCGGACTGCGTAGCACCTTCTTCGACGCGGTCGTCGGCATCGGTGGCGGGAAGACCCTCGACGTCGCCAAGTACGCGGCGAGCATGGTCGGGCTGCCGTTCGTCGCCGTCGCGACGAACCTGTCCAACGACGGTCTCGCTTCACCGGTCGCGTCTCTTGAAAGCCACGGGCGCAAGGGTTCGTTCGGGGTGCACATCCCGATCGCGGTGTTCGTCGACCTGAACCTGGTGCGGCAGTCGCCGGTGCGCCACACCCGTTCGGGCACGGGCGATGTCATCAGCAATCTGAACGCGATCGCTGACTGGGAGCTTGCGCGACGCGAACGCGGCGAGTCCGTGGATGGTCTGGCTGTGACCTTCGCCAGGACTGCCGCCCAGGCGCTGATCGACCGGCAGGATTCCCCCGACAGCGACGGGTACCTCACCGCGTTGGCGGAAGCGCTGTTCCTGTCGGGCATGGCCATGACGGTCGCCGGCAGCAGCCGCCCGTGCAGCGGTGGGTGCCACGAGATCGGGCACGCCATCGATGCGCTGTATCCCGAGGCGGGCCTGCACGGCGAGGTCGTCGCGGTCGGTGCGATGTTCGCGTCGTACCTGCGCGACGACCCGCTGCTGCCCGCCGTCGACCGGTGCCTGCGCCGCTACGGTGTCCCGCGGCTTCCCGGCGACCTCGGCCTGACCCCGGAGGAGTTCAAGGACGCCGTGGTCGAGGCGCCTTCCACCCGACCGGATCGTTACACCATCCTCGAGCACCTTGACATGGACGACGACGAGGTCAGAAAGCGCGTTGATGCGTTCATCGAAGCCTTCTCTGACTGAACTGCGGGCTGTCTGCCAGCCCGACACCGTGATGGGCCGGGTCAGCGGCGAGCACTGGGCGGGCCGGCTGTACATGCGGCACGTCTCGCTGTACCTCACCCGTGCGCTACTGCCGACGCCCATCACTCCCGACGGCGTGACCTGGCTGATGATCGTGTCGGGCATTGCCGCGGCGGCGGCGCTTGGCGTGCCGACGGTGTGGGGAGCGGTGCTCGCCGCCCTCCTGATCCAGCTGCAGTTGCTGTTCGACTGCTCCGACGGCGAGATCGCCCGCTGGCGTCAGGCGACGGGTCCGGTCGGGGTCTACCTGGACCGCATCGGCCATTACCTCACGGACTCCGCTCTGATCGCCACGCTCGGTGTCCGGGTCGACGGGGGGTACGACTCGATCGGTGTCTGGACGACCTGGGGACTGGTGGGTGCTGTGTTCGTGCTCGTGAACAAAGCCGAGACGGATCTCGTCGTCGTCGCCCGCTCCGTGGCCGGAATGCCGCCGCCCGATGACCAGGCCGACATCATCCGACCGCGGCGCACGGGTCTGGCCGCCGTGCGAGGGCTGGCGTCCTATCTCCCGCTGCACCGCGCCATCGGCGCGCCCGAGTTGACGTTGCTCGCGCTTGCAGCAGCTGTCGGCGACGCTGCGACGGGATCGCTGGCCGCGACTCGCGTCCTGTCGATGGTGCTGGTGCCCCTCGCGGCGGCAGTCGCCGGCGCCCATCTGCTCAGCATTCTCTCCTCGTCACGGTTCAAGTGAGCGACGACCTGCCGATCACGGCCGCTGCAGGATCGGGCCAGCCGGCGGCCGGATCTCCCTCCGCGGTACCCGCCGTCGGCGTCGTCATCCTCACGCAGGGCACGCGACCACGGCAGCTGCAACTGGCTGTCGCGTCGGCGCTCGCGCAGCAGGGGGTCGACGTCGACTGCGTGGTCGTGGGCAACGGCTGGGAGCCGGCGGGGCTGCCCCGGCAGGTCCGCACGGTTGCGTTCCAGACGAATGTCGGTATTCCGGCGGGGCGCAACCGGGGCATCAGCGTCGTCCGTGGCGACCCGGTGTTTCTTCTCGACGACGACGCCGCACTGCCCGATCCGCACACGCTCGCGCGCCTGGCGGCGGTGTTCACGCAGGACTCCACCATCGGGATCGTGCAGTTGCGCATCGTCGACCCCAGTGGCGCCGAGTCACCCCGGCGGTACGTCCCGCGATTGCGCACCGGTGACCCCGCGCGCTCGAGCGACGTCACGACCTTCTGTGAAGGCGCGGCCGCCATCCGCCGCAGCGTGTTCGACGAGGCGGGCCTGTTCACCGAGGCGTTCTGGTACGCGCACGAGGGCACCGACCTCGCCTGGCGGGCGCTGGATGCCGGCTATCGCGTGTACTACCTGGGGGAGGTGGTGGCGCACCATCCGGCGACGCAGCCCACGCGCCACGAGCAGTTCCACTACCTCAGCGCGCGCAACCGCGTGTGGCTCGCCCGCAGGCATCTGCCGCTGCCGCTGGCGCTGCTGTACCCGGTGGTCTGGTTCCTGCTGACGCTGGTGCGCCTGCGTGACGCCGCGGCCCTGACGCAGGTGCTGCGCGGCTACTGGCACGGGGTGGTGAAGCCGTGCGGGACACGCCGGCCCATGCGGTGGCGCACGGTGTGGCGTATGACCCGCACCGGCCGTCCCCCGATCGTCTGACACGCTCGCCCACGGGCAACAAAGGTGGACATCACGGGCGATATGCGTACGCTGGCCGCGTCCTGGAACTTCTCAGAACTTCTCAAGTGAATCTGTGGTGTCGCCGAGGCCTCTTTCGCGGGCCTTGTTCACCCACTCTGTAACGGCCATCGCCGGCCCGCGTCGCCAGCCTCGCGGCCAGCGCGTACCCGCTACTGCCGAGAAGGATTGTTGTGCCGCACTTGCGCCGTACCGTCGTCGCAGTCGTCGTTGCCGCGATGACGATGGGGTTGTTCGCCGTTCCGTCCGCCCAGGCTGCGCCTGCGTTCCGCACGCGGGTGCTTGACACGAAACCGAATCCCAGGGTCGTCATGCGCGGCCGCGGCTGGGGCCACAGCGTCGGCATGAGCCAGTTCGGCGCCTACGCGCTGGCGCGAGCGGGCCGTGGGTACCGGGAGATTCTCAAGCATTACTACCGGGGTACGGCTGTCGCCCAGGGGTCGATGCCGTCCTCGATCCGCGTTGGCCTGCACAGCGCCATCGTGGCGTCCGACGTGAAGGCCGTCGGCGGGCGCGTCCGCTGGCGCGTCTGCGGTGGCGGCAGCTGCACGACCCGGATACGCCAGCCGCGTGGCACCACGTGGAGGGTCAGCCTGCGGTCGGACGGCCGCTACGTGCTCAAGGACGGCGGTCAGCGCGTCTGGCGCGGCGGCGCCGGTAAGCGCCTTGTCGCGGCGTTCAACCCGGGCGCCGCCACGGACGGTACGCGGGTTGAGGCGTACAACCCCAACGGGCCGCGGCGGACCTACAAGTGGGGGGTGTTGGAATACAGCACAAACTCAACCGCCGCCGGTTCGATGTTCATGGTCCTGGACATCCCGTCGATCGAGCTGTATCTGCGGGGCCTCGGCGAGGTGCCGTCGTCGTGGGGTGCCAACGGCGGCATGGCTGCGCTGAAGGTGCAGGCAACGGCGGGACGGACCTATGCCCTGCGGTTGCACCGTGCCTACAGCGGCAATCGGCCCGACTGCCGGTGCAGCCTGCTGGCGACACCGGCCAACCAGGCCTACACCGGCTATGACAAGGAGACCGAGAGCTACGGGTCGTACTGGGTCAAGGCTGTGGACAGGACGGCGCGCATCGTCGTCACCTACAACGGCAGTCTGATCAGCACGTACTACTCGTCCTCCCACGGCGGCCGCAGCGAGAATGTCCAGGACAGCTGGGCCTTTGGCACCTCGCCCGTCCCGTACCTGCGCAGCGTCGACGACCCCTGGTCGTTGCGGGCACCGGGCAACACGTTCGCCTCGTGGGAGCGGTCGGTGACCAACCGCTCGTTCGCCAGCTTCGTCGGCGGCGTGGGCAGGATCCGCAGAATTCGGATCTCCGGCCGCACCGACGGCGGCACGCCGCGAAACCTCGTCGTGCGGGGGCTGAAAAACGGCGAAGCCGTGAAGACGACGAGAACCGGCCCCAAGGGGATCGTCGGCATCGCCTTGCGCAACCGTTACAGCTATCCGGCCCGCGGGCTGAGCACCCTGCCTTCGCAGCAGATTCGCCGCATCGGCTTCCCCCCGTTCCTCGACGACGACGGTTCACGTCACGAGTACGCGATCGTGTTCGCGAAGAGGGCCCGGATCATGAACGGCGTGTCCTCCACGCGGTTCCGGCCCGGCCGCGCCGTCAAGCGCGGGTATGGGGCGCAGTACCTGTTCCGGACCTTCAAGATCCCGCGCGCGCCGACGGGGAAGGACTACTTCGCCAGCGACGACGGCCATCCCGCGGAAACGGCCATCAATGCCCTCGCGCACGCGGGTGTCATCCGCGGCAAGGACTTCAAGCCGGGGCGGCGTCTGTCGCGTGCGACCCTCGCGGTCCACCTGCACCGTCTGACGGGGGTCCGGCGGGTTTCCCGCGACTACTTCAACGACGACAACGGCCATCGCCTCGAAGCCTCCATCAACGCGGTGGCGGCCAAGGGGTTCATGACCGGGTGCGGGGGGCAGCGCTTCTGCCCGGGTCGCGCGGTGAAACGCGGCGTGATGGCCAGCACACTGCTCGCCACGGTCGAGCACTACCGCTAGGACCACCCAGGGCGGTGCGCAAACGCTCTCAGGCGGCGACACTTCCGCCATGACCGGCAACCTGTTCGATCCCCCCGCGACACCGGGGCCCGCTGCCGCGCCGCGTGGTGCACCCCTGGCCGCCAGGTTGCGACCCCGGACGCTCGACGACGTCGTCGGACAGCAGCACCTGCTCGGTCCCGGCGCGCCGCTGCGTACTGCCGTCGCCGACGACACGCTGCGCAGTGTGATCCTGTGGGGCCCTCCGGGCACGGGCAAGACCACGCTGTCCCATGTCGTGGCCGCCACCACCAGCGCGGCCTTCGTCGAGCTGTCGGCGGTGACGGCTGGCGTGAAGGACGTACGCAGCGCCATCGAGGCGGCCCGCGCCCGCCGCGCCACCGTGGATCGCCCCACCGTGCTCTTCATCGACGAGATCCATCGCTTCAACAAGGCGCAGCAGGACGCACTGCTGCCCGCCGTGGAGGACGGTTCCGTCACCCTGATCGGGGCGACGACCGAGAACCCGTCGTTCGAGGTCAACGCGCCGTTGTTGTCCCGCAGCCTGCTGTACCGGCTCGACCCCTTGCGCGACGAGGACATCGCGACGCTCATCCGACGGGCGCTGGACGACCCCAGTGGTCTGCCCGGGGTGTCGGTGACCGACGATGCCGTGGACGCGCTGGCGTCGGCGGCCGACGGGGATGCCCGCGTCGCGCTGACCACATTGGAATCCGCCGCATCGGCCGCCGGAGGGCAGGTCACGGTGGCGGCCGTGCAGCAGGCCCTGGCGGGACCGCGGTTGCGCTACGACAAGGCGGCAGACCAGCATTACGACCAGGTCAGCGCGTTCATCAAGTCGATGAAGGGATCCGACCCCGACGCGGCGGTGTACTGGCTGGTGCGGATGCTCACCGCGGGCGAGGACCCCAGGTTCCTCGCCCGGCGCATGGTGATCCTGGCATCGGAGGACGTCGGGCTGGCCGACCCGCAGGCACTGGGCGTCGCCGTCGCCGCCTTTGCGGCGCTGGAGCGGGTGGGACTGCCCGAAGCGCGCTTCGCGCTCGCACAGGCGGCGCTGTACCTGGCGCAGGCGCCGAAGTCGAACAGTGTGTTGCGAGCACTGGCTGCCGCCGACGATGCGGTGGCGAGGACGGGCAACGCCATGGTTCCACCGCACCTGCGCGATGCCCACTACAAGGGTGCGGCGCGACTGGGGCACGGGGTCGGCTACCGGTACCCGCACGACGACCCGCGCGGGTGGACAGAGCAGCAGTACCTGCCCGAAGGCCTGCGGCCGGGTGAGATCTACCAGCCTGGCAACCACGGCGACGAGGCACGACTGGGCGCCTGGCGGACGCGTGACGACGGCCGCTGATGTCGGGAAATAGTCATTTGTGACTATCCTTCTGCGGCCTCGGCCTCCCGATAGGACTTGTGAAGCAGGCCCCCGGCCGCAGTCGGTGTGGGCTGTCATCCCGACGGAGGCACGATGCCAGGCACGAGCCATGAGGCCGCATCCAGAGGCTTCTCGGCACTTTCTGGGATCCGGCGCCTGCTCAACCCGCCGGAGGGGCTGGTCGCGTGGTTGCGCTGGCTCGCGCTGTTCTACGGCTTGACGGTCCTGTCGGTCGTCCTCGCCGTCCTGTCCGCCTCGCAAGGGGAATCACGGGCGTTAGCGGTGGCCGTGGGCACCGTCGTCGTACTGGTCGGGTACTCGGTGTGGGGCTACAGCGGGCACCGCTACAGCCTCCCCGTCGACGGCCTCGCGGCCGCGGCGCTGCTGTTCATCGGTATCCAGCTGGCGTCACCTGTGCCGGCCCTCGCGGTGTTCAGCACGATGGTGGGCGCGCGTGCCCTCTACGGCCACCGGCGGCCGATCGCACCGGTCGCCGCGCTCCACGCAGCAACCTATGTCGCCGCGATGCTCCTCGTCGCACCGGAACGGACCCCGGGTGTGGCGGTCGAAGCCGTCCTGGCGGCCGGGCTGCTGATGCTCGGCGCCTCGCTGGTGCACCTGGTGACAACGACGCTGTCGCGGCACGAGCGCGGCGCTGTCCACACCAGTGCGATGGCGGACACCGCGGCCGCGCTCCTTGCCGCCGGCGAGCCGACCAGGATCGTCGAGACGGCCCTGGAAGCCGGCTATGCGCTGCTCACCCCCCATGCTCCGGGCGGGATGTTCGGCGCGCTGATCCGCGGCGAGGAACTCGTCGTCGTCGCGAACGACAAGACTCCCGCGGCTCCCGCGATCAGCAGCCGCCTGTGGATGAAGGCCGTGCCCGAGACCCTGCGTGAGGGCCTGACCGGGGCTCGTCCCTTCATCTGCTACGGGTTGGAGATCCGGGACGGGCACCTCACACGCCAGGTGCGGATGACCGGTGCGGCGATGCTCGTCGTCCCCCTGGCCTGCCGCGGCCTCGCCCGCGGTGCCATGTTCGTCCCGCACCCTGACGGCCTGCACCGCGACGGGGATTGCCACTGCGAGTCCGCGCTGGAGCTGGTCGCGAGCCACGCAGCGCTGGCGCTGGACAGTGCGATCCTGACCGAGGACGTCATCCGCAGCGAGACGCGCTTCCGTGCGCTGGTGCAGAACTGTTCCGACGTCATCACCGTCGTCGACCCCGACGGCGTCATTCGGTACCTCAGTCCCACGGTGGCTCGCGTCCTTGGGTATGCCCCTGCCGCCCTGACGGCCTCGCGATTCCACAATCTCGTGCACCCCGACGACTTCAAGGAGTGGTGGGACTTCTTCCGCGAGCTCGCGCAGGGTGCGCAGCGCAATTCCGTGTCGTGCCGCCTGCACCACCGCAGCCGCGGCTGGCGCCACACCGAGATCGTCGGTGCGAATTGCCTGAACGAACCCAGTGTCGGCGGCATCGTGCTGGACATCCGTGACGTCAGCGAGCGCAAGGTCCTGGAGGAGGCGCTGGTCCATCGCGCGTCCCACGATCCCCTCACGCAGCTGCCGAACCGAACTCTGTTCGTCGAGAAGGTCCGCCAGGCAGTGGCGGAGGTGAGCCGGGCCGACAGCCTCGCCGTGCTGTTCATCGACCTCGACGGCTTCAAGCTCATCAACGACGCGCACGGGCACGCGGCGGGCGACAGCGTGCTCCAGGCGGTCGCGCAGAGGCTGACGGGGGTGCTGCGGCCCGACGACATCGCCGCCCGGCTGTCCGGCGACGAGTTCGCCGTCCTCGTCAACGACCTCACGCGCGCGGACGAGGCGGAGCAGATAGGCCACCGTGTGAAGGACGCACTGGCGGAGCCCTGCACGATCAACCAGCGCCTGCTCACCGTCCGGGCCAGTATCGGCGTCGCCGTCGGCGGGGACGGTGTCGAGGACGCCGAGGACCTCATCCACCGCGCGGACATGGCCATGTACAGCGCAAAGAACCACGGAAAGAACAGCGTGGAGGTGCTGCGCCGGGGAGCTGTGGCCTCACTGTCGGGACGCCGGAAGCTGCGCGCCGATCTGGAGTGGGCGGTCCTGCGCGACGAGTTCGAGGTCCGCTACCAGCCCATCGTGCGGCTGTCGGACCGCAAGATCACCGCCGCCGAGGCCCTGGTCCGCTGGCAGCACCCGGTGCATGGTCTGCTCGGCCCGAACACGTTCATCGAGCTGGCGGAGGAGAGCGACCTCATCGCCGCTGTGTTCGGTGTTGTGCTGCGCGACGCGTGCACGAACGCGCTGCGGTGGCAGACCGACCACGACCCGGTGTCGGTCAACGTCAACCTCTCCGCCGTGCAGTTGCACCGCCCGGGGCTGGTCGACCAGGTGACCCGGATCCTGAGCGAGACGGGCCTGCCGTCGGAGCTGTTGACCCTGGAGATCACCGAGACTGTCCTGGTCGACAATCTCGACCGCGCGTGCGACACCATGGCGACGCTCAAGCACCTGGGTGTGCGCATCGCGATCGACGATTTCGGCACGGGTTACTCGTCTCTGGCGTACCTGTCCCGCCTCCCGATCGACGTGCTCAAGGTCGACAAGATGTTCGTCAACAACGTCCATGTCGACAACGGCAGTGCCCTGACCCGCACCATCGTCGACCTCGGTGTCCGCCTCGGCCTGCCGACGGTCGCCGAAGGCGTGGAGCGGGCGGAACAGCGTGACGCGCTGGTGGGTCTCGGGTGCACCCACGCCCAGGGGTACCTGTTCTCCCGCCCCATGTCCGGCGAGCGTATGGCGCGGCTGATCGCCGGCGAGGTGTTGACCGTCTAGGCTCGGCCGCCATGCGCGCCGTCATCCTGGCCGGCGGGAAGGGGACGCGGTTGCGGCCGTTGACCGAGACTCGCCCCAAGCCGCTCCTGCCGTTTGCGGGTGACGCGTTCGCCGTGGGTTTGCTGCGCCGGCTCGACCAGGCCGGGTGTACCCACGCGACGTTCCTCGTCGGCCACGATGCCCAGCCGTTTGCACCCGTCCAGGCGCTGGCCGAGGCACTGGACATCGCGGTGGACGTGGTCACCGAACCCGAGCCGCTGGACACGGCAGGGGGTGCGCGCGACCTGATCCGGGGCGGCGGCGACGGCCCGTTCGTCGTCTGCAACGGTGACATCCTCACGGACCTCGACTACGCGGGGCTGGTCGCGAGCCACCGGGCCGGCGGCGCGACGGCGACGTTGGCGCTGACACGGGTGGAGGACACGTCCACGTTCGGCGTCGTCGACGTGGACGCGGGTTGCCGGGTGCGCGCCTTCGTGGAGAAGCCACCGCCGGGCACCGTCGCCGCCGATACCGTGAACGCAGGGACATACGTGCTCGAACGCACCGCGTTCGACCGCTGCCCGGTCGAAGGGCCGTTGTCGTTCGAACGGGCGGTGTTCCCCGCGCTGCTGGAAGGCGGCGACCTGGTCCTGGGCATCGTTGCCGACTCGTTCTGGATGGACCTCGGGACGCCCGAGCGTTACCTGGCCGGGCATCGCGCCGTTCTCGGCGGCGAGTGCGCCTGGCCCCTCGGCCCGGATTTCCTGCGCGAGGGTTCCGTGCTGGTGCACCGCGACGCGGACGTCGCCGCCGATGCCGTGCTCGGCGACTGCGTGGTCGTGTGCGCCGGCGCTCGTGTCGCAGCGGGTGCATATCTCACCCGCAGCGCCGTCTTCGAAGACGCCCGGATCGGCGCAGATGCCCGGGTGGACGACGCGATCGTCGGCGAGGCGGCGACCGTTGCGGCGGGAGCCGCGGTGACCGGCGTCGTCGTGGCCCCCGGCGCCACCGTCGGGTGACCCTGCGCGGCGACCCCGCCTCCCGCGTGGGGGTAGGGCACCTGCGGCGGGCCCACAGCTAGGGCACAGCGAAACCGACTGCCCCCCGAGGGCGTCTTCCTCCGCACCCGGAAATCCACGGGTTGACGGGCGCGCCGTGCTAGGGCCACAATCACATCCATGGAATTCCATTTCGGTGAGTCGGCGCCTTCCCGGCACTTTCCCCGCCATCGCCCGTATCCCGATGGAGGAAGCCCATGAACATCGAGTCGCTGCCCTGGGCTGCCGACGCGAAGTGCCTGCACGCCGAGCCTGACACCTTCTTTCCTGAGAAGGGCGGCTCCACCCGCGAGGCCAAGCGCATCTGCACAGGCTGCCCGGTCCGCGACGAGTGCCTGGACTACGCGCTCGCCAACGACGAACGTTTCGGCATCTGGGGTGGTCTCAGCGAGCGAGAGCGCCGCAAGCTCAAGCGTCTCGCCTCGTAGCGGCGCCTCGAGCACCCTGGGCTAGCATCGGGAAGTCCCTACGCCGCTTGAGCGCGTCGTGGAAAACCACGCGCCGGACGAGGCCCGATGCCCCCCACGAACTCCTTGCCGAGCATGCCGCTGGTCGCTGCGGTGCTCGTCGTTCACGACGGCAACGAGTGGTTGCCGAGCGTGCTCGCGACGCTGGCGTCCCAGCAGTACCCGGCACTGCAGCTGGTCGTCGTCGACAACGCCAGCCGCGACGGCAGTGCCGAGTTGCTTGCACGACGCATTCCGGCTGACCGTCTGATCACGAACACGCGCAACGTCGGTTTCTCCCGGGCCGTCGCCGGCGCCCTGTCCCACCCGACGGTCGCCGGCGCCGACGCGCTGCTGCTGCTGCACGACGATCTCGTCCTCGCGCCGGAGGCAATCAGCCACATGGTGCGCGCCCTGCGGGACGACGCGTCGCTTGGGATCGTCGGCCCCAAGCTGCGGGAGTGGAGCGACGACGGCGTGCTGTCCGAGGTCGGCATGACCATCGACCGCTTCGGCCGGGCAGAACCCCGGGCCGAGCGTGGCGAACTGGATCAGGGTCAGCACGACCGGATGGCAGACGTCCTGTACGTCAGTACCGCTGGCATGCTCATCAGTCGCGAGGTCTTCCGCGAGCTCGGCGGCCTGGACACGCGCTACCCCGCGTACCGCGACGACCTGGACCTGTGCTGGCGAGCGTGGCTGCGCGGTTACCGTGTCGAGGTCGTCCCCGACGCCGTCGGGTACCACATCGGTGGAGCGGGACGGGCCGGTGTGCGCTTCGGGGGTGGCGACCACGGCGGGCGGTACCTGGCCGAACGTCATGCGGTCGCGACGCTGCTGAAGAACTATTCGGCGCTGAGCCTGCTGTGGGCGATGCCCGCGACGCTGGCGCTGGCGCTGGCGAAGGTCCTGGCGTTCGTCCTGGTGCGGCGCTTCGGTGAGGCCGGTGCGGTCACCCGCGCGTACCTGTGGAATCTGGCCCAGTTGCCCCGAACGCTGCGGCGGCGCAGGGCGGCGCAGCGCCGCCGCGCGGTGAGCGATCGGCAGGTGATCCGCCACTTCGCACCGGGGTTGCCGCGGACACGGACGTACGTCGAGGCAGTCGGGGCGTGGGTCGCCGGCGGTTCCACGCGCGCCCTGATCGACGAAGAGGCCGACGAGGGAGTCATCGACGCCGGACGCCCGTTGCTGCGGTTCATCCGGGAGCGTCCCGCGGCGGTAACAGGGTTGGTGCTCGCGCTGGTGTACCTCGTCGGTCTCGCACCGCTGCTCGGCACGGGGCAGGTCGTGGGCGGCCAGGTGGCGGCGTGGCCCCGCAGCGCCTGGTCCTTCCTGACCGCATACGCCACACCGCACAACGGCGAACCGCTCGGTGTGAGTGGCTTCGCGTCCCCGATACAGGCCGTGCTCGGGCTGGGCAGCGCGCTCGGTTTCGGAAACCCCTGGCTGGCCCAGCGACTGCTGGTCTTCGGCCTGATCCCAGTGGCCTGGCTGCTCGCGGTCCGCGCCGGCCGCCTGATCACCAGCCGTCCGGGTCCTCGGGCGCTGGGTGCCACGCTCTATGCGCTGTCACCGGTTGTCCTCGGAGCCCTCGGTCAGGGTGAGTACGGGGTGCTCGTCGTCGCGGCGCTCCTGCCTGGACTCGTCTTGGTGGGCACCCGCGCCGCCGACACGCGCATCCCCGCGGCGTCAAGTTGGCGGGCGTCGGCGCTGTTCTCACTGGGCCTGCTCGTGTCGGTCGCCGCGGCGCCATCGCTGGGCCCGCTGCTGGCGATTGGTGTGGCGGGCGGCGCCGTGGTGTCGCTGGTCCGGCGCGACCCTGCTGCGCGAGGAGGGACCCTCCGGCTCGGGCTGGCAGTGGTGGCTGCCCTGGCGGCGCTGTCGCCGTGGCTGCTGTCCACGCTCGCGGGCGGGACGTGGTTCCCCAGAACCGTCACCGGGGCCCATGACCTCCCGCTGTGGAGAGCGGTCACAGCCGCGCCCGACGTCCTGCCCGGCCTCGGCGGGCTGCTGGGAATCGTGACCGCGCTGACGTCGGTCGCCGTCGTGGCGGCGTCGGTGCTGCTGGGTCTGCGCCGGCGCCCTGACGTGGTCGCGGTTCTGACGGCCGTCGGCGGGTTCACGGCGCTCCTCGCCTGGGGGGCAGCACGCCTGTCGGTGAACTGGGTGTGGCCGCCCGGGTTGTTGCTTCCCACGGCGCTCGCGATCGGGGGAATGGGTGTGCTGGCTGCACGCACCGCGGGCGGCGCGCTCTCCCAGTACGCCTTCGGCGCGCGGCAGCTGTCGGTCGTCGTGGCGACCGCGATGTTGGGAATCGGACTGTTCATCGCCACCGCCCGCCTGGCGACGGGGCCGTACGCCACGCTGGAGCTGAAACCGGAACTCGTCCCGGCG
>WHTG01000181.1 GCA_009377835.1 Nitriliruptorales bacterium
CGATCATCGCGCCGGAGTTGAAGTCCTTGAAGTACAGCAGCTCCTTGTCGCCGTTGGCGTAGGTGACTTCCAGGAAGCGGTTGCCCTCGTCCTCGGCGTACATGCGCCGGCAGGTCTCGGTGATCAGCCACTCCACGGCGGCTTCCTCGTCGTCGTGCGCCTTGACGAGGTCCGGATGCAGCGGCAGGCCCTTGTGCAGGTAGATCGAGAAGATCTCGCGGGCGGCGCTCTGGTCGGGACGCTGGATCTTGATCTTCACGTCGAGGCGCCCCGGGCGCAGGATCGCGGGGTCGATCATGTCCTCGCGGTTGGACGCGCCGATCACGATGACGTCCTTGAGGGTCTCGACGCCGTCGATCTCAGAAAGCAACTGCGGGACGATCGTCGTCTCCACGTCCGACGACACCCCGGAGCCACGGGTGCGGAAGATGGAGTCCATCTCGTCGAAGAACACGATAACCGGGTGACCCTCCTCGACCTTCTCCCGGGCACGCTGGAAGATCAGCCGGATCTGGCGCTCCGTCTCACCGACGAACTTGTTGAGCAGCTCGGGACCCTTGATGTTCAGGAAGTAGGACCGGGCGTCGGCACGACCCTCCTTCTCGGCGACACGCTTGGCCAGGGAGTTGGCGACGGCCTTCGCGATCATCGTCTTACCGCAGCCGGGGGGGCCATACAGCAGGATGCCCTTGGGAGGTCGCAGTTCGTGTTCGACGAACAGCTCGGCGTGGACGAACGGCAGCTCGACCGCATCCTGAATGGCCTCGATCTGGGGACCGAGTCCGCCGATGTCGGTGTAGGCGATGTCCGGCACTTCCTCCAGGACCAGCTCCTCGACCTCCGGCCGCTCCAGGCGCTCAAGCGCCCAGCCGCTGCGTGATTCCACGAGGACGGAGTCGCCGGCCCGCAGACGTGAATCGCGCAGGGGTTCGGCCAGGCGCACGACCTGTTCCTCGTCGGTGTGCCCGATGACCAGCAGCCGGTCCAGGCCCATCCGCTCCTTGACCGTCATCACCTCACCGGTGATCTCGAACCCGGCGCTCTCGATCACGTTCAGCGCCTCGTTGAGCACGACCTCCTGACCCTGGACCAGCGTGGTGATGTCGACTTCGGGGCTGACATTCACCCGCAGCTTCCGTCCCTGCGCGAAGACCTCCACGACCTCGTCGTCCAACGCCGTGACGAAAATGCCGTAGCCGGACGGGGGTGCCGACAGCTTCTCGACCTGTTCCTTCAGCGCCAGGATCTGGTCCCGCGCTTCGCGCAACGTGTCGGCGAGCTTGGTGTTCTGCGTCCCCGCGCTGGCAAGCTGCCCCTTCAGTTCGAGCAGCCGCTCCTCCAGCGCGCGCACGCGCGACGGGGAATCCTCCAACCGCCGGCGCAGCAGCGACGTCTCTTCCTCGAGGAACTTGACCTGTGTCCTCAAGTCGGCCAGTTCCGCCCGTTCGTCTGCCATCGTCCGGCCTCCTCTGCGGGGGAAGGACGAGTATAGGGTCGGCATCCGCGTGAACGGCTACATCCGGCCGCTATTCCGCAGCGTCGGCCAGCCGGCGTGCAGTCGTCAGGAACGCCGTGTGCGCGACCATGCGGTGATCCGGGCGGACCGCCTGCCCGTCGACATGCCAGGTGCGCACCAGCGTCTCGCTGGTCTGCGCCATCCCCCACCGGCTGTCCCCGTCCAGCGCCTCGCGCAGCCGCGTCACCTGCACCACGGAGGGGGTGTACGCCAGCAGGATCCCTCCGGGGTGCAGTGCGTCCGCGGCGACCTTGAGAACGGTCCAGGGCTCCGCGAGGTCGAGGATGATCCGATCACACTCGACAACGGCCAGCCCCTCGAGGACGTCGCCGCGCCGCAGTTCCCAGTTGGGTGGGACGCCGCCGAAACGCTCGACGACGTTGCGCTCGGCGACGTCGGCGTGTTCCTCGCGCAGCTCGAAGCTGACGACCCGCCCGGCCGGACCGACCGCGCGCAGCAACGCCGCTGTCAGTGCCCCCGAGCCGGCACCGGCCTCGGCGACCACCGCGCCCGGGACGATGTCGGCGAGCGTCACGATCATCGCCTGGTCCTTGGGGTACACGACCTGCGCGCCCCGCGGCGCCTTGACGGTCCAGTCCGCCGACGTCGGGCGGACGACGAGCAGCGTCGATCCCCCGGTCGTCCGGACCCGGCTCCCTTCGGGCAGGCCGATTATCTCGTCATGCGGGACGAACCCGTGGTGTGAGTGCCACTCACCACCGCTGTGCAGCGTCATCAGGTACCGGCGCTGTTTGCGGTCCAGCAGCAGGATCTTGTCGCCCTCAGTCAGCGGGTCGGGGTGACCGGGATACCGCAGCTCAGGCATCGACGCCCTCGGGCACCGCGGCGCGGGCCGCGTCCCGGCGGCGACCGATCTGGCGCAGCACGTGGACGCGTGTCCGGCAGAACGCGCAGACCGCGTCACCCCCGCCGCGGGACGGTGTTGTGGGCTGGCCGCACGAGGTGCAGGCGACCAGGGCTCCGGCGTCGGTGTCGGCACCCTCGAAGTGCTGCGGCCGGACCCGGTCCAGGAACCCGAAGAGGAACTGCGCCTTGGTGCCGGGCGAGTGCCGCTCCAGCTCGTTGAGCGCCTCTTTGAACCGCAGGACGGTGTTCCCGCCGACCATCGGGCACTCCTCGACGATGTAGTTGATGCCTTGGACGATGCAGTACGCGGCCATCTCCCGCTCGCCCAGCCGGTACAGCGGCTTGACCTTTTTCGCCATGCCGCCGTCGGTCGCGGGGAGAACCACCGACTGGCGTGCCATGAACGGCGTCTGCCACCGCAGCACGTTGCCGAGCAGCTGCGCGGCCTCGTCGTCGAGGTTGTGCCCTGTCGCCATCACGTCGTAGCCGTGGTCCACAGCGATCCGGTTGAACGCGTACCGTTTCGACAACCCGCACACCCCGCACGACGACCGGTTGCGCAGCCGGGTCGTCTCCGGAATGGCGTAGCCGTACTCCTCGGCCAGGTCGACTGTGTGCAGCGTGGCGCCGCGCGCTTCGGCGTAGGCGCGGACGATGTCCGCCGAGCGGTCGGAGTACTCACCGATCCCGAGCCCGAGGTACATCCCGTCGGCCCGGTATCCCATGTCCAGCAGCACGTCCCACAGCGCAAGCGAGTCCTTCCCGCCGGAGACCGCGACGAGGATGCGGTCGTTGTAGGACAACATCCGGTGCCGGCTGATCGCGTCGCGTACCTGCGACCGCACGTGGTCGATGAAGTGCGGTGCGCAGTAGGCGGCGCGGTGGCGCGGAATCTCGATGACCGCCGTCGCCCGGCAGGTGGAGCACTTCGCCGCGCCGGCGCCTCCGGAAATGACCGGCCGGACCTCGACCTCGGCGTCGTCTGGGATCACGACATCCTTGGTGACCAACTCCCCCGCGTGGATGACGAGGACGGTCTCCGGATTCACATCCAGCCGGGCGAGCATGTCGCCGACGCGCGCGGGACCGGCGACGTCGACGACGCGCTCGGGGTGACGGAATTTGACCTTCATGCGCGACAACGACGGTATCAGCGGCGCCGGCGCATCACCGCCGGACGGCCAGCCACGCGGCCCAGGTGCCGACCATCGCCACGCCGGCGGTGAATTCCGCCAGCGCCGCCCAGCCGAAACCCGCGATCACCCGTCGGGTCGTCGTCCACGCCGGACCCCAGTCGCCCAGCCGCGAGTACTCGCCAAGCAGCACACCCGCCACCGCGCCGATCGGAAGCCCGAGCACCGGGATCACG
Organism: Nitriliruptorales bacterium; assembly: GCA_009377835.1. Classification (GTDB taxonomy): domain Bacteria; phylum Actinomycetota; class Nitriliruptoria; order Euzebyales; family Egibacteraceae; genus WHTG01. The sequence continues at coordinate 3,753 of WHTG01000181.1, forward strand.
AAGAACCCGACGATGGCGCCGACGATGCCCAACCGCAGCGACGAGCGTGCGGCACCGCCCCGCACACCTGCGCGGTGCGGGAGTACGTATCCGGCGACCATGCCGCCGGCCAGCAACAGGCTGATGACGGTGAACGCGAAGCTGCCGGCGCGCCCAAAGCCGTCGATGAGGCCGTAGGCCAGTGCAGCGCCCCAGATCAGGATCAGCCCGGGCATCACCGGCACGACGGTGCCGATCAGGCCGACCACCATCACCACCACGATCACCACGACGGCGGCGGTGTCCATGGCGTGCCTCCTGCGATCGCTCTACGACCGCTGCTTGCCCATCGCGTTGAGCGCGGAGCCGGCACGGAACCACTGGATCTGCTCCGCGTTCATCGTGTGGGTCGTGTCGAACTCATCGGCACTCCCGTCCGCGTGCCGCACGCGCACCCGCACCGGACGGTCCGGCGACAGGTCCGCAAGCCCCAGGATGTCGATGCGGTCGTCGACGCGAATCTTCTCGTAGTCGGCGGGATCCAGGAACGTCAGGGGCAGCAGGCCCTGCTTCTTGAGGTTCGTCTCGTGGATGCGCGCGAAACTTCGGACGATCACGGCCAGCGCGCCCAGGTGGCGTGGTTCCATCGCCGCGTGTTCGCGCGACGACCCCTCGCCGTAGTTCTCGTCTCCGACCGCGACCCACCCCAGCGCCTGCGCCTTGTAGTGCCGCGCGAGGTCAGGAAGCTTCGCCTCCTCGCCTGAGAGCTGGTCGATGCCGTGGCCGGGGTGCGGCGAGAAGGCGTTGTTCGCGCCGATGAACAGGTTGTTCGAGATGTTGTCGAGATGCCCCCGGAACCGCAACCACGGGCCCGCCGCGGAGATGTGGTCGGTCGTGCACTTGCCGACGGCCTTGAGCAGAACAGGCAGTCCCTGAAAGTCACCTCCCGGCCACGCGGGGAACGGTTCGAGGAGTTGGAGGCGCTCGCTGTCAGGGTCGACGACCACCTCGACCGCGGCGCCGTCCTCGGCGGGGGGTGTGAAGCCCGCCTCGCCGGCGTTCCATCCGCCTGACGGCAACTCGTCGGCTTCAGGGGCGTGCAACGTCACGCCCGGTGCGATCTCGTCGGTCTGCGGGTTGAAGTCGAGCCGACCGGCCAGCGCCGCGGCGACCACGATCTCGGGCGACCCGATGAACGCCAGCGTTTCGGCAAAACCGTCGTTGCGGCGGGGAAAGTTGCGATTGAACGAGCTGATGATCGAGTTGCGCGTGCCGCCGAGGTTGTCGGTCCGTTTCCACTGCCCGATGCACGGGCCGCAGGCATTGGCCAGCACCGTTGCGCCGATCGCCTCGAGGTCGCCCAGCAGCCCGTCTCGCTCGATGGTCGCGCGCACCTGCTCCGACCCCGGTGTGATCAGCAGTGGTGCGCGGGTCTTCAGGCCGGCGGCTGCGGCCTGACGGGCGACGTGCGCAGCGCGGCCGATGTCCTCGTAGGAGGAGTTCGTGCAGGAACCGACCAGCGCGTTGGTGATCTCGACCGGGTACTCGTTTGTCTCCGCGTCGGCGCCCATCTGCGAGACCGGGCGCGTCAGGTCGGGGGTGTGAGGGCCGACGATCTGCGGTTCCAGCGTGTCGAGGTCGATCTCGATGACACGGTCGTAGAACTGTTTGGGGTCGTCTGAAACCTCAGGATCGGAGCGGAGGTGCTCGCTGTGTGCGGTGGCCAGGTCGGCGATCTCCTCACGCTCAGTCGATTTGAGGTACCGCGCCATGGAATCGTCGTAGTTGAACAGCGAGGTCGTTGCGCCGATCTCGGCGCCCATGTTGCAGATGGTCCCTTTGCCGGTCGCCGAGATCGATTCCGCACCCGGCCCGAAGTACTCGACGATCGCGCCGGTGCCGCCTTTGACCGTGAGGATGCCGGCCACCGCCAGGATGATGTCCTTCGGCGATGTCCAGCCCGAGAGCGAGCCCGTCAGCTTGACTCCGATGTGCTTGGGCATCCGCAGCCCGAATGGCATGCCCGCCATGACGTCCACGGCGTCGGCGCCTCCGACGCCGATTGCCACCATCCCGAGGCCACCGGCGTTGGGTGTGTGGCTGTCGGTGCCGATCATCATCCCGCCAGGGAAGGCGTAGTGCTCTAGCACCACCTGGTGGATGATTCCGCTGCCCGGCTTCCAGAATCCGATGCCGTACTTGGCCGACACCGTCTTGAGGAATTCGTAGACCTCGCGGTTGGTCTCGTTGGCGACCGACAGGTCGTGGTCGGCTCCGGTCTCCGCCTGGATCAGGTGGTCACAGTGGACGGTCGAGGGGACGGCCACGGTCGGCAGTTTGCCGGGGCCGACGCACCGGTCGATGGTGCAACGTCCGAGCGGACCCCGCCGTGACGTGATCGCGGCGACCTGCGGGTCGAACTGGCCGACCAGCCAGTAGGCGATCCCGTTGTAGGGGTCGCG
>WHTG01000155.1 GCA_009377835.1 Nitriliruptorales bacterium
CATCTCGAGCACCGAGCCCGAAACGAGCACGGCCACCAGCGCCCAGTCCCGCCACACCCGGACGGGTGCATGCGCCGGACGGGGTTCGGCCCACAGCCCCCGGAGGACGGTTCTCACCATCCCCACAGCGTACGGACACCGCGGCCGCGGCGGATCAGCCGAAAGTACGAAACGCGACTCGTCCCGCCGGCCAGGACAGGTCGAGCCTGCGGGCCGATGTGGCCGTCGACGGGCGCCGTCATCGTGACGTCATGCCGATCGACCACCGATCCATGGCCGACACGACGCCGGCCGATCCGGACCCATGCAGGGTCCCCGCACTCAAGGAGCGACCCTGATGCATGGTCACGACACCGCTTCACTCCAGCCGATCCTGTCAGCTCGGGGCGTAACCAAGACCTACCGGACGGGCAGCCGCGAGGTCGCGGCGCTGCGTGGTGTGGACCTGGATGTCCATGCCGGCGAGCTGGTGATGGTCATGGGTCCGTCCGGCAACGGCAAGACCACGCTGCTCAACTGCCTGTCGGGTCTCGACGACATCGACGCGGGGACGGTGACGGTGGACGGCAAGGATCTGTTCGGCATGTCGGATGCCGAGCGGACCCGCCACCGCGCGCAGCGCATGGGTTTCATCTTCCAGGCCTTCAACCTCATCCCGGTTCTCTCGGCTGCCGAGAACGTGGAGCTGCCGCTGCTGGTGACGGGCGTCGCGCCCAAGGTGGCGCGTGAACGCTCGCACGAGATGTTGGACCGGGTCGGCCTGGCCAACCGCGGGCACCACCGCCCAGGCGAGCTGTCCGGCGGCGAGCAGCAACGCGTCACCGTGGCGCGGGCGCTGGTCGCCGAACCGGCCCTGATCTGGGCCGACGAGCCGACCGGAGCGCTGGACAGCAGGACGGCCGGCGAGATCGTCGAGCTGCTGCACGAGGTCCACGCCGCCGGACAGACCCTGGTCGTCGTCACGCACGATGAGGAGCTGGGCCGCTCCGGCCAGCGCCTCGTACAGGTTCGTGACGGTCTGGTCGTCAACGATGAGCACCCCGCCCACGAGCTGCACCTCGCCGGTGTGGCGGTGACGTCGTGACCGCCGCCACGGTCCTCGCCGCCCTTGTCGCGCTCCTGCTTCTTCCACTGGCGGTGACGGCCTTGCGCCAGCGCACGCTGGTCACGATGGCCATGCGGAACATCCGCCGGCGGCGCGGTGAGGCCGCTCTCGTCGTCGCCGGCGCCCTGCTCGGCACGGCGATCATCACGTCGGCGTTCGTGGTCGGCGACGTCATCGAAGGATCCTTCTCCGACGCGGCACGCACCCAGTACGGGCCGGTCGACGTCATCGTGACCACAGCCGGGGGCGCGGACATCACCAACGTCGGCAAGGCGGTCGAGGCGGCCGGCATCGACGGCATAGACGGCCTTCTGGCGACGACGACGAGCACCGGCACCCTCGAAGCGCCGCAGCATGACGCGGCGGTGCCACAGGTGACAGTGATGGAACTCGACGTCACCGCGGCCCGCGGCTTCGGCGCGCATCCCGCGATCACCGGACTGGACACCAGCGAGCCGCTCGCCGCGGACGGGATCATCGTCAACCGGCGAACGGCCGAGCAGCTCGGCGTACAGGCCGGCGATCCGCTTCGCCTGCACGCCTACGACGCCACCGTCGACCTGAGGATCAGCCAGGTGGCCGCCGAAGTGGGACTCGCGGGCTACGCCGGGGCCATCGTGGCCCCCGACACGCTGGGCGACCTCGCCGAGCACTCGGCCATCGTCGCGGCACCACCCAGCACGCAGATGCTGATCTCCCTCGATGGCGCGGTGTTCGACACTCGCGATCTGTCGGATGGCGTCGTGACGGACCTTCGTGAGGCCGTCGCCGGGATCGCCGGCGTCCAGATCGACGCGCCGAAAGCGACCATGCTCGACTACGCGGAGAGCCAGGGCGCCGGCCTGACCCAGATCTTCACGATGATCGGGTCGTTCAGCGTCATGGCCGGAATCCTGCTGCTGATCAACCTGTTCGTCATGCTCGCCGAGGAGCGCAAGACCGAGCTGGGCATGCTGCGCGCCGTCGGGTTCACCCGGCGGCGACTGACCCGCGCCTTTGCGATCGAAGCCTCGCTGTACGCCGTCGTTGCCGCTGCAGCGGGGGCGGTCGCCGGGATCGGCATCGGCTGGTTGGTCGCGGTGGTGGCAGGGCCGATCTTCGGCGCGGCGGGTCAGGGCAGCGCCCCCCCGCTGGTGATCGAGCCGGTGAGCCTTGCGATCGGGGCCGGCACCGGGCTGGTCATCTCGCTGCTGACGATCTGGGCCACGAGCCTTCGCATCGCCCGGCTCAACATCATCCGTGCCATCCGGGACCTTCCCGAGCCGAAGATCACCAAGGTGCGGAAGCGGACGCTCGTGCTCGGAGCTGTCGGCATCCTCGCCGGCGCCGCTGTCGGGTTCGCCGGGTACCTCGGTGACAACGCGATCGCGCTGAGCCTGGGCGTGCCGGTCGCGGCGTTCTCTGCCTCGCCGCTGCTGCGCCGCCTGCTCCCCGAACGACCTGCGCGACTGGTGATCGCGGGCACGGTCCTGGGCTGGGGACTCGCCGTCTACCCGCTGTTCCCCGATGTCATGGCCGCCGGCGACATGATGGTCTTCGTCGTGCAGGGCGTCGTGCTGACCGCCGGCGCCGTGTCGCTCGCGTCGAGCATCGACCGCGTGTGGGCCTTCGCCATCGACCGCCTCGCACGAGGTGGTCGGGGTCTGGCGCCGCGCCTGGGCATCGCGTACCCGCTGGCCAGACGCTTCCGCACGTCGATGCTGCTCGGCATGTTCTCGCTCGTCATCTTCACCGTGACGATCATGACCGTGATGTCGGCGTCGATCGCCGGCAACACCGACGCGACCATCGAGCGGGTGGCTGCCGGCTTCGACGTGGTGCTCGACACGAACCCGGCCAATCCGGTTGCCGTGGCGGCGCTGGCGGAGCGCCCCGACGTGGCGGCCGTCGCGGGTCTCATTCACGGCGTTGCGACCTTCGACGCCGCACACCTTGACGTCGGCCGCTCCTGGCCCGTCACGTCGTTCGACGCAGACCTGCTGGAGCAGGGCGCCCCCGGCCTGTTCCGACACGACCCCGTCTACGCCTCGGACGAGGCCGCCTACCGGGCCGTTCTCGACGACCCGTCGCTGGCCATCGTCCCGGAAGACTTCCTGGTGGCGGGCGTGGATGACGCGGTGCCGGCGATCGGCGACACCTTCAGCTTCGTCGATCCGGCCACCGGGCGGAGCAGCGAGCTCACGATCGCGGGCGTGGGGGAGGCGGACTGGCTGGGCAACGGCGCGCTGGTCAACGGTGAGGTGACCGAGGCCCTGTTCGGCGACCAGCAGGTCGTCGACCGCTTCTACATCGCAGCGGCAGACGGCGCCGACGCCGCTGCCCTGGCCACAACCGTCAACGCGGATCTCCTCGCGCACGGGGCTGACGCCCGCACCTTCACCACGATGGGAACCGCCGGGACGGGTGAGCTGCTGGGCTTCATCGCCCTGCTGCGGGGCTTCCTCGGCCTCGGCCTGCTCGTGGGGATCGCCGGCCTGGGCGTCGTCATGGTCCGCGCGGTCCGCGAGCGCCGGCACGAGATCGGCATGCTGCGGGCGATGGGCTTCCGCACGGGCATCGTGCGGGCCGCCATGCTGTCCGAGGCCGGCCTCATCGCCGTCCAGGGCACGGTGATCGGCGCCGTCCTGGGGCTGGTCACGACCCGTCAGCTGCTGTCCGGCTCCGACTCGTTCGGCGACGTGCCGCCGCCGTTCGTCGTCCCGTGGGTGGGGCTGCTCGTGATCCTGGGCCTGCCCCTGGTCGCCTCTCTGGCAGCCACCGCATGGCCCGCGTCGCGGGCAGCGGCCATCAAGCCGGCGGTTGCGCTGCGCGCGGCCGACTGAGCGTGCCCGGCCGCAGGAACGACAGCGCACTCGAGAAGGAGACACCACCATGAGCTCATCCGCTGACCCCCATGCCGCACGACTGACGATCGACTACCCCGATCGCGACCTCGACCGCGTCTCGACGGCGCTGCGCCTTGTCTACGCCATCCCCGTCATGATCGTCCTGGGAGTGGTCGCCGGTGGCGTCGCCGGCGACACGGCGGGCGAGACCGGAGGGCGCATCAGCGCCTTCGGTGGCGGGATGCTGGTGCTGCCGGTCCTGCTGATGATCGTGTTCCGCAACAAGTACCCGCGCTGGTGGTTCGACTTCAACCTGCAGCTCGCGCGGTTCTCGACCCGGGTGCTGTCCTACCTGGCGCTGATGTCGGACCGCTACCCGTCCACCGACGACGAGCAGTCCGTCCACCTCGACCTCGACTACCCGAACGTGTCGGAGGACCTGAACCGGTGGTTGCCGTTGGTCAAGTGGCTGTTGGCGGTTCCGCACTACGTCGCATTGCTCTTCCTGGGCGTCGCGGCCGCCATCGGCGTCGTGATCGCCTGGTTCTCGGTGCTGTTCACGGGACGCTATCCGCGGGCGATCTTCGGCTTCGTCGAAGGTGTCCTGCGGTGGGCCCTGCGCGTCGAGGCGTATGCGTTCCTACTGGTGACCGACCGCTACCCGCCGTTCTCGCTGGCATGACACCCGTGCGCACGACCTGTCCCTACTGCGGCGAGATCACCCACCTGGCCACCACGGAGATCTTCCTCGCGCTGCACGACGGTGATGGCACCACCGGCGACTACTCCTACACCTGTCCGCAGTGCACCCGTACCGGCGTGCACCCCGCTACCCGAACCGCCGTCGCGGAGCTGCTGTCCGCGGGGGTCGTCCCGATCGGAAGGAACTGACATGTCGAACACCGCGCCACACGGCCGCCCGGAGACCCCTCCGGCTCGCACCCGCGGCGGTGACCGCATGATGCGGGCGATCGTCCAGCACGCCTATGCCACCAGTGACGTGCTGCGGCTACAGGACATCGACGAGCCCAGCCCCGGGCCGCACGACGTGCTCGTCGGTGTCCATGCAGCCTCGGTGAACCACGGAGATTGGTTCACCACCTCCGGCCGGCCCTACGTCATGCGGGCAGTGCTCGGAATCCGGAAGCCTCGCGTCGCGGTGCGGGGACGTGACCTCGCCGGCCGGGTCGAGGCGGTCGGCGCGGCCGTGACGCAGTTCCGGCCCGGCGATGACGTCTACGCCGAGACCACGACCGGCAGCTTCGCCGAGCTCGCCTGCGTCCCCGAACACCTGCTGGCACTCAAGCCCGCCAACCTGACCTTCGAGCAGGCTGCCGCCGTGCCGGTCGCGGCCGTCACCGCCCTGCAGGGCCTGCGCGACGTCGGCGAGGTGCAACCGGGCCAGGCGGTGCTGATCAACGGCGCATCGGGTGGCGTCGGCACGTTCGCCGTCCAGATCGCCAAAGCCCTCGGCGCCGACGTGACCGGCGTGTGCAGCACCCGCAACGTCGAGCTGGTCCTCTCCATCGGCGCCGGCCACGTCATCGACTACACCCGGGAGGACTTCACCCGCAGCGGGCAACGCTACGACGTGATCTTCGACCTCGCCGGCCGACACCCGCTGGCGGCCTGCCGAGGCGCGCTGACCCGCACGGGCACCCTGGTTGTGGCTAGCGGCCATGGCGGTCCTGTGTTCGGGCCGCTGGGACGCTACGTCCGGGCGCTTGCCTGGTCGCCCTTCGTGACCCAGCGGCTGAGGGTGCACGCCACGAAACCGTCCAGATCCGATCTCGACGCGGTCACCGCGCTCATCGAAGCCGGAGCGGTCACGCCCGCGATCGAGGCGACCTACGAGCTGGCTGACACCGCCGAGGCCATGCGCCACCTCGCCGAAGAACACGCCAGAGCCAAGATCGTGATCTCCATGCGCGGCAGTCATGCCGCGTCGCAACCATCAACGAAGGAGACCCAAAATGAATGACCTCCATACCAAGGAAGCAGACCTGACCAAGGAAAGGACCGACACAAGCCCGCGCTGGGGACGGCTCGCCGCGGGAAGGCCGAGCTGCTGCGGATCAGCCGAAAGGACGAGACACGCGTCGTGCCATCGGCCGGGTCAGGTCGAACCCGCAGGCTGATGTGCCGCCAACCGGACGGCGTCATCGTGACCCTTGCGATCCCACAACCCGATCAGCAAGGAGCACACCATGCGCACGACCCGAACGGCTGGCGTCCTGGAGCACCAACCGGTCTCCGTCCGAACCAAGCTCGCCGCAGCCTGGACGAGCTTCATGTTCCTCTACATCTACGTCGACTACCTCACCCTCTACACGCCCGGGGTCATCGAGGACATCCTCAACGGTGTCGTGTGGAGGCTGGACATCACCCAGGCCTTTGTCGTCGGCGGCCTCACCCTCGTGGCCGTCCCTATCTTCATGGTGCTGGCGTCCACGACCCTGCCCGCGCGAGCCTGCCGGTCCATCACCCTGGGCGTGGCGGCGCTCTACGTTCCGGTCTCGATCTTCAACGTCGTCGACGAGTCGTGGACCTACTACTTCGGTCTTGGTGCCGCACTGGAGGTCGCCATCCTCGCGTGGGTCATTCACACCGCGTGGACGTGGCCCCGCACCCCTCGCCAGGGCAGTGACGTCGAGGCCAGCCGGCCGCGTCAGACGGCGCGGACGTCATGACGTCCCACTGCGAGCTGAGCCCACCGCCGGCCGGCGACACCGGCGGGGCGCGTCATGGACCCGACGTCGCATTCCGGGAGGGCAGGTCCGAACGCCTGGTGATCCGCCGATTCGGGGTCGAGGACGTCGCGTCATTCGCCGCGTATCGGTCCGAGCCCGCCACAGCCCGGTACCAAAGCTGGGCAACTCCCTTCTCACAAGCGCAGGCAAGCTCGTTCATCGAAAGCCTCCAAAGCGCGCACCCCGACTCACCCGGGGCGTGGTTCCAGTTCGCCGTGGTTGAGGCAGCGACCGGGGTCCACATCGGCGACGTGGCTGCCGGTGTGGACAGTGATGATCCCCGGGTTGCGACGATTGGCGTGACGCTCACGACGTCGGCACGGGGGAAGGGCTACGCGGGCGAGGCGTTAGCATGGCTGCTCGACTACCTGTTCGTCGACCGCCAGAAGCATCGTGTGACCGCCGACTGTGATGTGCGGAACAGCGGGGCCGCTGCACTTCTCGATCATCTTCGAATGCGGCGCGAGGCACATCATCTGCAAAGCACCTGGTTGAAGCCGATCACGCGGCCTTCGGGCGTTGACAGTGGCGACGTTGGTTTGTCGGTCGTCATGGCTCTGCCCCCTCCGGGGCAAGGCGCTCTCACGCCACTTCTCCGGCTAGCTGCCGACTTTCGCGCCCATGGCTAGTGCGCAGCATGACGATCCCCAGCCAGACGAACCACGCGATGAGGCCGAGTCCGTACAGGGACGAGGCAGGCTCGAGGGACGGGACCACCGTGAGGATGCCGGCGACTCCGAGCACGATGCCAAGGAAGCTCAGTGCCCTGGGTAGCTTCCGCGTCCGCAAGGCCGCCCAGCCGATGAGC
>WHTG01000131.1 GCA_009377835.1 Nitriliruptorales bacterium
AGCGGTGGTGGTCGGAGCGGTTCATCGAGGTGCTCGAGGACATCGGCATCGGTAACCGGCTCCAGCGCGGGCGCACCTACGCCCGCAAGGGACAGGTGATCTCGATGGACGTGGGTCCGGGCTCGGTCACCGCCCAGGTTCAGGGCAGCAGGGCTCGACCCTACCGGGTGCGGATCGGGATCGCCGCATTCGGCAAGGCGGAGTGGGCACATGCCGAACGTGCCCTCGCCGGCGACGCCTGGTATGCAGCCACGCTGCTCGCCGGTGAGATGCCCGAGGACATCGAGGACGTCTTCGCCGGGCTCGGGTTTTCGCTGTTCCCGACCACCGCCGGGGAACTGTCGCTGGACTGTACCTGCCCCGACCAGACAGTGCCGTGCAAACATCTGGCAGCCACGTTCTACCTGCTCGCCGAGTCTTTCGACGACGACCCATTCGCGATCTTCGCGTGGCGCGGGCGGGAGCGGGCCGACCTGCTGGCCAACCTGCAGGGCGCACGCTCCGACGGACTACCGGCCGCCGACCGCGGCGAACACCCGGGCCGACCGCTTGCCGACTATCTGGACTCCTACTTCGTCGCGCAGCCCATCCGTCGCGCGCCGACCCCGCCGCCGACCTCCTCCACGGCGCTGCTCGACCAGCTTCCCGACATCGCCCTCGCGGTGCGCGGCCGGGAACTGACCGACTTGCTGCGGCCCGCGTACCAGGCACTCCAACGTGGCGAGCGCGGCCAGGAGCCGGGTGCTGCCGGCTGAGTCTGAAACGTCGCCCGCACGCAGGTAGTACTCGACGACGCCGCGGTACCTGGACTCGTCAGAGGGTGTCCATAGCATGGTGCCCCACGGATGAGGGGAGCGTTCGCCGATGCAGTTCGACGACATCGTGTTCCTCCGCGAGCACGACCTAGCGTGGCGGCTGTTGCGCACCGACAACGCTGCCTTGACGCTGAGCTTCTTTTACGGGGTGTTCGTCGAGGGCAACGCACGCTCGGTCGCCGCGGCCGAGCTGGCTGGCCGTCTCGACGATGAGCTGTACGCGTTGAATGAGCGTCTCGGGGAGGGGACGTTCCCTAGGCCGGCGCGGGATTATCTGAACGACTGGGCCCGGCCCGAGTGCGGCTGGCTGCGCAAGTACTACCCGTCCGGGGTGGACGAGGCGCATTTCGACGCCACTCCGGCGGTGGAGAAGGCGTTGTCGTGGTTGCGCTCGTTGCAGGCTCGTTCGTTCGTGGGCACCGAGTCGCGGTTGAACACGCTGTTCGAGCTGTTGCGTCAGATCGTCTACGGCGCCGAGGACGACCCGGACGTCCGGCTGGCCGAGCTGCACCGGCGCCGCAACGAGATCGACGCCGAGATCGCCGAGGTTGAGCGGGGCAACGTCGATGTGCTCAACCCGTCCGCCCAGCGTGACCGCTACCAGCAGTTCACCGCGACGGCCAGGGAGCTGCTGGCCGACTTCCGCGAGGTCGAGGCCAACTTCCGGGCGCTCGACAGCAACCTGCGTGAGCGGATCGCGGCCTGGAGCGGGTCGAAGGGCGAGCTGCTCGACCAGGTGCTCGGCAGCCGCGACGCCATCGCCGAGTCCGACCAGGGCCGCAGTTTCCAGGCGTTCTACGACTTCCTCCTATCGCCGGACCGGCAGGCCGAGCTGACCGAGCTGCTGCGCAAGGTCGGTGAGCTTGCGGCCATCGACGAGCGCGATCCGCGGGTGCGGCGGATCCACTACGACTGGCTCGACGCGAGCGAGCAGACGCAGGCGACCGTGCGGCTGCTGTCCGACCAGCTGCGGCGGTTCCTCGACGACCAGGCGTGGCTGGAGAACCGGCGCGCGATGGACCTGCTGCACAGCATCGAGGCCACCGCGCTACGGGTGCGCGACCATGGCACCCCGCCGCTGACCGTCGAGATCGACGCCACCGCGCCGGCAGTCGTGCTGCCGATGGAGCGGCCGCTGTACACCCCGGCGGCGAGCACGCCGATCGACAGCACCGTCGAGGCCGGCGACGCGGACGTCGACTCGTCGGCGCTGTTCGACCAGGTGCACGTGGACCGCGCGCTGCTGGCGTCCGGGGTGCGTCGTGCGCTGCAGCACCGCGGCCAGATCGGGCTGGCCGAACTGGTCCGCGACACCCCGCTGGAGCACGGGCTGGCCGAGCTGGTCGGCTACCTGTCGCTGACCGACCGGGCGTTCTCGGTCGTGTTCGACGAGGGCACCCGCGAGCAGGTCAGCTGGCACGACGACGCGGGCCGGGAGCGAACGGCTACCCTGCCCCGGGTCACCTACGTCCGCTCCGGAGGGGGTGAGCACCCGTGACGGCTGCGCTCTCGGCCCGGCGCGATGAGCCCAACCTGTCGGTGGTCGTCACCCAGCTGATGAAGGGTGTGCTTTACCGCGACGTCCACGAGTCGCAGTGGGCCCAGCTGCTGCAGCTGCAGCGGCAGGTCCGCGACTACGTCGCGGTCATCGGGCTGTCCGTGGTTGTCGACGAGGCGGAGGGCTACGCCTTCCTCCGGTCGCGCCCGAACCTCGACGACGAGGACGGCCCGGCCATCCCCCGGCTCGTCCCGCGCCGGGCGCTGTCGTTCCACGTCAGCCTGCTGCTCGCGCTGCTGCGCAAGAAGCTGATCGAGTTCGACGCCACCGGCGGCGACACCAAGCTGGTGCTGACCCGCGAGCAGATCGTCGAGATGCTCCGGGTGTTCCTGCCCGACGGCAGCAACGAGGCGCGCCTGGTCGACCAGATCGACGCGCACCTCGGCAAGGTCGTCGAGCTCGGCTTCCTGCGGCGCATCAAGGACGCCGAGGGGCACTTCGAGGTGCGCCGCATCCTCAAGGCGTTCGTCGACGGCCAGTGGCTCGCTGAGTTCGACCAGCGGCTGACCGAGTACGCGGCCGAGCTAGGCGGCGACGACGGAGCGGGGTCGTGATGTCCGGGTTGTTCAACGCGGTCGAGCTCGAGGCCACCGGTCCGGGGCGGACCGGCTTTCGCCTGGCCCGGCTGGAGATCTACAACTGGGGGACGTTCCACCACCGCGCATGGCGGCTCGACCTCGACGGCGACAACGGGCTGCTGACCGGCGACATCGGCTCCGGAAAGTCCACCTTGGTCGACGCGGTCACCACGCTGCTGATGCCGGCCAACCGGATCTCCTACAACAAGGCGGCCGGCGCGGAGGTCCGCGAACGCAGCCTACGGTCCTACGTGGACGGTTACTACAAGGCCGAGCGCAGCGAGGCGACCGGCACCTCCCGTCCGGTCGGGCTGCGCGGCGCCGAGTCGTTCTCGGTCATCCTCGGGGTATTCCGCAACGAGGGCTACGACCTGGACGTGTCACTTGCCCAGGTGTTCTGGACGAAGGAGGGCATCGCCGGCCAGCCCGAGCGGTTCTTCCTGACGGCCGACCGGCCACTGTCCATTGCCGACGACTTCGCCGACTTTGGCAGCAGCATCGCGGCGTTGCGCAAGCGGCTGCGCGGCGCTGGCGCGCGCATCCACGAGCACTTCCCCGACTACGGCAAGGACTTCCGGCGGCGGCTCGGCATCGAGTCGGAGCAGGCGATGGAGCTGTTCCACCAGACGGTGTCGATGAAGTCGGTGGGCGACCTGAACGAGTTCGTCCGCAGCCACATGCTGGAACCGTTCGACGCCAAGGACTGGATCGCCAAGCTAGTCGGCCACTTCGACGACCTGACCAAGGCGCACGACGCGGTGGTCGAGGCGCGCGCGCAGCTCGACGAGCTGGGCCCGCTGCTGGCCGACTGCGACGCCTACGACGCGCTGGGCGCCGAGATCGCCGCGCTCGAAGCACAGCGGGCGGCGCTGCCGTTCTTCTGTGCGGAGCGCAAGGCCGGTGTGCTCGACCGGCGCGTCGGTGAGCTTGCGCAGGACGTCGCCGCGAACCGGCGCGAGCTGACCGGGCGCGACGAGCTGCTGACCGAGCTGGCCGGCCGCCGCGAGGCGCTCGTGCTCGAACGGGCCGGGCACGGGGGCGACCGGCTCGGCGAGCTGGAGCGGCAGATTGACGAGTCCGACAAGGTCCGCGTGGAGCGGCAGCGCCGGGCGGACCGGTTCAACGACCTGCTGCGCGAGGCCGAGCTGCCGATCGTGGAGCGGACCGAGCAGTTCGACACCCGGCTTGCCGAGGTCGCCCGCACCGCCGAGCAGGCCGACACCCTCGACGCCGACCTGCGCAACCGCGCCACCGACGTGGCCGTCGACCAGAAGGACGTCAAGCGCGAGTCCGACGAGGTCAACGCCGAGCTGGTCAGCCTGCGCTCGCGGCGCAGCAGCATCCCGGCCCGCAGCCTCGAGCTGCGGGAGTGGCTGTGCGACGAGCTCGGCCTTGACGAGCAGACGCTGCCGTTCGCCGGTGAGCTGATCCAGGTGCGGCCGGAGTTCGCCGAGTGGGAGGGCGCGGCCGAACGGGTGCTGCGCGGCTTCGCCCTATCGCTGCTGGTGCCCGACGCGCACTACCGCGCGGTGGCCGACTGGATCAACGACCACCACCTGCGGCAGCGCCTGGTGTACTACCGGGTACCGCGCACCGTTGCGCCCGCGGAGCCGGCCGCGGACGAGCGGCTGCTGGTCGGCAAGCTGGAGATCGCCGACACCGACTTCTACCCGTGGCTGGAACGGGAGCTGGCGCAGCGCGCCGGATACGAGTGCGTCGAGACGATGGACGAGTTCCGCCGCGCGCACCGCGCCGTCACCAAGACCGGGCAGGTCAAGGGCACCGGCGGGCGGCACGAGAAGGACGACCGCAACCGGATCGATGACCGCGGCACGTACGTGCTGGGGTGGAGCAACCAGCAGAAGGTCGAGTCGCTGTTGGAGCAGGCGGTCAAGCTGCAGCGCCGGCTGACCGAGCTGGCCGACGAGCGCAAGGACCTGGACGAGCAGCTGGCCAAGGCCGGACAGCGACGCGGTGTCCTCGCGTCGCTCGGGGTGTTCCGGGACTACACCGAGCTGGACTGGGCCGCGGTGGTCAGCAAGATCGCCAACCTCACGGCCGAGAAGCAGCGGATCGAGGCGGCGTCGGACGAGCTGAACCGGCTGGGCCGGGAGATCGAGGCCGTCGAGCAGAAGATCACGCAGACCGGCACGGCACGGGACGACCTGGTCGGCGCGATCAATAGGCTCGAGGACCGGCGCGACCGCGACCTGGCCGAGCTGGCGCGGGCGCGGGAGCTACTGCGCGACCCGGCATACGACGCCGCCGCGGCGGCGTTTGACGCGCTGGCCGAGCGGATCGGCGAGGCGGCTATGACCGACCCCGACCGGATCGACCGGCTGCAGAACGAGACGGCCAACGCGATCGCATCCGCGAGCAGCGCGCAGAGGTCGCGGCAGAACACGGTGGCCAACCATGCGGTGCGCAAGATGACCGCGTTCCGCCAGGCGCACCGGAAGGAAACCGAGGAGATCGACGACTCGATCGAGGCGGCGGGGGAGTACCGCGAGCTGCACCGCCGGCTGGTCGACGACGACCTGCCCCGGTTCGAGGCGCAGTTCAAGAACTACCTCAACACCAACACGATCCGCGACATCGCCAGCTTCCAGGCGCAGCTCAACAAGCAGGTCGACCTGATCAGGGAGCGGATCGGCACGATCAACGAGTCGCTGGTGGGCATCGACTACAACCCCGGCCGCTACATCCGGCTCGAGCAGCACCAGACGCCGAACACCGACATCCGTGACTTCCGCACCGAGCTGCGGGCCTGCACCGAGGGCACCGCATCCCGCGATGACTCCGACCAGTACTCCGAGCAGAAGTTCCTGCAGGTGAAGACCATCATCGAGCGGTTCCGCGGCCGGGAGGGGCAGACCGACCTCGACCGCGCCTGGGCGCTTCGGGTGACCGACGTGCGGAACTGGTTCGTGTTCTCCGCGTCCGAGCGGTGGCGGGAGGACGACACCGAGCACGAGACGTACACCGACTCGGGCGGCAAGTCGGGCGGGCAGAAGGAGAAGCTCGCCTACACCATCCTGGCGGCGTCGCTGGCCTACCAGTTCAAGCTGGAATGGGGGGCGGTGCGCTCGAAGTCGTTCCGGTTCGTCGTGATCGACGAGGCATTCGGCCGCGGCTCGGACGAGTCCAGCCGGTACGCGCTGGAACTGTTCGCCCGGCTCGGGCTGCAGTTGCTGATCGTGACACCGCTGCAGAAGATTCACGTGATCGAGCCGTACGTGTCGTCGGTCGGGTTCGTCGACAATACTCAGGAGGGTGACTACTCGCGGCTTCAATGCATGACCATCGAGGAGTACCGCCAGCGGCGGCTCGCCCAGACCGTCGCCCAGGCCGCGACACCGGCATGACGTCCTGGACGACGCCGGACGACGTCGCGCGCAGACTGCGCCGACGGTGGGATTCTGGCCGCGCGCTGACCGCCTACGGTGAAGGGAAGCCGTGGGAGCCGCTCGCGATGCCGCTGCGCGGCCCCTCCGCGGGCGAACTGACGTCCGACCTCGACCGGGCTCGGGAGTGGGTGGCGTCCTGGGAGCGCGGGGCCGGGCGGCTGGGTCGGCTGGAGTACCGCCGGGTCGGTGGGAGGTTGGTCGGGGCGAACGAGCTTCCGGCCAAGCTGTGGGTGGACAGCTACGAACAGCTGTGGTCGGCGCTGGGGACGACCGGGCAGGCCGCTCGGTTCGCGGAGCTGGTGGTGGCAGCCCGGGCGCAGAGCCCACGGCTGGTGGACTGGATGGTCCGGCATCCGCTGCGGCTGATCGAGCTGGAGGGGCAGTGGCCAGCGATTGTGGCGACGGTGAACTGGATCGACGCGCACGTCGACGGTTCGCAGTATGTCCGGCAGGTCGACGTGCCGGGCGTGGACACCAAGTTCATCGAGCGGCACCGCCAGGTGCTCGCGGCGCTGCTGGACGCCCAGCTCGACGAGCGCCGGGTGGACTCCTCGTGCCCGCGGACGGATCTCGCCGGCCGGTATGGGTTTCGCCGCCGCCCGGGGTACGTCCGGCTGCGTGCGCTCGGCCGGAACCAGCGGCTGGCCGGCGGGTTCAGCGAGCTGACCGTTCGGCTCGACGAGCTTGCCGAACAGCCGCCGACCCGTGCCACGGTCTACATCATCGAGAACGACATCACTTATCTGGCCTTCCCGCCGGTCGACGATGCCGTGGTGGTGTTCGGCGGCGGGTACGCGGTGTCGGCGCTCGAGCAGCTGGATTGGCTCGCACACCGTGAGCTGATCTATTGGGGCGACATCGACACCCACGGCTTCGCCATTCTCGATCGGCTGCGGTGCTGCTTTCCACATGCTCGCTCGATGCTGATGGATCGCGCCACACTGCTGGCCCACGAGGGCCAATGGGTCGAGGAAGCCTCGCCGCAGATCGCATCGTTAAGCCGGCTGACGCAGGAAGAGGCCGAGCTGTACCGCGACCTGGTCGAGGACGCACTGGGACGTTCTGTTCGCCTGGAGCAGGAGCGAATCTCATACTCGGCCATCGAACACGCCATATCGCAGAATCTGGCTGGCCAGACAGCTTGACAGATTGCCCGGCGTTTATGGTCGTGCCAGGAACAGGACACGGTCCGCAGATCGGTCGGGCGCCGGTAGCCACCTCGCTGCTACTCGACCACCTCACCGGGTAGCCCATCGCAACGGCAACCAGACTTCCTGCTAGGTCGGCGATCGGCGTACACACACCTGGCCAGCACGCGTGCGTCCAGGTGGATTCGGGTTTAGGAGAGGGATGCGCGTGTACGGTTCACCGAAGCGGGCGGTCCGGAGAAGCAGGCGTTCCTGGAGGTCCCGGTCCCGAAGCCGGGTACGGACGAGTTGCTGGTGCTGGTGCGGGCACGGCCGCCTGCAACGGGAACACGAGGGCGGCCAGCACGGCGCCGATCAGTAGCTGGATCGGGCTCAGCTCGGCGCCGGTTCCGGCACCGCACACTGGTGGGAGAGTGATCGCAGATGTGGGCACAGCTCGCCGCAGCACCCGGCCCGACACCGCCCGCTGGCGCAGGTTGGCGTCACGCATTGGCACTTGCTGCCGCTGCACGGATGACTCACGACGTGGCACCAGGACCTGCGCGTTCGCCAGTCTGGTGGTGTGCGGCGTGTGCGGGCGACAGCTGGACTCGCACTGGATCAACAACCGGACCGGCTACCGCTGCCGCCACACCAGCGCACGACGATGAGACCGGACATCCCGAATCGACCGCAGGGAAACCCTCTCCTCGATGTTCGTGCCGTATCGCGTCAAGCGTCCGGTGGTGGAGTGAAGGCGAACTTCGGATCGGCAATTGATACGTAGGCTTCCGGAAGCCCCAGCTCGCGCCGAACGATGTTGGTGCCCTGGACGAGCGACACCATCTTGTACTGGGCGATACGTCTCGACAGGCCCTCGCGTCCAAAGCCGCAATCGGTGGTGATTACGAGGCGCTCGGCTGGGATGTACTCCAGCGCCCGGCGAATGAGATCTGCCACCCGGCCCGGCGACTCGACGGTCGTGACGGTGTGGGTCACCACGCCGATCGCGATCTTCTTGTCGGTCTCGTACTTGCCGAACAGGGGCAGGTCCTGACCGTTGCTGCTGGCGCACTCAAAGGTGAGCACATCGGCATTGAGCTGCAAGAGGTAGGGGAGTGCTTTCTCGTAACTGGGCTTGTCCCAGTAGAAGCTCTGCTGGTTGGGGTTTCCCCAGCAGGTGTGCGCCCAGATCTCGGTCTCGACCCCGTCCACTTCTCGATTGAACACGTCGGTCAGGAACTCGAGATCCTTCTCCGTAGCAGGCTGTGTTGCATAGCAGGCGAAGTGCTGGGGTGGTTCTTCGATTTGTATGACCGGACACCCAGCCGCCGCCAGCTCTCTAAGCTCTTCGTTCATAACTGCGGCGACATCCAGGGTCAGATCGCGATCAGAGGAATAGTGCTCATTCCAGAGCATCATCGGTAGACAAGCGGCGCTGATGGTGCCGAACTTGACCGGTTTGCTCGCCTGACGCTGCGCCACCTTCCAGATCGGTGTGAAATGAAGCGGCCCACGGGAAAGCTGTTGCACGACGGATGGGGGTTGATAGGCCTCCTGGACCTCGTACAGTATGTGTCCGGGCCTGAGCTGGGCGAGGTCCATCCAATGCGACGTATCCCGGAAGCCTTGGACACCATTGAGGCGTTCGATCGGGTAGAGGAACCAGGATCGGCC
>WHTG01000312.1 GCA_009377835.1 Nitriliruptorales bacterium
AGAAGATTCGGCTGGGACGCCTGGACGATCTCGGGGCCGACGCGCTCCAGGACCAGTGCGCCGCTGCCGATGGCGGCGTGGAGGATGCGCCGGCCACGTTCCGTACGAACCAGGACCAATGAGCGCCCTGGTTCTCCTTCGGGGATTTCCCGGTACCAGGGGTCGCCGACGGTGGTGAAATCCACGATCCAGGTGACGTCACCGCTACTCGTCGCGACCGCGAGCCACGCGTAACTCCAGACCCCGAGCGCACCCAGCATGAGGACGCCGCGGCGCAACCACGGGGCACCGGCCGCGGCGACACACAGCGTGAGGACCGCCGGTGGGAGGATCACCACGGTCTGGCGTCCCGGGAACCACCAGCCGTGCATCGTGGGCGCGACGAACGCGGCCGTGAACCACCCGACCGTCGCGAGTGCGACCAGGATCAACCAGTGGCGGGGCCGACGCCGCGCCAGCGCGACGACCGCGGGGACCGCCAGCAGCCACGCTGGTTGCCACGCTCCGAGTCCGAATTCACGGTCGATCAGCAGCCCGAGAAGGCGGGAGCTGCGTCCGGGGTAATTCGGCCGGCTCCCGACGGCGGTGAACTCTCCGCCCACGAAGTGATCACCGGCGGCGTAGGAGGTCATGCCGCCCCAGACGGCGAGGTGGACCCAGACGAACAGGACACCGGTCACCGCAAGAGCCACCGTGACCCAGGCGGCCGCGCCACGCCGGTCCGCGCGCACCAGCCGGAACAGCAGAACCAGCGCGAGGACGGCCGCGACCGGTGCGTACTTCACGGCCAGCCACGGCAGGGCGACGATCGCGGCGACCGTCGTCGCGATTGCCCCTCCGCGCAGCCGCCCGGTGAGTGCGGCTAGACCCACGACAACTGCCAGGGCAGCCGGCATCTCGGGGTAGACCTGGTGGCCGTACGCCGCGAGCGGGGCCGACGTCCAGAAGATCGCGACGACCGCGAGCGCGACCCTCGGCGGCACCGCGAACCGTCGAACCGCCACCCACGCCGTGGCTGCGGCGGTGATCCCGGCGATGAGCGACAGGAACAGCTTCGCGCCGACCCACCCGCCGAGACCCATCGGCACGGCCAGCAGCAGTGGCAACAAGGGGTCGTGCGGGCTGATGTGGCGTCCTCCGGGCAGGGGGCGCGTCTGCTGCGGAAGTTGCGCCTCGTGAAAGTCGCGCCATCGCCGGGTCGCGAGTTCATCGGCGATGTCCAGGTCGCCGTCGGTGTACAGGCTCCAGGCCGTAAGCAGGTACTGGGGCTCATCGCCCGAGACCTGCGCCCCGTGGGTCGCCCGGCCTCCGATGCCGGCCGCTGCTGCACCAGTGGCCAGCACGGCGACGAGCAGTATGCGCCACCCGAGCGCGGGGCCGTCAGTCAAGCGCATCGAACCGCCGGATCACCAACGCCCAGGTCAGGACGCCGGACAGCGTGATCAGCAGTAGCGACGCGATGGATGCGTCGCTCCAGAAGGCATCCTCGGTGGCCGTCCAGATGCGCGTGGCGAGCGTCGTGAAACCTGGCGGCGCGAGCAGCAGCGTCGCGGGCAGCTCCTTCATGGTCGACAGCAGCACCAGTCCCGCCCCGGCGCCAAGCCCGGGGAGCATCAGGGGAATCTCCACCTCGAAGATCCGTCGGACGTTGCCCGCTCCGAGCATCCGCGCCGCGTCGCCCACGCGCGGCGGCACGGCGGAGACGGCCACCTGCGTGACGCGCAGCGCCTGGGCCCCGAAGTGGACGGTGTAGGCAACGACCAGCAGCGTCAGGCTCTGGTACAGCGCCCCGGCAACGAGGGGTCCGTGCAGGGTGAACGACGCCAGCGCCAGCGCCACGACCAGTCCGGGCAGGGCGAATCCCGCGACGACCAGGGCGTTGGACGCCGCCGCAGTCAGCCCGCGGTGGCGGACGGTCAGGTAGGCCACGGGGAGGACGACGATCACGGCGACGGCCGCGGCCGTGACCGCGGCGGCGGCCGTGTTGACCAGCGGGACGAGCAGCGCCCCCGGATCGCTGGTGAACGCCGCCGCTCGCGACGACCCCCTCAGCAGCCCCCGACCCGCCCAGTACACCAGCACGGAAACAGGCGCGAGCAGTGACATTGCGACCAGGGCC
>WHTG01000149.1 GCA_009377835.1 Nitriliruptorales bacterium
AGGCAGGCGGCAAACGCGGCGGTGGGTCCGGCCGCGACCAGCTTCCGCAGCGGCGCCAGGTCCGCGGTGTCGAGCAGGGAACGGACCATCTCTACACGTCGGAGCCCGTGTCGTCAGCGGCAGCGGCGCCCCTGGCCTTCCACTGCAGGTACGCGGTGATGAAGTCGTCGAAATCCCCGTCCAGCACCGCACTCGTGTTCCCCGTCTCCTGTCCCGTGCGGTGGTCCTTGACCATCTGGTACGGATGAAGCACGTAGGACCTTATCTGGCTGCCCCACGCCACGTCGCGCTGCTCCCCACGCACGGCCGACAGCTCAGCCTCTCGCTTCTCGCGTTCGAGCTCCGCGAGCTTCGCCTTCAGCAGCGTCGTCGCCGTCGCCTTGTTCTGCAGCTGGCTGCGCTCGTTCTGACACGAGACGACGATGCCCGTCGGGAGGTGCGTGAGCCGGACCGCCGAGTCGGTGGTGTTCACGCCCTGCCCGCCCGGGCCGGAGGAGCGGTAGACGTCGACACGCAGCTCGTCGTCTCCGATGACGATCTCCTCGTCGACCTCGTCGAGGAGAGGCACGACGTCGATGGACGAGAAGGCTGTGTGACGCCGCGCCTGGGAGTCGAACGGACTGATGCGCACGAGCCGGTGGACACCCCGCTCGCCGTGCAACAGCCCGTACGCGCGCGCGCCGTGGACGGTGAACGTGGCAGAGCGGATGCCGGCCTCGTCGCCTTCCTGCTCGTCGTGCAGGTCGACCTTGAACCCGTGCCGCTCGGCCCAGCGCAGCACCATGCGCAGCAGCGTCTCTGCCCAGTCCTGGCTGTCCGTACCGCCCGCGCCGGCGTGCACGGTCACGATCGCGTCGCGTGCGTCGTAGTCGCCTGACAGCAGGACCCGGATCTCCAGGTCGTCCAGGACGCGGCGGAGACCGTCCAGTCCCTCGGCAACCTCCGCCGCGGTCGTTTCGTCGTCCTCTTCCTTGGCCAGGTCGTTGAGCACCGTAAGGTCCTCGAGGTTCGCGGCGAACTCGTCGTACACCCGAAGGTCGTCCTCGACGGCGGAGAGTTCCCCCATCACCCGCTGTGCCTTCGCCGAGTCGTCCCACAGGTCCGGCCGCGCCGCCAGCGATTGCAACTCGGTCAGCCGGCGTCGTTTCGCATCGAGGTCAAAGGTACTCCTTTACCTCGGCGAGCTTCGCGGCGTACCCGGACAGGGTCGAACGATGGTCGGTTGCCATTCGCCAAGTATGACGCAACGGGCTCCGGCGGCCAGCGCCATTATCCAGGCCGGCGGACCTCGCCGACGGGCTGGGCTGCGAGGTCCGCGAGGTCGGCCAGGAGCCGTCGCGCCGCCGCCTCGTCCTCGACTTCGTGGTCCAGCTTCACGAACAGCACGCGGTCGTCGTCGAACACCAGGCTCGGGACGCGAGTCACATCCAGGTCGTCCCTGGCCTCGGAGTGCCACAGGCCGACCTCCGCCCGCCAGCGGTCACTGTCCTTGGTGTACTCGTCGAGGTCCAGCCCCACCTCCGCACCTATTTCGAGCCAACCCTGAAACCCCGAAAGGTCAGCGCCGGAGTCGTACACGGCGGCGAACGCGGCGTCCACGAATCCCTCGTGGCGCTCCCGCCCGCTCTCGCGAGCCATCTCCGCAAGCGCCAGCAGCTCCAGCGACCAGCTGGGACTTGTCCGCTCCCACGGATTCGGCTCGTCGCGCGTCACGGAGGACCAGAAGGGGCGAACCTCAACAGTGTGGCGTTCGGGTAGCAGCGACAACCACCGCCAGACCCGGTAGCTGCCGCGGTCTTGGAAGTCCAGGTACACCGCCGTGAGTTCAGGCACCCCATGTGCGTTTCCGCACGGATGATCCTCAAACTCGCGCCGTACGGGATCGCGCGTCGTCTACCATTCCGCCCACGAAGGAGGGCCCCCGGTGACCACGCCGCTGATCGACGCTACGGAGATGTACCTCCGCACCGTCTGGGAGTTGGAGGAGGAGGGCATCCCGCCCATCCGGGCGCGGCTGGTCGAGCGACTCGGGCTGTCGGCGCCGGCGGTGTCGGAGACCGTCGCCCGCCTCGAACACGACGGTCTGCTTCATGTGGAGTCTGACCGGCACATCGAGCTGTCGGAGAGCGGCCGTGCGCTGGCAATGAGCGTCATGCGCAAACACCGGCTGGTCGAGTTGCTGCTCATCGACATCATCGGGCTGGAGTGGGAGCAGGTGCACAACGAGGCATGCCGCTGGGAACACGTGATCTCCAACGAGGTCGAACAGCGTCTGATCGACCTGCTCGGGAGCCCCACCACCTGTCCGCACGGCAACCCGATCCCCGGGATGGGCCCCGAGCCCGACCTCTCGCTGCCGACCATGACGGCTGCTGCCCGGGAGGGCCGACAGGCCACGCTGGTCCGGATCTCCGAACGACTGCAGGGCGATGTCGACCTGATGCGGTTCCTCCGCACGCATGGACTGCGCCCCGGGGTCGTCGCCGCCCTGCGCCAGAGCAACGGCGACGTCGTCGCGGAGGTCGACGGCGAGGTGGTGACTGTGCCGGACAGCGCGGCAGACCAGATCTACGTCGCCCCCGCCGCCTGAGCACGGGCTGTCGTGACTCCGCTCTAAGCTGCGGCACATGGCCGCCGACGGTCTTCTGCCCCCCACCCACGCCCAGACGTTCCGGCTGTCGATGCCGAGGGATTCGTCGGCGCTGGACGGGCTGCGGACGGCGGTGGCGGAGGCAGGCGCAGTCGTCGGGGCGCTGGACCTGGTCGAGGGACGCGGTGGCCGCGTGATCCGTGACGTCGTGCTGCGGGTGCGCGACGCCACACACGGCGACGAGCTGCTTGGCGTGCTCGCGCGCCTGGAGGCGGTGGGGGTGCTGGGGACGTCGGACCGGGTGATGGACCTGCACTACGGGGGAAAGTTGCAAATCCAGACGAAGGTGCCGGTCAAGACGCGTGAGGACCTCGCGATGGTCTACACGCCCGGCGTGGCGCGGGTGTGCAGCGCGATCGCCGCGAACCCGAAATTGGCGCGGACGTACACCATCAAGCGCAACAGCGTCGCCGTGATATCAGACGGGTCCGCGGTGCTCGGACTGGGCGACATCGGCCCCGCCGCCGCCATGCCGGTCATGGAGGGCAAGGCGATGCTGCTCAAGGACTTCGCCGGGGTCGACGCCTATCCGATCTGCCTGGACGAGCGGGACCCTGATCGGCTCGTGGAGATGATCGCCGCCCTGTCGGTGGGCTTCGGGGGCATCAATCTGGAGGACATCTCGGCGCCCAGGTGCTTCGAGGTTGAAGGGAAGTTGCGTCAGCGCGTGGACATCCCCGTCTTCCACGACGACCAGCACGGCACGGCTGTCGTGGTTCTGGCCGCGCTGCTCAACGCGGTACGGCTGGTCGGCAAGAGCGTGGGCACCGACCTGCGGGTCGTCGTGCAGGGCATCGGTGCCGCCGGTATCGCCGTGTCGAATCTGCTGATGGCCGCCGGCGTGACCGACCTGGTCGGGGTCGACAAGAACGGCATCGTCACCCCGCGGCGCCGCGAGGCACGCGATCCGATCTATCGACGCTTCGGCAAGCAGACGAATCCGCGCCAACTCGAGGGCGCCAAAGAGGTGGCCCTCGACGGCGCCGACGTCTTCATCGGACTCAGTGCTGCCAACACGTTGACGATGGAGCAGCTGGATCTGATGGCAGCCGACGCCATCACGTTCGCCATGGCCAACCCCTCCCCCGAGATCGACCCGGCGCTCGCGCGCGGCCGGGCCGCCGTGGTCGCGACCGGCCGCAGCGACGAGCCGAACCAGATCAACAACGTGTTGTGTTTCCCGGGCCTGTTCCGCGGCCTGCTCGACGCAGGTGCCACAGGCATCGACGATGCGGTGAAACTGGCCGCTGCTCGCGCCATCGCAGACATCGTCGAGGCGGACGAACTGTCGCCCGACTACATCATCCCGTCGCCCTTCAACCGTGCGGTCGTACCCGCTGTCGCCGGTGCGGTTACCGCGGCCGCGGAGGCCGTCGCGGCCGCGACACCGTCGTGACACCCGCCGAGGCCGTCGCCGACCTCCGCCGCTCCATCGCGGCCATGAGGCCGGTGGATGCCCGCCACAAGGTGTCGATCGCCGAGTTCCTCGCCGCGCTCGACCGGCTGCCACACCCGCTGGACGAGCATGCAGACGCCACGCATGTCACTGCGTCCGCAGTGGTCGTCGGCCTGCGGGGGACCCTGCTGCACCGCCACAAGCGGCTGGGGCTGTGGCTCCAGCCGGGGGGTCATGTCGCCCCGGGCGAGGCCCCCTCGGACGCAGCCATACGGGAGACGGTGGAAGAAACGGGGCTGCAGCCGTTGCCCTGGCCGGGGGCGCCTCCCCTGGTTCACGTCGACGTCCATCCGGGCGGGCGCGGTCATCGACACCTTGATCTGCGGTACCTGCTGTTCGCCGGGAAGGACGACCCGTCCCCACCCGCGGACGAAAGCCAGGACGTCCGGTGGTTCGGGTGGGACGAGGCGATCGCGATCGCCGATCCGGGTTTGTCAGGGGCGCTGCGGCACCTGTCGGCGGGTGCGCTCGGCACGGGCGACGCCGGCAACTGACGACCTGTGGCAGACGAGCTGTTGGGCAGCCGTTAGCCTGACCCCGGCCTTCCCGGACAACGAAGGAACATCGTGATCACCTTCGACGGGGTCACCAAGCGCTTTCCTGACGGAACCGTCGGCGTGGACTCACTCACCATGGAGATCGCAGCCGGCGAAGTCGTCGTGCTCGTTGGACCGTCGGGGTGCGGCAAGACGACGACCATGCGGATGGTCAACCGCATGATCTCCCCGACGGGCGGCACCCTGACTGTCAACGGACGCGACGTCATGTCGGTCGACCCTGCCGAATTGCGCCGCGGCATCGGCTACGTCATCCAGCAGATCGGTCTGTTCCCCCACCGCACCATCGGCGAGAACATCGCCACCGTCCCTCAGCTGTGCGGGTGGGACAAGGCGCGGACGAAGATGCGCGTCGCGGAACTCGTCGACCTCGTCGGACTGTCGGATGGCGTGGTCGACCGCTTCCCGCACCAGTTGTCAGGAGGGCAGCGACAGCGCGCCGGCGTGGCGCGCGCGCTCGCGGCCGATCCTCCGATCATGCTGATGGACGAGCCTTTCGGAGCGGTCGACCCGATCGTGCGGATCCGATTGCAGGACGAGTTCCTGCGGCTGCAGGCGACGGTGCACAAGACGATCGTGTTCGTCACGCATGACATCGACGAAGCGATCCGGATGGGGGACCGGATCGCCATCATGTCCCAGGGCGGTCATCTCGAGCAGATGGACACCCCGGCCCAACTGCTCGCCGAACCGGCCAACGACTTCGTCGTGGACTTCCTGGGCGCAGAGCGTGGGCTGAAGCGGCTCGCGTTGATCCCCGTCTCGGAGGTCAAGGCTGACCCGGGTCCGGTCGTGTCGCCGGCCGACAGCGCGGCACGTGCTGCCTCTGTCGCCGAGTCCGCCGGCACCGATTGGGTCGTCGTCGTCGACGACGGCGTCCTGCAGGGATGGGTTCCGGTGGACGGACTGACGAGCGCGGTCGGCGATCTCACTCCTCGCGAGTTCGCGACCACCGTCGACGCCAACAACTCGTTGCGTGCTGCGCTCGACGCGATGATCACGTCGCAGACGGGCGTCGCCGTCCGCATCAGCAAGGGCCGTCGGTACGAGGGGATCCTCACGCCGGAGTTGCTCAGCGAGGAGATCATCTGACGTGCTGCTGGCACAGAGCCGACCGTTCCCCGACTGGGAGTGGTTGTCGAGGTCCCGCAACGTCGACCGCGTCATCGACGCATTCATGCAGCACATCGAGCTGACGGTGCTGGCGGTACTCATCGGCTTCGTCATCGCGGCACCCATGGCAATCGCAGCCGTGCGGTGGCGGCCCTTGTACAAGCCGCTGCTGGCTTTCACCGGCGTCTTGTTCACGATCCCCTCGCTGGCACTGTTCGTCCTGCTGATCGCGTTCTTGAACACCGGACTCACGCGTACGACGTCGCTGATCGGGCTGGTGATCTACACACTGCTCATCCTGTTCCGCAACACCGCCGTCGGACTCGATGGGGTGGACCCCGAGGTGCGGGAGGCCGCGGAGGCCATGGGTCACACGCGGCGCCAACAGCTGTTGCGCGTCGAGTTGCCTGTCGCGCTGCCGGTGATCATCGCAGGAGTGCGCATCGCGACGGTCACAACGATCGGTCTTGTCACGATCACCGCTCTGATCGGCCAGGGTGGTCTGGGACAGCTTTTCCTGCTCGGGTTCCAACGTCGAAATCCCACCGCGTTGCTCATCGGATTCGTCCTGTCGGTCCTGCTGGCCGTCGTGGCGGACCTGGCGCTTGTCGCGCTGGAGCGGGGGCTGACGCCGTGGTCGCGGGCACGGACGGTCTCGTGAACGTCCTCGCCGAGGTCGTTCGCTGGTTGTCCGACGCGACCCGATGGTCCGGCACGAACGGGATCCCGGCGCGGCTGCTCGAGCACATCGGATACTCCATCGGCGCGACCGTCATCGCCATGGTCATCGCGCTTCCGCTCGCGTTCTGGATCGGACACACGGGGCGCGGGGGGACCCTGGCGGTCAACGTCGCCAATGTCGGCCGCGCCATCCCGACATTCGGGCTGATCCTCGGTGCGTTCGTGGTCTTCGGCCTGAACCTGATACCGGTCTACATCGCGCTCGTGCTGCTGGCGATTCCGCCAATCCTGACCAACGCCTATGTCGGCATTCGCGAGGTCGACGCCGAGGTACGGGAAGCCGCCGAGGGCATGGGCATGACCGGTGCACAGGTGCTCGCACGTGTCGAGATCCCGGTTGCGATGCCGCTGATCATGACCGGGATCCGCACCTCGGCTGTGCAGGTCGTCGCGACCGCGACACTGGCTGCGTTCGTGGGCCTCGGAGGACTCGGCCGCTATCTCATCGACGGCCTCGCGCAAGGCGTGCAGTTCAACGTGGCGGCCCGCTCGATGGTCATCGTCGGCGCGGCACTCGTGGCACTGCTCGCCGTCCTGACTGAATTTCTGCTCGATCAATTGGAACGAATTGTGGTGTCGAGCGCGTTGCACCGTGAACGTGCGCTTGGACCCGCGGAACCTGCGGAGTCCTCCAACGCCCCGATAGTTACGTGACGCCGCATCCAACGGAGAGGAAATCTCATGCGATTCATTCGAGGAGACGCTCGACGCCATGCGTTCATGGCCGCGCTGGTCGGCTGTGCGTTGGTGGCCGCCGCGTGTGGTGGAGGCACTGATGCCGGCGGTGGCGGTGGTGGTGCGACCGAAGAGGTGGAACGAGGCAGCGTGATCGTGGGCTCCACGAACTTCGACGAGCAGGAGATCGTGGCCAGCATGTACGCCGCGGTGCTGGAGGAATCCGGCTACGAGGTGGAACGGCGATTCCAGCTCGGCGCGCGTGAGATCGTCCTCCCGGCGCTCGAGAAAGGCGACATCGACCTGTATCCGGAGTACGTCGGGACGGCACTGGAGTTCCTCAACGGCGGGCAAGGTGAGGCCACCCCGGACACCGACGAGACCACCGAGAAACTGCGGGAGGCGTTCGCCGAGAAGGACGTCGACGTCCTCGAGCCCGCGCCGGCGCAGGACAAGAACGGCCTCGTCGTTACTCCGGAGACGGCGGACGAACACAGCCTCTCAGCCGTGTCCGACCTCGAGCCGGTGGCGTCGGATCTGATCTTCGGCGGCCCTCCGGAATGCCCCGAGCGTCCGCTGTGCCTGCCTGGCTACGAGGAGACCTACGGCCTGGACTTCAAGGAGTTTCGTCCGCTCGACGCCGGCGGGCCGCTCACCACGGCCGCGCTGGAGAACGGCGACATCGACGTCGCACTGATGTTCACCACCGACGGTCTGATCGCCGAAAAGGGATGGATGCTGCTCGAGGAGGACAAGGAGCTGCAGCCTGCGGAGAACATCGTGCCGGTGATCCGGTCGGAGGCGAACAACGAAGAGATCCCGGAGCTGCTCAACGCCGTGTCCGAGAAGCTGACGACCGAGGAAGTCACCGAGCTGGTGCGTCAGGTGCGCGTCGACCAGGAGGATCCTGCTGACGTGGCCGAGACCTGGCTTGAGGACAACGGGTTCCTCGGCGGTTGACGACCGCTCCCCGTTGCCGCTACCGCTGCGCTGCTTGAGCGGCCATGCCTTAGGCCGCTACCGCTGCGCTGCTTGAGCGGCCATGCCTTAGG